>JANOMG010000254.1:0-3321 GCA_031420175.1 Nitrospira sp.
CTTCAGGTTGGTGACGGTGGTCTGGAGCCCTTGTTTGCGACGACGAGCCGCGGCTCTATTTTGTTTCCAAATGAGCACATAGGTAATGTAGTAGGCAACTTTAAAGTAGAAAAGCGGCAGCCGCGCCCGTGATTGGGTAAAGACATCACCGGCTAAGAGTGAGAGGACGGCCTGTTCCATCTTGAGGGGTTTCCGTGTCGACATGAACAGGTCCCGAAAGGCCGGTTGAGTGAATCGATGGATGAACCAGGAAAATGTATCGATCCCCCGCCGCACGGTGCGGTTGAATTCGCGAAGTTTCGGCCTATATTCCGGGGAGTGCCGCAGATAGGCCTCGACGACGTCGGCTCCCATCATCGCGCTGTTCAAGGCCAGGTGGACACCGCTGGAGAACATGGGGTCGATGAAGGCGAACGCGTCGCCTATCATGAGATAGCCCTCGCCGGACATGGTTTCTCTACGGTAGGCAAAATTTGCGGCGGCGTAGACCTCGGTCATGAGCTTGGCCTGCTTCATCCGCTCAGCGATGGACGGCATCAGGGCGAGGGTATCCAGCAGAAATTGGTCGAGCGGGGCCTGTCGCGATCGAATATAGTCGGGCCAACAGACGACACCCACGCTCATCGTGCCGTCTTTGAAGGGAATCAGCCAGCACCACCCGTGGTCGTGCCAGCCGACCGTGATGTTCCCTTCGTCGGCGCCGGGCAATCGAGTCACCCCTTCGAAGTGTCCGAAGATCGCCGCGCTGTTGTGTGCGGTGCTCCGATGTTTCCCCCCCAGTTGTGCGGAAAGAAACGTATCGCGGCCGCTGGCATCCACGACGAACTTCGCCTCCCAGGCGACGGGGCGCCCGGTCCGATCTTCGGCATGAACGATTGAAGACGATCCAGGACGAAACTCGACGCGCTGGGCCTTCAGGCCTTCGTGGATATGAGCGCCTTTTGCCACCGCGTTCTTCATCAAGATAGCGTCAAACTCGGATCGTTTGACCTCGAATGCGTAGGGCTGGGAGGAATCGATGGCCTTGGCGAAATAGAACATGTGTGATCGCCCATGGTAGTGCGACACCATTTCCGCGCCGTACTTGATGATGCCGATCTTTTCGATGTCCGGCAGCACGCCGAGCTTTCTCAATATCGGGACCGAATGCGGGAGGAGCGATTCTCCAATATGAAAGCGCGGGTGCGCATCCTTTTCCAACACGTGCACATTCCATCCTCGCTCCGCCAATAGGGCCGAAATGGTCGAGCCTGCAGGACCGCCTCCGACGACAAGGACGTCGCAAGCAGTCATAGATGCTGCAGCTTGAGTGGACAATTCCGCTGAGGACATGGCTGATCTCACTGAATGTTGTGGCCCGAAGCTGGGGCGGAGTATACCCAAGAGGCAAAACAATGGCTAGTTGTGCGCGGATAATCTTGCGACCCATTGACAGACTAGGACGGACGTCGAAGGAGGTTGCTTGACCGGAAATCACGCTCATGGTAGCGTTCCTCGCCAATAGCGACCATTCACCATGTTTCCTAATCGTGTTGGCACCTCTATCCTACTCGTAAGGAGGGATACATGAAGGTAGCGTACATTGTTCTTAGCGTGTTTCTGCTGATGGCAACTGCGGCATGCCAATCGACGCCGTTGAAGCTGCCGTCTGCATCCATAGGACCGAATGAAAAATCGCTTGGTCAAACCGAGGGGTCGAGCACGGGTATCATGTTGTTAGGATTTATTCCGATTATCCAAAACACTCGGTTTGAGAACGCATACATGGAAGCGGTCCAGAAAGGCGGAGGGACCCGGCTGACCGACATCACCGTTTCTGAAAAATGGTTCTGGGCTCTGGTCTTAAGCGGATATATTTTTACCGTACAGGGAACCGCCGTTGGGAACAAGTAACATCCCCCTAGGCTATCAACAGAGGACAAAGGAGGATACATGAAACGTGTCAGCCTGTTTCTTGGTGCCGCTTTGTTGCTTACCACGGTGGCTTGTCATTCTAGCCAGTTGCGGATTCCGGCCGATCCTGCTGGTCCGAATGAGAGATTGACAGGAGTTGCGGACGGGCACAGCGGCGGGTTTATGCTATTTGGGGTTATTCCCATCAATCAAAACCATCGCTTTCAGAGGGCATACACGTCCGCGCTGCAGAAATCTGGCAGTACTCGATTGGCCGATGTCATAGTCTCTGAACGGTGGTTTTGGACTCCCGTTGGAAACGGATTTATATTCCACGTGCAAGGCACTGGAGTGGCTCCTGCTCTTAAGTAGAGGATTCTCTCTGAGCGCGCGGACGACACCATAATCCGGCGTCGTTCCCGCGCTCATTTCATTCGTCTCCTTATCTTTTATTTTTCCTCAACAATCGCGGGTGGCTTCGGGCTACGCTCCAGTAGTCAGACTGAAGATCACCTGCTCTTGTGGAGTCCGAGAAGGAGAGAAGATCGATGACGGGGCGTCTGCTGCGCGGCATGGTTGTGTTCTCGTTGATGGTTACGATGTGGCAGGGACCAGCTTTTGCTCAAGAGACGGGTGAGCCATCGACTTCCGCGCCGCAAAAGATGGCTGAGAAAAAAAGTTGACCTCTTGTTGAGCGGTCATCTGATCGGATTCTTTCCTCAAAATGAGGATCTCTCCGTCGGCGGCAATCGGATTTCCAATACCGATGTACGGGGGACGATCGGCGCGGGGATCAAATTCGATATCTATCCTTGGTTCACAAAGAACATCGTAGGTGCTGAGATTGAAGTCTTCGGTCTGGGCGGAAGTGTACGGGCTCCCCGAACCACGTCGGGGACCGGCACGACGCAGGCGCAGGGCAGCCTGATTGCCATCACGACGATGTACAACCTAATGCTGTGGTATCCTTACGAGACCATCCAGCCCTACATCGGTGCTGGAGTTGGGTCTTCAACCGGGATACTCTACAATGCCAACATCCAGAGCGGGAACGTCGGTCTCTCGGGGACATCGTGGGATCTCGCGTTTGCCTACCAATTTCTCGGCGGGGTACGGGCCTTCGTGACGAAGCAACTGTTTCTCTTCGGTGAGTACAAGTATTTCGTGACTAACTACAGTTGGGGCAGTGAAGGCGCCGGTAACCAACGGGTCAAGCTCGATTTCCAGACGCATATCGTGTCCGGCGGCATCGGATGGACATTTTGAATTGATCTGACAGGGCCCCACCTCCACCGAGGTCTCTCTCAACGGCCTCGATCAATTCCTTATCTATCATCCCGAGGCTTGGCAAAATCTAGATTGAGCTCGGCTTAACGGTTTCCGCATGAGGATGTTGGTTTCAGGCTGCTGATGGGGCCACACCGTATC
>JANOMG010000255.1:0-4309 GCA_031420175.1 Nitrospira sp.
ACGGGAGATAGAATCAAACAGTCCTTGAGGAGATGACAGGCTCGGTTGATAGCTGGTCGCGGGCCAGGTCTGCCGAATCTCTGCCGCCTGGCCATAACGCGCTCCCGGAAAATCCCCTTCCCATCACGCTCGACGGAGAAGCTCGGAGACGACGGATCTTTCAAGCAAAGACTCCACCCCCTCCTTTTTATCTCCACCCTCTCGCGATCATCACCGTATTCCCGTTTATGTATAATGAGGTGTCTCTGCCCTTAGTTCTACGCATCTGACATAACCGCAATAGACATCCGGAGAGGAGGAACACCATGAGCACAGTAACGGTGGAAATCCCGATTCACCAAAAGGTGACAACCTTTTTAAGCACGCCCAGAAAAATGCTGATCGGCGGCAGATGGCTCGACGCCGCGTCGGGGAAGACCTTCCCGACCTACAACCCGGCCACGGGCGAAGTCCTAGCCCAAGTGGCCGAAGGCCACAGCGCCGACGTTGACAGGGCGGTCACCGCTGCACGGAACGCCTTCGAGAGTGGCCCGTGGCGCATGCTCACAGCCTCGGAGCGTGGACGACTAATCTGGAAGCTCGCCGACCTTGTCGAATCTCACCTAGAAGAATTCGCCCAACTGGAGTCGCTCGACAACGGAAAGCCTATCGGCGTGGCCCGCGCGGCGGATGTGCCGCTGGCCGTGGACCTCTTCCGATACATGGCGGGTTGGGCGACCAAAATCGAAGGCCACACGATCCCTCTTTCGGTGCCCTACACGCCCGGCGCCCGGTATCTCGCCTACACGCTGCGCGAGCCGGTCGGCGTAGTGGCCCAGATCATCCCCTGGAACTTTCCGCTGCTCATGGCGGCATGGAAGCTAGGCCCGGCGCTGGCCGCGGGCTGCACCATCGTCCTGAAGCCTGCCGAGCAGACGCCGCTGTCGGCCCTACGACTCGGCGAGCTGATCTGCGAAGCGGGATTCCCGGACGGGGTGGTCAACATCGTGCCCGGGTACGGGGAGACCGCTGGCGCGGCACTGGCGGCGCACCCGGACGTGGACAAGGTGGCCTTCACTGGCTCCACCGAAGTGGGAAAGCTGATCCTTCGGGCGGCGGCAGGGAATCTCAAAAAAGTGTCGCTGGAGCTCGGAGGGAAGTCCCCCAACATCGTGTGCAAGGACGCCGATCTGGAGGCGAGCATCCCGGGAGTCGCGAGCGCGATCTTTTTCAACCAAGGCCAGTGCTGCTGCGCAGGCTCCCGGCTCTTCGTCGAAAAGGGTATCTTCGACAAGGTGGTGGCGGGCGTAGCTGAGGAGGCGAAGAAGATCAAGGTCGGGCCGGGGATGGATCTCGCCACCCAAATGGGTCCGCTGGTGTCGGACGAGCAGCAACGGCGGGTACTCGGCTATCTGGAGTCGGGCCTCTCCGAGGGCGCCACGGCGGTGGTCGGCGGGCACAAGCTCGGCACCAAGGGCTACTTTGTGGAGCCGACCGTGCTGGTCAACACCACGCAGACAATGAAGATCATGCAGGAGGAAATCTTCGGGCCGGTTGTCTGCGCAGTGCCGTTTACAGAAATAGACGAGGTGCTCCTGGCGGCAAACGACTCCATCTACGGCCTGGCGGCGGCGGTGTGGACCCGCGATGTCGGCAACGCCCACCGCATCGCGGCCGAGCTGCGTGCAGGGTCGGTGTGGATCAACTGCTACAACATCTTCGACGCCGCACTGCCATTCGGCGGCTACAAGCAATCCGGGTGGGGCCGCGAGATGGGCCACGACGCGCTGGAACTGTATACCGAGGTGAAAGCCGTCACCGTGCAGCTGTGAAAGATCCCTGGAGAACGGAAGGATCGGCGGAAAGAGTACAAGCTAGTGCGCGCAGACGAGACGAGCATAGCGCGCTACAGGCTAACCCAAGTCACTTGGCCTTTTAGAGCCACCGGTAACATTCGGTGGAGTTGGGGCACCAAGGGGCGAAAGTCTTTCAAGCGATTGGTCGGCCCCTGAAGAACAATGACGGCGATGGTGAACTGCGGGAGACGCTGCTGAAAGGATAGGTTGCGGTCAACCGTGACGAAGACATCGACCTGCTCTTACGCACGCCTGAGCAGTTCTCCATTCTGGATACCAGCCGGCCTGCGGAACCGTGACCACCTCATGGCCTTCGATCTCCTTGGCCAATCGACGGTCAATGCACTCGTCGAGAAGGATTTTCACGAAGCGACGGCCAGCATCCTGGCCTTGGCTTCTTCGAGGAAGGCGATCACTTGCTCACGCGTGACAGTGGGAAATCCGTCGAGGAACTCATCGATTGTCTGCCCTCCCTCCAAATACTCGATGAGGGTCTGCACCGGCACCCGCGTCCCACGAAAAACGGGCGTACCGCCGAGAATGTCAGGGGTGGAGGTAATGAGGGGTGGCTTCACAGTCGTCATCACGAATCCTGTAGGTGGCTTAAATTCTAAGCCCGCAGGCGGGAGAAAGCAATTTCTGGCCGCCTCGCACGGACGAGGTTCTTCAACAAAGACTCCCGACCCCTTTTCTTTTTCCGGACAAGGGACGCGAAATGATTCCTGACGCTTTTTCGCTTCCATGTGGACAGGCCGTGTTTGGCGGAGTAGCGGGCGTGCGTCGCTAACTCAGTCCAATGCCGAAGACTTTGGCTGCTTTTTTCACATCCCGCGGATTGACCCAGAGAATGGCGCCGAAGCGGCCCTGGCCGGCACAGAGGCCGGTCACCGCGGTCATGTTGATCTTGGCTGAACCAAGTCGATCAGTCAGGTCGGCCAGCGCTCCCGGGCGATCATCGCCGTCCACCAGCAAGCACATTTTCGGTCCCTGCATTTTCAACTGATGCGCCTTCGCGACGTTCTTGAACGCGATGGGATCTTCCGGCACCACATCCACCTGCGTACGGCGATTCCGAGGAAAGGCATGCACGGCAAGCAGATTCACTCCAGCCTCACGCAGTGGAGCAAGCACGCCGGCTAATGTCCCGGGTTTATTCCCAATCTGCACCTTGAAATACTGAGCAGTTCGAATCAGATCGCCCATCATACCCTCCTCTCCCCACCCAAATAGCGGGTATCATTCGACAGGAAATGCTTCGCGGGAAAATTAATGTGTGCTGGAATCATCATCACGTGGACTGACCTCCACAGAAGTCGCGCAATGAGGGGATGGAAGTTGAGTGTGTATAGCCTAGGCCCCAACCGGGCTGAATGCAACCGGGTACAGTCCACTTTCAGATACAGAATTGCGGCTTCCGGCGGTCTTTCTTAAAGATGGCCCCCTGTCCTTCTAGCCAGCTCCAACTGATCCTCGCTTCGATGAAGGTATGGTCCCCCGCGCGTGCGGATAGGCTCCGCAATGTTGGATTGCAAGACCCGACCCCTTATCCGCGTATCAAACGGATGCACCTCTGCTGGTGAATGAATCTTGAACGAAGAGTGCAGACAAGTTAGTATCAGCCGCTCCTTTTCCCCTGAACCTGTCCAGAGAGTTCGAGGCCCCAGTGGCAGACAACCAGATAAGCCCATCAGCCGCAACGCGAGGCATTCAGCTCCAGCTGATCGCACCTCTCCGACGTCCTCTTCCTGTTGCAGTAATCGAACCGAAAGGCGTCGTATTCACAAAACGTTGGGTCGTTGACCTACTTCTTGATCTGAGCGGCTACTGCTCGGATAAAAACCTGGTGGATGCCCTGGCAGTCGAACCAGCGGCTGGTGACGGCGCATTCCTCGGTCCTATGGTCGAGCGCCTGGTGCAGTCGTGTCGGAATCTCGGTCGATCGTTGTCAGAATGCCAACATTCCTTAATCGCATACGAGCTAGATGAGGCGAGTGCTGCTCGTGCGCGCGCTGTTGCCGAAAACATCCTGATGAATCGTGGGGTCAAACGCCCGCTAGCCAAACGACTGGCCGATGCGTGGGTGTTAAACCGAGACTACCTTTTTGATGCCGACAGCAGACAGGCTGATTTCATTATCGGAAACCCTCCATACGTACGACTCGAGGATATTCCAGAAGAAACCGCCTCGGTCTACCGCAATGCGTATCCGACGATGCGTGGCCGAGCCGATCTCTATGTGGCCTTTTTTGAAGCCGCGCTTCGGCAGTTGAAGACCGGCGGCGTCTGCGCATTTATCTGCGCTGATCGCTGGATGCGTAACCAATATGGGGCAGAACTGCGGCAGCTTATTACCTCAGCGTACAGTGTTGAAATGCTTCTGAGCATGCACCACGCCAACGCCTTCGATGATGAAGTGGACGCCTACCCGGCGATCACGGTGATTCGACACAAAAAACAGCAGTCGACCGTTGTGG
>JANOMG010000256.1:0-2276 GCA_031420175.1 Nitrospira sp.
GCGCGTCTGATGGGCATTCCTGTGACCGGCAATGGGCGGCGAGAAAGTTATCAAAGTGTGGTGCTGCCGAGAATGACGAATACGTTTATGTTGGCTGGAACGTCGGACCCTGAGGAGATCATCCGCTCGGTCGATCGCGGACTCTATGCCGTGTCGTTCGGTGGCGGGCAGGTGGATATCACCAACGGTAAATTCGTGTTTTCCGCCAGCGAAGCCTACTTGATTGAGGGGGGGAAGGTGACGAGGCCGGTCAAGGGCGCGACATTGATCGGCAGCGGACCGGAGATTCTCACCAAGGTCTCGATGGTCGGGCACGATCTCAAGCTCGACGAGGGGATCGGTACCTGTGGCAAAGAAGGGCAGTCCGTTCCAGTGGGTGTCGGTCTGCCGACCATTCGAATCGATGAAATTACTGTGGGCGGGACACAGCGATGAATCAGCCGATACAACAGCGGGATGGGTATAGTCAGCTCGCCATGGATCTCTTGGCCAAGGCGAAGCGCAGTGGTGCGACGGAAGCGGACATTATTATTGCCGACGGCGAAACATTTTCAGTGCAAGTCAGGTTGGGTGCCGTCGATCGTCTCACGAAAGCGCGGGAGAAGCATCTCGGTCTACGTGTATTTGTCGGGAAACGCTCTGCCAGTACCTCGACTTCAGATTTTTCAGCGGATTCCTTGAATCAACTCGTCGCCGAAACCTGTATTTTGGCGAAGGCCGTCGTGGAAGATCCGGTATCCGGGTTGCCGACTGCGGATCAAATGGCGGGCGAGAGGCCGGATTTAGATCTCTACGATTCAACCAGACTCAATACGGAGCAGCAGATCGATTTGGCTAAGCGGGTAGAGGCTGCCGCCATGTCTTCGGACGAGCGCGTGACGAACTCTGAAGGGGGCGACTTCGATTCCTCCTCGGGGCGTGTGGTGTTGGGCAACAGTCATGGATTCCTAGGGGAGTACCAGTGTTCCAGTTTCTCAATGGCGGCATCACCCGTCGCCACCGATCCGGAGACCGGGGCCATGCAACGAGACTCCTGGTACGCCGTGCAACGGAAGTTTGCCAAGCTGGATTCTCCGGAGGCGGTGGGACTGGAAGCGGCGCGGCGGACGGTCCGAAAGCTTGGGGCGAGGAAAGTGGCCACTCAACGAGTTCCTGTCGTCTTTGATGCCGAAATGGCTGGAAGTCTCATGGGGAATCTCTGCAGCGCGGTGTCAGGCTACTCTCTCTATAAAGGGGCTTCGTTCCTGGCAGGCCAATTGGACAAATCGCTGGCTCCTGAGTACGTGACGGTCTATGACGATGGACGAGTGGTTGGAGGCCTGGGCTCTCGACCGTTCGATGGAGAAGGTCTGCCGACCAGGAAGACGACAGTGGTGGAACGAGGGGTGTTGAAAAGCTACCTGCTCGATACCTATTCCGGGAGGAAGCTCGGGCTGGCCTCGACCGGTAACGCCTCGCGCAGCGTCGGTGAAAATCCGTCGGTCGGTCCCACGAATTTCTATCTCGCGCCTGGGACGAAGACGGCGGAAGACATGATCAAGACCGTAAAGCAGGGTCTCTACGTCACGGACCTCATCGGGTTCGGTATCAACATGGTGACCGGTGATTACTCACGGGGGGCGGCCGGGTTCTGGATCGAAGGGGGCGAGTTGGCCTACCCCGTGGAAGAAATCACGATTGCAGGCAACCTGAAAGACATATTTGCAGGAATCGAGATGATCGGCAACGATCTCGTGTTCCGTGGACGCATTGCCAGTCCGACGATCAAGATCGGTGAGATGACGATCGCCGGCAGTTGAGGGCAAGGAGACCAGATATGAGGATAGATATGATGAGACCAATGTGGGCGTTGATGGGGCTGCTGATGCTTCCGGCGTCAACCTTTGCCGGAGATTTTCGCGTGACGAGCGCCACGCTCAAAGAGCAGGGCACCATCGGCAATGAACAGGTCTTCAACGGGTTCGGCTGCACCGGCAGGAATGTGTCGCCGGATCTGAAGTGGGAGCAGGCCCCCAAAGATGTCAAAAGCTTTGCCGTGACGGTCTATGATCCTGACGCTCCGACGGGAAGCGGCTGGTGGCATTGGGTGATCTTCAACATTCCTCCGAGCGTGACGTCTCTCCCCGCCGGTGCAGGCCAATCGGACGGCAGCAGCGCACCGCAGGGCGCAATGCAGAGTGTCACCGATTTCGGTCAGCCTGGATACGGCGGTCCCTGCCCTCCGCAAGGCGATAAGCCGCATCGATATACTTTTACGGTCTATGCGTTGAAAGTGG
>JANOMG010000257.1:0-1614 GCA_031420175.1 Nitrospira sp.
GCCGCTCTCTCCAGCAACAATTCCCGTACGCGCTCCCGCTCCGCTCCTTGCAACACCCACTTGCCGTACTTGGGAGCCCACACCAGATGATCGCGGGTGTCGTAGACACAGTGGCTGGCACACCGGATGGCCATACCCCCACGTTACAAGAGCGGTGCTGCCTCCGGCAGCAGGCCTTGTTCCTCCCCGCCCTGCCGGGCGGGGCAACCAAAGGCGATTTTTCGTGAACGTCGGAAAGACCTGGGGAAAGAAAGAAGTCAAACTGCCCGAGCAGAAAAAATATGTGAAGTACACGCAGAACTATAAGAGCCGGGCGATCGTCAACTTCGATGCAGGCGAGATCCTGGTCGAGACGCTGGACGATCAAGATCCCCAACGCAGTCTCAAGAATGCCGTGGTCACGACGATCCTGACGCCAGAGGATCCCCGCGCAGTCGATTTGTTTTCCGACAAAGACATCGTCCTCACCGGCGACACAATGCCCTACTTGTACGGCCTTGTCCTCGATCAGCAGCGTAAACCGGTGCGCACGCCGGCAGAGGCCGAGCCCTTTGCCGCCTACCTCCTCGAAAAGAAATCTTCCACGCGGGTGATCGACCAGGAGGGGGCCAAGAAGACGGCGCACTACGTCAAGATTCCGATGGTCTCCAATCTCGCCGTGAAGCAGGCGGACAAATACCGAACGTTGATACACCAGTTTGCCGAACAATACCGCATCAGCCCGAGCCTGGTCTTCGCCGTCATCCGCACCGAGAGCAACTTCAACCCCTATGCCGTCAGCTCAGCCCCGGCCTACGGACTCATGCAACTGGTCCCCACCAGCGGCGGACGGGAAGCCTACCGGAAGGCGAAGGGCAAGGACGTCGCGCCTTCGCGGGAATACCTGTTCGATCCCGCCAACAACGTTGAGTTAGGCAGCGCCTACCTGAATCTCTTGATGTTCAATCAGCTGGAGCGCGTGGCGCACAATGTCTCACGGGAATACTGTGTGATTGCAGCCTACAATACCGGACCGAGCAACGTCTTCCGCACGTTTTCGCGCAACCGTACTGAAGCCGTCAACCAAATCAACAGTCTCCAACCGTCCGGCGTCTACGACCAATTACGCCAGCATCTGCCCTACGAAGAGACCCGCCACTATTTAGAGAAAGTGACCGGCTACCGCAAGGCCTTCATCAGCTCATCGGAAAACCCCGGCCAATAAGCATCACCGCCCGATTGGACCTATTGACGGGCTCACAGGGGACAGATCAGTACCACAGCGCCCACTGACCGAACTCGCTCGACCCCAGGAACTCTTTGAGTTCCTGGGGAGCTGAACCGGGCAGCAGCGACGCCAACAAGCCGTGCCCTCCCAATGCGGCGAGTTCCTGCCACAGGTCGTCAGGGAGCGGGCCCTCGAATGCTGACTGCATGATACCGGCCAGGACAGACAGCAGAATCGACATATTGTGGGCCGTCGTGAGGTCGTAGGGATAGGAATAGGTCTTGGAGAACTGAAGGTTTCTGAGTATGTCCACCACGACCGACTCATCCCTCACCCGATCATGGTGGTGATCCAGCGACATGCCCTGCGGCAGACGGGCGAAGCCTCGCCGGTCCCAGGCGAAAATC
>JANOMG010000258.1:0-9974 GCA_031420175.1 Nitrospira sp.
CACGGGAGCGCAGGGGGGATCCTATCTCACACCGATTCTAGTCGATCTTGGCGCCCAGACAGCTGGGGCTACAGTGCGAACCATCACGAAGGTCATGGATCCTCTTCAGGAACGGGTCAATGTGGCCCTGTTTCTTGAGAGCATTGAACCGGAGGCGGCATGATGAAACATTCAACGACGAGGAAGGCTAAGGGGTCGCCTCTTTCCCCACCTTCCACGCCTCGCAGCCTGATCGATCAGGGTCTATTGGATATGCTCCCGATCGGAGTCGTCCAACTCGATCGTCGCCTGTGCATTCTCTCTGTGAACAGTGAAGCTGGTCGCCTCCTAGGGTACTCGGCCGATTTCTGCACCACGAAACCGATACAGGATATCTGGCAACAGCAACCAGGAACAGTCGGGCATACCATCGCGACACGTATTCGCGAGTCTCTCCCTACTCGCCGCCCCATCCATGCAGCCCGAACAATACTCGCAGGTCCGGCACAGGAATTACATCCGGTCGAATGGAGCTATGTCTTCCTGGATACAGAAGGGAGTCTCGACGGGGTCTTGACGATACGCGACCTGACTCACGAGAGAGAACTACAACAAGATCTCGACCGCCTCGCACGCGTGGCAGAAGAAAGCCCCTCTCCCATTATCGAGTTGGACGCCGACAGCAATCTCATCTATGCGAATCCTGCGATGACGAAGTTGCTGCAACAATGTGGCTATGATGCCGGTGGTTTTCCAACCGTCTGTCCACGTGAGCTTCCCCGGCTCGTTCAACGCTGCCTCGAATCGGGACAGGAGATACGCGGAGAAGAGGTCTGCCTACCACAGGCAAGTTTCTCGTGGACTTTCTGCCCAGTCCCCACGCAGCAATTCGTCCGAGGATATGCCGTCGATATGACCGACGTCAAAGCGGCTCAAGAGGCGCTGCGCCAGTCATCTGAGTACCTTCGCGACAGCAATCGTCAATTAGATCAAGCGCTCAAGGACTCACAGGAGGCTGCCGAAGTGAAGGCGTCGTTCCTGGCGACCGTCAGCCATGAATTGCGGACGCCAATGAATGGCGTCATCGGGATGACGGGTTTATTGATGGATACGGAGCCTTCGGAAGAGCAACAGTCCTATATCGAAACTATTCGGCAATGCGGCGAAGCCCTCCTGAGCTTGATCAACGACATTCTCGAATACGGCAAAATCGAAGCCGGCAAACTGGAACTGGAATGTATCGACTTCAACCTCCGCACCACCGTGGAAGATGTCCTGGGACAGTTCGCAGAACGGGCACAGACGAAGGGACTGGAAATCACCGGACTGGTGCATGCGGCCGTCCCAACCGGGCTGCGCGGCGACCCTGGGAGGCTCCGACAGATCCTCACGAATTTCGTGGGTAATGCGATCAAATTTACAGACCAGGGCGACGTGACGGTTCAAGCCTTTCTCGAGCAGGAGTTGGCCGATGCGGTGGTCGTCCGATTCGAAGTCACCGATAGTGGAATCGGCATCCCCCCGGAGGTTCAGGCGCGACTCTTTCAGCCCTTTACGCAGGCTGATAGCTCGACGTCCAGGAAATACGGGGGAACCGGTTTAGGGCTCGCAATTTCGAAACAACTTATCGAGCAAATGGGCGGCCAGGTCGGGATCACCAGTCAAGCGGGGCACGGCAGTACGTTCTGGTGCACGGCGCAGTTCCTCAAACAAACGACGTCTGCCTTGGCCATCGTGCCGTCGGCTGAGTTGACCGGACGTCGCGTGCTGATCGTCGACGACAATGAATCGAACAGGATGATTCTCCATCACCTGGTGACAGGATGGGGCATGGTCGACGACCTCGCCCAGGATGCCACCTCTGCAATGACCTTGATCGAACAGCAAGCGGCACAAGGCGTCTCGTACGATGTGGCCATCGTCGACATGTTGATGCCGGGCAAGGATGGACTCCAACTCGCCAAAGAATTGAAGGCCCATCCGGTTGGATCACTCGTCCGTCTCGTGATCCTCACCTCACTCGTTCAGCGAGGACATGCGGAACTGGCGCGCCAGGCCGGGTTCGTCGCCTATCTCACCAAACCAGCCCGCCACGATCAACTCGCGAACTGTTTGAGAACCGTGCTGGGATTACCAGGTCTTGTGAGTATAGGGCAGCCGGCGGCGATGCCTGCGCCTGCACCGCCACTCATCACGCGGCATACGCTTGCAGAAACCGAGTCGTCGCCACGGGTCCTGGTGGCTGAAGACAATCTCATCAATCAGAAACTGACCGTGCGCATGTTAGAGAAACTCGGTTACCAATCGGACGTCGTTGAGAATGGCCGTGACGCATTGGCCGCATTGGAGCGAGGCGGCTATGTCGCGATCCTGATGGACTGTCAGATGCCGATCCTCGATGGATTCGGCGCGACCAAACTCATTCGAGAAGGCGAGAGGCGCGAGGCCATGGGCGAGCGTGAAGAATCAGCCTCCCCTAGCCCCTGGCCTCTGGCCTCTCGTCATATACCTGTCATCGCGTTGACGGCCAACGCCATGAGCGGAGATCGCGAGCGCTGTCTCGCGGCCGGCATGGACGATTATTTGACGAAGCCCATTCGGAAAGAGGAACTCAAGGGTGCGCTCGAACGATGGATACAAACATCTCAACCTTCACGGACCGTGGACAGCGGCAGTACGTTTCCCCCCGACACACCAGCTGCCGCTGACGCGTTCCCGCTAATTTTCGATACCACCACGATGGTACGCAACATCGGCGGCGATCGTGAGTTGTTGGACCAGCTGATTGTCTTATTTCTTCAGCGCTACCAACCCATGCTGGAGAATATCCGCATCGCCTTGTCCATCCAGGATCAGCGGGCCATCGAACAAGCCGCCCACCTCTTGAAAGGCACGGCCGGGAACCTCTGTGCATCGGAGGTCGTCTTGGCTGCCGGCCAATTGGAAGCGCTCGGTCGGCTCGGCACGCTGCTTGATGCCCCCGTCATCTATACCCAGCTTGAGGCAGCGGTGGTTCGCCTTGTCAAAATCATGGAAGCACGAACCACGTCACAACCGGATAAGAGGAAATCGGCGGTATAAGAACTTGTTTCCGGTTTCGGGTTTCTCGTTTCGAGTTCCAGGTTGGAAAAACTAGCGACTAGAGATGAGAAACTTGCTATGCGGGGACGGCTTCGGATCTCGACTCAGTCTGTGAGGGCTGGCAGGCAGCGGGCATGGCAAAAATCGGATAGCGGGTTGGATAGTCGTCAGAGAGAACCATCTGCTTACAGAGCCTGGTGGAGGGATTCATCAGGAGCGGCCCGCGCAGGTTGGCCGTGATACGGCCTGGATCTTCGGATGGAATGGTGAGAATGACGGCCAGGGTCAACCCGTCCGTGGCCGTTCCCTTCACTTCCGCCAACACGTCATCCGGGATTTCGACCCGATAATTAGCATGGAACAGCACGGGATCGAGCACGACAAATGCCAGACTGGACTTCTCAGTACAGTGCAGCCACTTGAACGGTGCATCGGTCCCGTGGTCGAGAATGACGTACCGCGTCCAATCCGGAAATCCCAGGATGCCGGAGGGGAACGTCAGGATCGAACTATCAGAGACCTCTAATGCTCCGAAGCGAGTCGACGAAAACTTCATGATCGTGCCTCACGCAATTGAGCGGCGCCCTGTAGGCAGGAGACGCCGGAAAGCAGCCAGAGGGACCACCCCGGTACAGGCTGCCGATTGGTTTTCTTCTTGAATTCTGACACAGACTTCATCCCGATGGATTTCGACCGTGGAGGGCGCGTCGATCCCTAAGCGAATCTGGCCACCGTTAATGTCGAGGACGACCACCCGAATATTGGGGCCAATTGTGATCGCTTCTCCACGCCGGCGCGTCAAGACCAACATTGATGCCTTCCTTGGCGAATGCCACAACTTGATTACCCCTAGTATCGGTCGCTCGTCACAATTCTTGAGCTGTGAGTGCGTCCGGCCTCTTATTTCAAGAAGTTCAGCAGGGAGCTTTCGAACAGACGGTTGAGCGTGGCCCCTGCGGCTTGAATAGCTTGCTGCTGAAGGGTCAAGCTTGAAATCGCTTCCACCAGATCCACGTCTTCATTGGTGGACAGAATGTTCGCCAGAAAGACCTTCGTCTCATCGAGGCTGCCCTTGCTTGATGCGAGACGATTGGATAACGCCCCCAGTTCGCCCTGAACGGACGACACCTGATCCAGCGCCACATCGACCGCGGCTAAGCCTCGTTGAATGCCACCCACGTAATTGCCGTTCAACGCGGCATTCAGACTTTTTATCGATGCGAACAGGTCGATCGTGGAACCGGTAAAGGTCTGATTGCCGGGCTGGTTCGTCTTGACCGTTTGCCCATCACCGACTTCAATGGTTTGCAACCCGTCGTCGCCCTGGTATTGCACTCCGGTCTGGATACTGAAACGATCGCCGCTTGCCGGAGCCGCCGCTCCGTCCCGGAGTGAAAACCGTACCCCCTCTGCCTCGATCGTGCGGCTGGAGACATAGGTCTGATTCGAGAGCACGACGCTCCGCGTTTGTGAAACCGCGAATACGTCTCCATTCCGCGGTCCCGCGGTCCCATCCTGCAGCACGACCCGAAGTCCGTCGAAGTCGATGTTCGCACCGGAGAGGTAGTTGGTATAGCCGGCATCGTTGTTCAGCGTGGACGCCGATGCCCCCACGGTCTCCGTCACGGTCGCCGACCCCGAGCCTAGAATCTGCGCCGCAGTGGAGCCGGTATTGCCAAACCTCAGAATCAGTGAATTGGTATTTCCTGCAGGATTGTTGATCGTAATCCGACCAGCTGTCACAGATCCGTAGGCTACGGTATAGGGGATCGTATTGGCGGCGTTGCGGCTTGCATTCAGCTTGGAGGCCAGTTCAGTCGCCAACTGCGCACTCGTATAACTCCCAGTCGCCAAGGTAATCGTCGTATCTGTGGTCCCTCCGTCGTCGTTGACGATCAGCGTATTGTTCGCCGAGGTGATGTTGAAGATGTTCGTCGCAAGGGTCGTGTTGTACACGTTCTGTTGCTTGGACACCCCGGCCAGGCCGGTCGTATCCACATCGCTGATGACCGTCTCCCCCGTCGCGATGGGACTGAGATCGCGCCCTGTGGAACCTAACAGCGACGTGGCAGTGGACGCCGCATTGGAATACAACAAGCTCAACGACGTCCCGTTCGCTACGTCATTTGTGATGCTGAACTTGCCGGTTGTCTCGTTAAAGGCGACGGTGTAGGTCTCTGCCCCACTCGCCGCCTCAAGAGCGGTCTTGATCTGGGTCGCCAACTCGGCTCCGGTATACGAACCGGCGGCCAAGGTTGCCGTGACCGCCCCGGTGCCTGGATCGAACCGAATCCCGTCGTTGACCCCTGCCGTCGCCGTATACATGTTTTTCACACGAACTTCATAATTGTCTAATGTCACCAAACTTGAATCGAGCACACCACTGTCGCTCCTCACCACCCCGCCTGTATTCGTCGTGTTTGGGAGAACGCCCACAGCCGTGGTGACGTTGTAGAGATCGAAGGTGGTCGCTGAACTAAACTTCACCAGGTAATCGTTGAGCGTCGCAGCGTTCGAGTTGAATACCGTGCCTTGTGAGATCACGGCGCTGCCGGTATTCCTCGCGCCAACACCGGTGGCCGCACGGATGGCAAAGGCGGAGGCGCCGTTGGTCGTGCTGCCTCCGTTGAAGCCAAGAGCCGTAAGGCTGGTACCGCCGGTGACTTCCACGGATGACGGCAGACTGTTATCGGCCGAGGTGAGGACGAGATGGTCGGTATCGAACGTCACCGTCACACTTTTCCCTGCCGCCAGAAGCGTAGGATCGGTGTTGATCTTGCGTTGCACGAGTGCGGCCAATCCGGAGCCGGTCACGGAGGCGGTTCCAAGCGCGATCGTGCCAGACGTGACCCCGTCGACGTTCACCACCAGCGAATCGTTGGTCCCACCGGTCAGCGCGATAGGCGCGGTAATGGCGACACCCGTCGCCCGCCCATGGCGGCCGGTGCCGGCAAAGATCGATTGCCCCCCGGCATGTTCGGCGTTCCCCAGTTCTTGAAGCTGAAGGAGCAACTGCTTGACTTCACGTGCTCCAATCGCTCGTTCGGCCGCGCCGTTGGTGCTGTTGGCGAACTGTACGGCAAGTTCTTTGACCCTGGCGAGGGCGTTCGTCACGCTACTCAGGGCGCTGTCGGTCAGGTCGAGACGAGTCGTGGCCACGCCGAGGTTGCGCAGATGTTGGTCCGCCTTCGCCATCGAAAATTTCGTTGCCACAATGCGGTCAAACCCGTTGGCGTTATCCGATGGTTTCACCACCTTCTTGCCGGTCGAAATTTGCTCCTGCGTGGCCAAGGCCTTTGCGCGGGCCCGCTGAATGTTATTGACCAACGTGCCATAGGACTGTTGTTCGGTGACTCTCATAGGCTTGTCTCTCCGCGTTAGCGTTTCAAGTCCAACAGCGTCTGCAACATTTCATTCGTGATGATGATCAACCGGGAGGCCGCATTGAAGAGCCGCTGATACTTGAGCATATCGACCAGCTCTTCATCGATTGACACACCGGACGACTGAGCCCGGAACGATTCCAATTGTTCGTGCAAGATCGTTTGCGCATCCAGCCTGGTATCCGCAGACTGCGCCGCCACTCCCACACTCGTGGCCGCGACACGATAGGCATCGCCGAACGTGGTATTGCCGATTGCGACAATGGATTTCGTTTGCAAGGCGACCAGCGCAATCGCGTTTGCGTTATTGCCGGGGACACCGGTACGCGTCGAGGACGCAGCCACCCTGCTGCCATTCGTCAGCGACGTGCTGATCGACGTGGCCGTACCGGTATACGAATTCACCGAGAACTCGTCCCCGGCCACGACGGTCCCACTCAGGACGACCTGTATTCCATCGAGCGTAAATGTTTGGGGATCGGTATAGGTTCCTGACGCGGCGGTGCTGGTTCCACTGAGCAAGCCGAGGGTCGTACGCGCAGTCCCTCCGGTCACGTTGACGGACGAAGTCGCAGTCGATGCATTCGACGTCAGGGTGAATCGGTTCGCCGTTTTATCGTACTTCACGACCACGCTACGCCCTGCCGCCTGCAGAGTCGCATCGGCATTCATCTTCGTTTGCAGCTCCGTCGCCAGGGCGGCGCCACTTGTATAGGCTTGTCCGGGCGTGGCCGCGCCTGCCAGCGTGATCGTTCCGGACGTGGTGCCATCGACGCTGACCGTCAAGGTATCGTTCGTTCCGGTCACGATGTTCACCGGCACATCCACCGTCGGTGCCGTGACGGCAATCCCGGAAAAATTCCCCTTGATGGCCGCCCCGGTCGTTGCATTGACGATGGAGTAGGCCGTCGAGGACGTGAATCTGATTTCATAATCCTGCATGGCCAGCAGGCTGTTTGCGGTGATCGGTCCAGCCGTAAGAATTGCCGTGCCTTGGTTGGTGGACTGCTCATGCGTCGTCACGGTCAGGGGCGAGAAAAAGTCGAGCCCCGTCGACCCGTCGAGCCCATAGCCCTGGCGATGAAGTTGATTGACCTCGTTCAGCAAACTGGCCGAGAGTTTGTCGAAAGACGATTGCAGCCCCGGAATGATCGTGTCACGGATCGCCAGGAGTCCTCCGATCCGGCCGCCTGACACGAGCGAGGTAATATCCGTCGACCTGGTGCTCCCCGTATCGTATTGGACGTTGACCAGCCCTCCATTGTCGAGCGATTCTACCGCCACCAGTTTGCGCGATACGTTGTTTTCGACGACCACTTGGCCACGCCCGACAAATACCGAGAGGGCACCGTTCGCCCCCGCGAGCACCGAAATATCGATGCGCGTGGCCAGCTCGTTGACCGCCTGATCCCGTTGATCCCGCACATCGTTGGCATTCTGCCCCGTAATTTCGGCAGACACGATTGTATTGTTCAGATCAGCAATCTGTGCCGTCAAACTGTTGATTTCCGAGATCGTCTGCTTCACTTGATCGTTCACCGATGTCCGGCGATCGGACAGTTCACCGGCCACCTGATTGATGCTATTGGTCAGAAGGGCCGACTTCGCCAGCAGCACTGAACGCGGAGTGACATCGGATGGGCTTGCCGCGACATCTTGGAGACTGCTGAAAAACTCGTTCAACTGGGCGCCGATCCCCTGATTGTTGGAATCGGTAAACATATTCTGAATTTGGAACAACTGGTCCCGCGTGATGGATAACTCTCCCAGCACTTCATGCGAGTCCGTCAACTCCGCGTTGATAAATTTATCGACGATACGCCGAATCTCGACGACCTGGACACCGGTCCCGACCTGGCCAGGGCCCGAACTCCCATTGATCGGGGCCCGTGCGGTGACAACCGCCGTCTGGCGGGAATAGCCGGTGGTGTTGACGTTGGCGACGTTGTGGCCGGTGACCGTGAGCGCCTGTTGCGCGACGCTGAGTGCGCTCTTTCCGATATCGAGCAGTCCATCGAGTCCCATAATATCCCTCTATCCTCTCTGCCTGAGCATCGTGCCGCCGATCCCTACGCGTTGAGATTCCCCGGACGCTGAATAGGTGTCTCGCTTCGGCAGAGCCTCACTCGTAAGATGCATCGCCTTACGGCACAAGGTTTGGATCCCGGCCACAAGTAACTCATTCACCGCGGTCTCCTGGCGCAATGCACGAACTTTGGCCGCGAGCCGCTCATGGCATCGCTCGACCTCTCGTCTGTCCGGCTGATTAAGCCGATCGATGATGGCCTGCAACGTGACCGTGGCGCGAGGAAGACCCCAGGCGTCGGCGCAGCGGTGGACTACCGCTTCACGTTCCGACTCTAACGCTTGAAACCCTTGGAGATCTTTGAGCCGCTGCTCGTTGAGCGAAGGGAACTCTGCCAGGGACAGCTGGCGGAGGGCGTTCCGTTCTTGTTGCAGCGTCTGATTGAGCAGGTCGCAGTGGGCTGCTTCACGGGTGAGGATATCGAGAATGGCTGCAGTGGTAGACGCAGTGTTAAACATATGCCTCTTTCTGTCGAGAGTCGTCTAAGTCAGTGAAGGCCCCAGCCGTCTTCTGCTCAGATCGGTTCCCCGACAGAGAGAGAACGGATTAAAGCGCGGCCTCGGTCAATGTGTAACGGACAATTGCATCGGCAACTTTACGCCCTGCGACGTTATACGAGCCGGCGTCCACCGCCCGGCTGATCTGCTCGATGCGTGCTTCACGGGTGGCATCCGGCTGGTCAGCCAGGGCCTTAATCCGTTGAATCTCCTTCGCCTGCTGCGAAATCTGCACGCGATCTTGGCGTCCGTCGCTGGACGGACGACGATTTGCCCCGACCGGAGCGCCCTCCTGGGCACCGAGTAACAATGTGGCAAGATGATCGGCTCTACCATGACCTGAGATCTGCATAACCTTACTCCTCTCCCTAAGTTAGCCCCGAGTCAACTGAGTGCGCGGTACTGGAATTGGGGCTTTCATACCTATCGGCTCCTCTATCGGTTGATGAGCCGGAGAACTTGAGGGGAGTGGTGAATTTTTTTCCGTATATTCATGAATCATCTTGGCCAGCCCAAGCCCACCAGATTCTGCAGCCAGCCGGCCGATTTCCTGGTCATAAAACGAGTAGAAATAGGCACCGCCTTTATTTTCCAACGCCCCTTTTGGAACAGTTTCTCTCATGACTTTCAAGAGGTGAGAGATAAAGTAGCTTTCAAACTCGTGCGCAGCACTCTTGAGTGCCGCCATCCCAGCCTGGCGATCCTGGCTCACGAGCATAGGAGATGTCGGTACACTGAGGGGCACATCGGCCGTTTGCCTGATGGAGCTGAGTCCTACCATGTCGTGATTCAAGATATTACCCTCACATTACAAATCGTATATATCGTTATGGTTCATGTATTTATCTATATAATATCAAGATTAGCCTGAAGTGCTCCCGCCGAACGGAGCGCGGAGAGGATAGCAACTAAGTCCCTAGGGGTCACCCCGACTGCGTTCAACGCCCG
>JANOMG010000259.1:0-4236 GCA_031420175.1 Nitrospira sp.
ACCTCCGGCACCATGGCCGTCAATGCCATCATGATCGGGCTCAGCCTCGCGCTGAAAGCCACGGCGGTCGGACTGCTGGTCGCGATTCCCTGCGTCGTCATGAACAACGTACTTCGACGGAGGGTGGCCGAGCTCCTCGCCCTGCACAAGGAACAGCATGCAACGAGACATTGACCAGATCAACGTCATCCCCCTCGTGGATGTCATGTTAGTCCTGCTAGTGATCGTGCTGACCACCGCCACCTTTATCAGCAGCGGACAGATTCCGGTCAATTTGGCGAAAGCGAAAGAAGTCGGCGATCGAAAAGAAACCCCGGTCGTGATCACCCTTACTGCCGATGGCGCGCTCTTTCTCAACAACCATGCCGTTCCCGAAGGAGGGCTCCGGGGTGCACTGGCCGCGGAACCTCGGGAGTCGGCAGTCGTCGTGCGGGCGGATAAAGTTACCTTGCTTGAACGATTCGTGTCCGTGGTGGACGAAGTGCGTGGATTGGGGTTTCAACAAGTCAGTCTGGAGGTCATTCGACTATGATCGCTGCCGAGCCACATCGCGCTGGAGCCCATAAGGGCTCGCACCTCCAGGGCTGGCTCGTCTCCGTCCTCTTGCACGGCACAATGGTTCTCGCCGCGACCCTGATTGTGAAGCAGATCCAACTCGCGCCGCAGGACGCACCGTTCAAGTGGAACGTCGCCATGGTGTCACCCACACAACCGGTTACCCCAACGGCATCACCCCCAAACCAGGCTCCGGCCCCGGCAGTTCCATCAGCACCCCCGGCTCCCGCTTCCCCCGTGCAGCAAACTGCACCAGCACAAGCGCTTCCATCGCCTCAGCCTCTTGCGCAACAAACGACTCCTTCGATTTCTGAGCGGACCGTCACCCCCGTAGTCACTGAGCCCCCCGCACCAACCCCACCCCAACCAATGACTCCCGCACAATCAGCGGCTCACACCACACAACCAGCCGGGCCAATCAGACATGAGCCTGTGGCACCGATGGTCGCCGAGACTACATCCATTGAGAAGCCAGCCAAAGCACCGGTGGCAATCTCTGCGGCATCTGGTGCCCAGACGGCACCATCGAGCGCGCCGGCCGCAATCCTCGAACAGACAGCACAATCTGACATGGCTCCGGCACCAACGCAGATGGCGGCCATCTCTCCGGCACCGTCGAGCGCGCCGACTCAGCGTGACTACGGGTGGCTTTCTGAAGCGATTTTACGTCGTGTGGAAGAATTGAAACGCTACCCCGCTTCAGCTCGGGTGGATCGAGCCGAGGGAAAAGTCGTGGTGAAAGCCGTAATCAACGAGGACGGAAGCATCGGCGAGGTGGAAGTCTTTCAGAGCTCAGGACACCCCAGTCTCGATAAGGCCGCAGTGGACACCATGAGGCAGGCAGCCCCCTTTCACTTACCTCGCCCATTAGGCCAGCTACGCATGACGATCAAGATTCCAATGAGTTATCGATTGGACCGGTAGCTCGAAGGGGGAACGGGAGGCATCCTGCTAGTTTCGGCAATCCAACTGCTGCCAGTCTCTCAGAATTCCCTCTCGATCAAATGTCAGCACATAGACACGGCAAAAGGATGAACGGGCCGTACCAGCATAGCTTGAGGTGGCGCTCCCTCGCTCGAAGTAGGTCCAGACCGTTTGATAGCCCTCACGCTGCTCAACCTTATGGGGCGGGCCATAGCGCTTCGCGACTCGCTCGGCCGTGGCTTCATTGACACGATCTTTGAAGTACTGAGTTTCGAACTCCGAACAGGCACTGACTCCCCCGAGGGCGCAGATAAGCATGAGTTGCTGAAGAGTCCGCATTATTGAGCGTGGCCCTTCGCATCGGAATCTGACGGAAACCGAACGCGGGCCTTTAACCCGGATGAGAGAAACACACGGCCATCGTGCCCGACAATAATGGCCTCAACGTCCGGCAGCTGTTCGACAAGCTCCATGCCCCGCTCCGGCCCCATCACAAAGATGCCTGTATCGAGTCCATCCGCCCAGACCCCTTCTTTTGCAATGACCGTCACACTTTGACAACCCCGGGCCGGCTGAAGTGTCTTCGGATCGAGAATATGATGATACCGGACCCCATCACGCTCAAAAAATCGTTCATAATCACCCGCCGTTGAGATCGCTTCATCTTCCAAGTCGATATAGGCAAGAACCGCTCCCTCCTTGCGCGGATGTTGAATGCCGACGGGAAACTTTCTCCGGCCAGGCAACTGTCCGAATGTCTTGATATCCCCGGAGAGCGCCACAACTCCAGCCAACGCCCCCGCTTTTTTCATGGCCAGCACCGCTTGATCTGCTGCATAGCCCTTTCCGATTCCTCCAACATCGACCCGCATGCCTGGCTTTTCCAGATAGACGGTCTGCTCGCGCAGATCGGCCCGAACCGCCTGCAGGTCCACCAAGGGACGGAGGGCATCCAACTCAGCCTCTGTCGGTATACGTTGGCCTTCGGTCACACGCCATGCATCTACAGCCGGACCAATGGCAATATTGAATCCACCACCCGTCATGTCTGCAGCCTGCTTCGCGCGCTGGACAACCGTCCACGTTTCAAGACTCACAGGGACCGGCCTGATTCCCGCAGAAGCATTCACGAGCGAGAGCTCGCTACTTGGGATCCAGGTGCTCAGGAGTTGCTCAAGCCGCTTCACTTCTTGAAAACCCGCATTGATTGCGCTGTGGGCAGCCAGATCGGTTGACGCCACCGCCGTAATCGACACGAGCGTTCCCATATGCAGCTGCGTCCGTTTCACCACTACTGATGGAGAAACATGCGACAGTCCGACGCACCCCGACTCCATCATCAGAACGAGAAAGACACAGCATGAGAGCGCAATAGTTCGAACCATTGACATGAGGAGACTCCTACCAGACATACCGTGAAAGATCGCGAGGATAGCCGGGAATACGGCTTTCGCCTCACCGAATCCTGAGCCACCCAATGAGCTCCGAGAGCTTCGACTCACCTGATCAACCGCAAGGGCCATCCAGCCATCATGACAGAATTATAGGCAATCTCCGGCAGGAAAGCATTCGATCCCCCGCCCTGAAAATCGTCCAAACTACCCCTTGACAATCCAGGCTCTATCAGGATATTAATAATCGTTCTCAATTTCATTTAGACCGATTGGCGATCTTAATGGTCACGACAAAATCTCCCGCCTCAGATGCCCGTCACAGCGATGAAACTCGCTGCGAGTGCGGACAGCTCATGGCCAAGGTGCGGGGGCAAGGCCTCGAGCTGAAATGCAAACGCTGCAAGCGAATTGTCGTCATCCCCTTCACCGCCATAGAAGGCTGGACGGATCTTCCGTCCAGTACCGCATCATGAAAGGAGGCTATCGTTCATCGTCTCGTGCGAGCAGTCACTATGGAACATCAACACGACCAGAGACCGCCGAGTCCCGAGTCAGACCACAACCCTACTCACCGTGGAGGATACCGATGAAGATCCGGTCAATCCTCGGGGCTCTCGTCATCGCCAGCTTGCCGGTCATGCCGGTCTTGGCAGAGAACGTCACCCCGGAGGACATTAAGAAACTCGTCGACGAAGCCGTCAACAAGAAGATGCAGGAACATGAGCGGCGCGAAAGCCCCATGGAACGAACCATGGAAAAGAAAGAGGGGCAGCCGGGCGCCATCCAATACCCGGTTCCTACCGGCCCAATCGTCGATATTAGGGTCGGACGCCCAGGAGAGGAAAAAGTCCCGTTAGGATTCAGCTCAACCGGATCAGGAAAACTGATCTACGCCAAGCCGTTTTTGAGCGCGCCGAAAGCAATCGTCGGTGGCTATGCGGATGTCATGTATAACAACCTTTCGCGTCAGAACTTGGACAATCCAAGCCGTCACTCATTCGGGCAGCAACGGATGGTGCCCTTCATCTATGCGGACATCACCGACCACATCAAATTCGCCACGGAAATCGAGATCGAACGCGGAGGACAGAATGCTCCCCAAGTCGGCGCCGCACCGCCCAACGCAGGCAATACGTTCGGCGACGGTTCGATGCAGATTGAATTCGCGCAAATAGACTACCTGGTCCACGAAGCGGTCAATCTCCGTGCCGGTATCCTCCTGATGCCGGTCGGCAAGTTCAACCTGCTGCACGATTCACCCTTGAACGATCTCGTGGATCGACCGATGGTCTCCAGAATTATCATTCCCAGCACTTGGTTCGAAGCAGGGGCCGGGATCTACGGCACCCTCTATCCTTCCTCC
>JANOMG010000260.1:0-2022 GCA_031420175.1 Nitrospira sp.
GTCGTCGATTTCTTCCAGGCAGGTGAAACAAGAAAAGGGAAACCGGTCGATGGGGATCGCGCAGACTTCGCCGACGGGCGATTCGTCCAGGGCCAGTCCACCGCATGCTTTATGAATTAAGACCAGCATATCGCTCTCCTACTAATCAGCGCGAACGTGGGGAGAAGGCGGGACAGGGGACAGTTCGAGGTTCGAAGTTCGAGATTTTTGGAACTTCGAACCCAGGACGTCGAACTCTGGATCGCGTTTTTCACGCTAGTCACGCCCCTCTCGCCTATCAATGACCAGCCGCCGAAAGGTGTCCAGATGTTCCGGACCGCTCAGTCGATGGTCGCCTATTTTTAAGAGGAGTTCGACGGGGTACTCCGGGTCACGGACGAGCAGTTCATCGACAAATTGCCAGCTCACACGAGGATGGATGGTCCGGTCTTGGAGTCCGTGCAAGAGGGTGGTCTGTACGCGACGCAGCTGACTGAACCGCTTCGACCAATAGGCTTCACTCTCCTCGACCCATTTCCACGAAAGGGGCCAATCCTTGTGCAGAGGGTCGTCGTCCCAAGGCATCCAGCCTGTCTTGTGCCATCTGGCTCGCCGCTCGGCAGGAATTTCCTTCGCCCTGACACCGATCGCATCGAAGGCTGGGGCGATGAGTAGAAGCTTCTCCACTGCCGCGAATTCCTGAGCCATCATCCAGGCGATCCAGCCACCGAATGAGTTGCCGACGATGGTGATCGGCGGTCCGCTCTTGATGAGATCGAGCACTGCTCGCGCGTCGGCGATCCAATCTGAGAGGGTGTAGTCGGTGAACCGTCCTTCTGAATCCCCGAAGCCTCGTACATCGTAACAACAAAACCCCCAACCTTTCTCGTCACACCATTGCGCAAGGGCCTTGCTCTTGTTGCCCCAGCGTTTCGAGAGGAAGCCGGTGATGAAGAGGATCTGGCGATCCTTCCCCATCGAGCGATCCCCGCGGATCAGTTTGCCGTCTGCTGCTGCGAGTTCGAAGGAGTGCATGCTACTCATATTTGTGTGACCACCTTGGTGATGAAAAGCCCCAGCCGCTGCAGAATTGCTCTTGGAATCTCATGGCCACCCCGGAACTTGTGCCATTCGACCGACAGTCCCGCATGAGTCAAGGTGTCTCGCAGCTTTTCCGCTCCAACGTAGGGCAGGATCTCGTCTTGCGCCCCGTGGCTTTGAAAGACCGGCAGGCCCTTCCGTTTCAACATGAGGGGGGTCCAGATTTGCTGCGCTAACAAATTACCGGAGAGCTGCACCAGTCCCGCATAGGGACGATCTGTGTGGAGCAGGGCATCGCACGACAGCATGGCGCCTTGAGAAAACCCTCCGAGCACCGTCTTGCGCGGATCTGCCCCGAGTGTCTGTTCAATCTCTTCGAGAAATCCCAGCATGATCTCGCGTATTGGAGCGAGGCCTTTGGGAATCTCGTTTGAGACATCGCGGATCCGTCCTGCCGCTTGTTCCTGGGCCATACGCGCCATGTCGATGAGCCACCAGGCGCGTGCGGCACTTGGCCCAAAACTCAACGAGAGCGGTCCTTCTGGAAAGACACACCTCGTCCCGGTCGGCACAGTCAAGACGTCGGCCAACGACACAAGGTCATCACCAGGCGCGCCGAAGCCGTGCAGGAGCACAACGAGCGGACCGCTGCCTCCACCCTTTCCATCTGTGCCGCCGGTAAGACGGACCGTGAGCCCGCCGATCTTGTCTTGTTTCATCGCATCACGACGAGCAACTGACGCTGAGATGTTTCCCCCAATTGGGTGGGGAGGCGGCATAGGCCTCCATGCCTGGCTGGTCGCTGTAGGGATTGTGCAACAGGGTGAGCAACCGATCGATCTCTGAGTAATCCTTCTTCTCAGCCTTTTCGATGGCAGTCTGTGCCAGATAGTTGCGGAGCACATACTTGGGATTGACGCGGTTCATGCGAACCAGGCGATCTTCATCCTGACTCCCCTCCTCGCGCAATCGGTCTTTGTACCGGCGAGCCCACTGGTCGAA
>JANOMG010000261.1:0-2493 GCA_031420175.1 Nitrospira sp.
CGGAAGTCGATGGAGCGCATCGCGAAGGAGGGCCGCAAGTACGGCGTTGGCGTGGCGGTGGTCAGCCAGCGGCCTCACGAAGTCTCCGAAACGGTCCTTGCCCAATGCGGAACGTTTATCTGTCTTCGGATCACGAATCCCAATGATCAAGCCTACGTGCGTAGCCTCGTTCCCGAGAGCGAGGGAGATTTGGTCAGCGTCCTTGCCGGCTTGGGGCGCGGTGAGGCGTTGGTCCTCGGGGAGGCTGTCCCGCTTCCGACGCGGCTTCAGTTCGACAAACCCGACCCGACGCCGAACAGCGACGACATAGATTTCTACGGGCAGTGGAGAGACGGTCCAACGGATCTCGATGTGGACGCCATCGTGAAGCGGTGGCGTAGCCAGGAGCGATGAACAGTCCATGGAAGACGCCGCCGAACTCGCCAACTATCTGCCGCTCTCCTTCAAGACCCCGAAGGAGCAGGAATACATCGAGTTCCTGTGGGATGCCTTCGAGACGAACTCCACGCACCGCAAATACCAGTTCGCTTTCCTCGCCTACCACATGCTCACGATGAGCTTTGTCTATTTCAACATCTGGCAGATCAAGCAGACCGAGCCGAAGGATTTTGCGATGGGCCTCATAGGCTTTGGCAAGGACATTGAGAAGAGCCTCCTTGAAGCGACCTCGCCCTTCGTATTCAGCACCGTGAACGAGCGCACCATGCTGCGCTTCCTCAAGCTCATTGCCTGCGACAATGGCAAGATCGGCACTTACGCCAAGCTGGTGGACGACCGCAACGACACCGCCCACCCCAACGGCAATATCTTCTTCAGCGAGCAAAGCGCCCTCGATCTAAAAATCATTGAAATCCTTCGAGTGGCAGACGAAATACAGACACACTCCAAACCCATTATCGAACGTTGTTACCACCAATTTCTCATGGATAGCTACGATCCAGACGATCGTGAGTACTTTGATCCCGGAGACTAGATTCGCGAAGTGCTTATTCACCGAAACTATTTATCTCAAAAAGACATCGAAATCTGTCTAGCCCACGACCTCACTTCTCTCAGGTCCGAATCCAATTTCCTAGCCATGGAAGCTCTACATCAAAATCTCCGTGACACATATTCCGACTCAGAAACCGAAAGCGTGGCCTGAAAAGAGGTTACGATGCCCATACGCTCAGCCATTTGGAAAGTTTCGCCGCAGCCGCAGCCTCTGGTCGAGTCGTCGTTGGCAAATGAAGAAGGGAGGGAACGGGGTCTTTGCTTGACCTTGCACCTCACGCCCTCGCTAGACCGTCCTTCACTGCGCGCATAGCTTCTTCGACGCGAGAGGGGCGGGACGAGCGAGACATGCCAAACGGGGCGGGATTGTTGGAGTCCCAACTGTGCGCATCGGACGATATACATGCTCCCTCCAAGCTCGCTCGTTATCTCTCAGGGATGGGGGCTGATTGATCTTCCACTGCGCACGTCCAACGAGGGCCTTCTGAGGCCGCGCGTTGCGTGAGCACAGAAGATCATCAGGCTCCATCCCCTCCTCTGCTCCGGGAGCAAAGAAAGCTCCTCACGTTTTTGCGTCACCCCTTCCGATGCACCACTTAATGAATTGCCATGTCGTGACAAGGGTTGGTCACATCAGTATAATCCGCAGCCAATGGCTACTCTCGATCCTGCCAAGCCGAAACAGCCACTGGCCTTGCCGGATCGCACCCTCGTGGCAGCCACCGTCGAATCTCGACTGCCCTTTCAGGGGCAATTCAAATCCCTCACGCCATTAGCGGGCGATGCCTCCAACCGCCAGTATTTTCGGATCGAGTTGACCGGGGCCGCTGCTCGCCCTGTCATCCTCATGCAGTTGGCCGAGGCGGAGGCCTTCAAGCAATCGGAAGAAGCCGTCAGCGGGGCGGCGCATCAGGTCACCGAGTTACCGTTTCTGAACATCCTCTCCCATTTATCCAAAGCCGGCGTCTCCGTCCCGCGCCTCTATCACTATGATCAGCCGGCGGGGCTGCTCTATCTTGAAGACTTCGGGGATCTCACCCTGTCGGACGCCTGTCGTGATGCGAGTGCGGAAGACCTGGAAGCGCGCTATTCGCAGGCCGTCGATGCACTCGTGCAGATGCAAGCGAAGGCCACGTCACCAGCCGATCCGAATTGTCTGGCGTTCCACCGGAGTTTTGATGTGCCGCTCCTGATGTGGGAGTTCGACCATTTTCTAGAGTACGGCATCGAGGCGCGACAGGGCACACCATTGAAGGATGAGGCACGCCGCGAGATTCGCTGCGCGTTCGAGAAGATCGCCGAATTGTTGGCAGGGCAACCACGCGTTTTTGTCCACCGGGATTATCACTCGCGCAACCTGATGGTGGATGGCACGAAGCTGGGGGTGATCGACTTTCAGGATGCGCGAGTGATAATCCCGGTGGACAAAAACGCGTGGTTGCCCTGCCAACAATTCGGCGATCTTCTCGAACGCGCAGCGAATCTCGCGGCGTGCCTCAT
>JANOMG010000262.1:0-1676 GCA_031420175.1 Nitrospira sp.
ACGATTTATTTCCCAAAGAAGAGGCCGATTATTTTACGGCGAAAGACCGTGAAACGTTGTCAGGCGGCATCCTGGTGGATATTCCGGAGGAACCCGTGCAGACCAGGACCAAGGGCGTGCGCCTGCTCCACACCAAGAAAATTCCGATCTGTGACTCCAGTGGCACGCCACAATATTTGTTAGGCATCTCGGAGGATATCACCGAACAAAAAGAGGACGAGGCCGCTCTTCTGACCGCTCGCCTGGCGGCTGAAGAAGCCAGTCAGGCTAAAAGTAATTTCCTGGCGAACATGAGTCATGAAATGCGGACGCCGCTGAACGCCATCATCGGCCTCACGGACTTTCTCCTCCGCACCCCGCTCTCGTCCGATCAGGCCGACTTATTGAAACGCTGTGAGAAGGCAGGTGCCGGACTGCTCCGTATGATCGAAGATCTCTTGCAGGCGGCCAAAGTGGATTCCGGCACGTTAGAGTTGGCGCAAGAGCCGTTTTCGCTTCGAGAACTGGTCGCGGATACCGTGGGGCTCTTGACCCAGAAAGCCCAGGCGAAGGGGCTGTCTCTTTCGTTGTCTACCGATCCAGGCCTTCCGGCACTTGTTTTGGGAGATGCCCTGCGTCTCCAGCAAGTCTTGCTCAATCTCATCGGGAATGCGGTTAAATTTACGGCAGAGGGGGGAGTGGAGGTTCGGGTTGGGCCGGCGTTTGGCGAGGCTGACGCAGGCGCGGTGCAATTTGAGGTGGCAGATACAGGAATCGGTATTCCTCTCGAGCAGCACGACAAGATCTTCGATCGGTTTTTGCAAGTCGATTCCCGCGCAAGCCGGTCCTATGGTGGAGTCGGTTTGGGACTTGCCATTTGCCAGCAGCTCGTTGGGCTGATGGGGGGACGTATTCTGGTAGAGAGCAAGCCTGCGCTGGGCAGTACCTTTACGGTGTTGGTTCGGTTTGAGGTGGTGTCAGCGGATTCGCCGCAGCGAGTCGAGTCCGGTCGAGGCGCCCTGCCAGCCGATGTGGCAGGAGCAGGCGCTCCGGCCCGAGGTGAGCCAGGCTTGAAGATTCTCCTTGCCGAGGATTGCATCGAGTCTCAAGCGCTGATGGCGTTGTATCTTCGCGGGACTCCCCACACGATGGATCGCGCCGCCAGCGGCGCCGGCGTCGTCGAACGATATCAGACGGGCGTTTACGATCTCGTGTTCATGGATCTCCAGATGCCCGGCATGGATGGGTATGCGGCGACGCGAGCCATTCGGGCTTGGGAGGAGACGCAGGGCCTGCCTCGGGTTCCGATCGTGGCTTTGACCGCGAATGCCGATGGCGAGACGCAACGGAATAGTTTGCTGGCCGGTTGTACCGACTTTGTGACGAAACCCGTCAAAGTCGCGACGATTCTCGGCGTGATCCAGCGATACATGGTTGCGCCTGTGCGGGGGGCTTCATCCGGACCGAGTGCCGGCCAGTCAGCTGCGAAAGGGGATGCGTTCGAGCAGAGCCTGCAGGCCCTACGGCCCAAGTTCGTGCGCAATCGACAACAGGACGTGACTATCTTACAGACGGCGATCATGGCGCAGAATGCCGACACGATTCGAACGATCGGCCATCGCATCAAAGGCCTTGCAGGTTCATATGGGTTAGAGACGATAGGATTGATCGGCAGCGCCCTTGAGGAGGCTGCACTC
>JANOMG010000263.1:0-3148 GCA_031420175.1 Nitrospira sp.
GAAGACCAGCACACCGCATAAAATAGCCAGGATCATGGCATAGGGCCCGTGATGGGTCACATGGACGAGTCCCTCAATCATCTTCCAGCCCGTGAATATCATGATCGACGCTAGGGCAAACTTCGGCAGATAGGCCAGATATTCGACATTGAATGTAAAGAAGGTGACCACAAGACCAATTATCAAGACGGAAAACTTGGTATGGGCCCCAGCCAGGGCATTGGTAGTGCTTTTTGCCAGACCGTCCAGATTGGTCATGCCGCCAAAGAAGCTCGCCCCCATATTGGCGATCCAAATGGCAAGCAAGCTGTTATTGCTGTTGCACTTGCGCTTGAGCGGGTCTATTTTTTCAATCGCCGCGTTGCTCATCACCTGCTCGATCACATCGATCACCGCCAGCAACACGGCAAATCCGACCATGTAGACCACAGTGAATGCACTGTCAAAATGCGGTATCGGCAACTCGAAACGAAGGGGTGTATCAACGACGGAGAGCATGGGCATAGACACGAATTGAGCGAGTACCGCTCCTGTGGTAATCAGCACAAAATACGGGATGGCAGGCTGTGTGTTCTTGAATTTTAAAAATAGATAGACAAAGCCGACATACCCGACCATGGATATCAAGGCCATCTGTATGCGCGCGCCGTTCCAAAACGTATCGGCGGACTCCATTCCTTCGGGAAGCTCAAAGGTGAACGCAAGAAATTTTAGGGCGATCTTCAAGCCTACGCCCGCCAGCAACCCTTCGACCAGATACGCCGGCACGGCAATCAAAATATATCTCTGCCAGTTGAATTTCCATATGATGGCTTGAAAGGTCGCAGTCAGGGCAATTGCAAACGCCATATTTTCTAGGCCAAAGCTGGCCACGCCCACTGCCAACACCGGTGCAAGGCCTGCTGCGATCCCTGGACAGCCGATATAGTTGCCTGGCCTGATCCAGGCATTGATCCAGCCGATTAAGCAGGCAAACGCGACTGTTGCCAACCCCACCTTGATGGGATAGTCGGACATCATGGCGATGCCCACCGTCAATGGAATAGCCATTGATCCAGCTATCAGTCCGTCTGCGGCATCGCGACCTGCGTATTCTGCCTGAAATGCGGCTGATCCAGGTAGGGTGACTGGACACGCATAGACTGGTCCCAAGCCCACTGCACTCTTTGTATCCATAGGCGTTCGTTATGTCCTACCGAGAGGATGGTTCGCTGCGTTCAAGGGTTTTATAGGGCTGCAAATCGGCCAGCGCTTCCCGGAATCTGACGGCGAGGGCCGCCAAGGGGGCCTGTGTCAGCCAACTGCCCCATGAGGTTTCGGCCACCATGTGCTTTTCAGGATCAAAGGTCAGGGTGAAGGCGATGGTGGCTTTAGGGATGTTCGGCATCTCCCGAATGTACTGATTAATGTCAGCCACCGGCCCTTGTACGTGCTGGACTTCGCTCAGCAGGAGGTGCAACAGCGGTCCCCGGACGAAGATCCATCCAGCCGTGCTTTCTTCGCCTCCCATGGTGGCAGGCCGACCCAAGGCCACGCCGGGCATGCCAGTCTGGAGGGGAGTCGTCCCCTTCTCGCCTCCCCCAGAGCCCGGCCGTCCCAGATGAAAAAACACCCGCTCGTCAGGCGTGGCTTGCGCCAAGGCGTGGGAGAGCGCAGGAGCCAGGAGAACGATTTCATCCTCACGGAAGGCCCGGCGCCTGATCGCTTCCCCGCTGATCAGACGGTGTAGGAAGTTGCGCTGTTCGCCATAGAGCACCCGGTGGAGCAACGTGCCGACTTCGGTAGGCGTCAATGTGACCGGGTGGTTGTTGCGTTGTGCCCCATCCTCCGGCATCAGACGCACCTCGTTGAACCCGACGACGAACATCACTCTTTCCTTGCCCACGGGGATTTCGGCACATCCGATGAGGGCGAGGCTCAGGAGGAGCAACACCGATTGTCGCAGAGGTTTCACCATTGATTGTACGAGTCCGCGGTTATTCTTCACAGCTTGAGCACCGGCAGTTACTCCATTTGCGAAGACAGGGGCTGGAACCCGTGTTTGCGTAACACGCGCTGTACGGCTGGATCGAGCATAAAGTCCAGGAGTTTCCGCGCAAGAGGGAGCGTGGCCGGCTTACAGGTCCACATGACAGCCGCGCCAAGCTCTACGGGAGCGTGGAGGCCGTCCGGTGCTTCATCAAGAATCCGGACGGTCCTGTTGTGCAATGCATCGTCGCGGTACACGATCCCGACGTCTGCTTCGCCGCTGGATACGAGGCCGATAATCTCGCTGTGATGGCCGTAGATGATTCGAGATTGCAGCCGCTTCGCGGGATCGACGTTTGACATGAGCTGAGCGGTGATGGCTCCCAGCGCATCCGTGGCCGGATTCGCGACTGCAATGCGGCCGGCGGCGTCCGACCCCAGCGTCTGAAAGGACACAGGAACCGCGGCAGTCTCGGCGGAGGCGATCAAGACCACGGACGTCCTGGCATAAATCCTCGGCGGTCCATCGATGGTCAGTCCTTGGGATTGGAGATGGCTCACTTGATCGAATGAGGCAGGGAGAAACACATCCAGGGGCGCGCCTTGCGCAATCTGTTCGCGTTGCGTTCTGGATGGACCGTAGATAACGTGCACCTTGGCAGGCTGATACCGGGACTCGAAGATCGGGAGCACTTCGCGGAGTACGGGCTTTAAACTGTGCGCGGCGCCGATCGTCAAGACTTCGCTATACGCCGGCCGCTCGGCCAGGCTCAACGCCACCAGGAGCGCCGCGAGGCACCAGGCGCTCCTCCATTGCCATCCCATTCTATATGCGACCATGTATCCTCCAGGCCCTAAACAGATATCCCGTAGGCACTACCAATAGAACTGATACAAGAGCCGGATGCTATTCGTCACGAGATCCTGAGTGCTGACGGTCGGACGACCGGCTGCGTATCCGCCGGTGCCCATTGTGACGTTGGTAAAATCGGCCACGATGCGGTGATCGTACGTTCCGTCCAAACTATAGTTCAGCGCCACGCCGGCCTCTTTGACCAGATCGTGAGAGTGGCCGGTGCTCGGGTCGAAGATGCCGTACCGGACCGCTACCTCCAGCTTCCGCGGCACCACGTAATGGCCGAGCATCGCATACCAGCCCGTGGCGCTTCCCACGGTAGAG
>JANOMG010000264.1:0-4326 GCA_031420175.1 Nitrospira sp.
GGCATAGAGCGTATGGCACACCCGCGAAGGTGATTGGAGATTCGTTCGTGCTTCTGCCATAAGCCATACGCTATTAGCTTTTCGCGCGATTCAGCGCTATCCTACCATGCAGTTTTTTTCAGGAGCAACGGGCTTCAAGACCATGTGAGGATCGGAAAGGACAGGAGGTTCTCTTGCGCAGCCTCTCGAATACGGCGGCGGGTCACGTCAGAAAGGGAAGTCCTTGTACTCCAAATCAAAAAATGCGCTACAGGAAACTGTGCTGGGTTCACCCGCCCAGCGGCTTGGGTCGACAAAAAAGAAGCGCGAGACATATTTCGAGACAACTGCGGCTGCATCATCCTCTCCGATGTGCCAACGAAAGAACCCCTTTTGCCGCCTTTGCGAACGGGAGGAAATAGAGCTTTCTTACCGTCGAATATTCGCGTTGGGTTGTGTTCGGGAGGCCCACCTGCAGCATCTCAGGTTCCCGCGGTGCATAAAGCGTCCCGAAGAGCGCGTCCCAGATGGTAAACTTCACCCCGAAGTTCTTATTCCAATGCCTCGCCTCGACGCTGTGGTGGATCTGGTGATGAGCCGGACTCATCACCACCCGGTTCAACCAAGGTCCGTATGAAAACCAAATGTGAGAATGCCGAAGATGAGTGCCCAGCAATAAGAAGACAAATCCAATCACAGTGACGCCGAAGATCATGAAGATCTGCCGATCTCGCCCGAGGATGTTTTGGAAAAACACCGCGGACAGCCCGACGATCGGCGCCTGCAGAATGACAAACACGATATTCTCGACAGGGTGCACGCGGTACGCCGCGGCCGGGGTGAGCACTTCGGCCGAATGATGCACTTGGTGGAACGACCAAAGCACGGGGTTCTTGTGAAACCACACATGCGACCAATAGTTGATAAAATCAGACAACAGGAGGAACCCCGCGGTCGCAAGGCCGATCGCCATTGGAGACAATGTCTTGGGGGGGGGCCATGAAAGCCAGTCAACAATTACAGCTGACATGATCTTAGTCCCAAGCAGCCCGATCCCTGCGAAAATAGGGCCGCATAGCAAGATGGTCACGAACAGATCGATAGTCATAAACCGAACATCCAGCGCCGTGGATCGATGTCGACAGAGCTGGGACGGAAAGGCAAACTCGCGGAAAGAAGCAGCGGTCGTGCCTCCACTCTGTCTAGCAAAAACATAGATCAACCAGGCCAGTATGATGCTCGACAGCACATAGGGCCACGCCAGTGCGTTCGAGAAATTTACAAATATCGTCGGCGCTTGTCCAATGGCGTCCGTAAAACTTTGCCATGAACGAAAGGATGAGAAGACTGTTTCCACAGTCCGCTCAAAAAACCACCGGAGATCTTGACCGATCATGAGCACCCCATTCACGCGCCCGTACGCAACTCCAACAACGGCGCACCGACTTTGGGAAGGTCGAGGGTGGCTCGACCGCAACCGTCGCTGTGTCTTACCTCGTCTTGTGAGCGGTCGATTCGCCCTGCCCGATCCGTGGGCTGGCCGATCCTTGCGAACCGGTCAGCCCACAAGTCACACCAAGGTATTGGACGACATCGCTTCTTATTGAAGCACGCCGTCGCTCTCCTTGCCGGTCTTCTCCCGATACTTCTGCCCAGTGACATCGCGCAGCAATTCATGCACGATCAACACCGGCTCGGTATAGGATTCCTTCTGCTGATGTTCCATTCTTCCTCACCCCCTTTCATTCTTTAAAATCCCTCATGCCCATGGCGTCACGAGAGCGAGAGAACGCGCCGAGGGCGATGCTCGGCCGTAGCCGTTCAATCGCTCGCCGAAACGGACGGAAGTACAACTTGCCGACTGTCGTAAAATCACGCGGATCGGCATCCGGCAGACCGACTTGCAACGTCTCGGGCGCTCCCGGATTGTACAGCGTGCCGAAGAGAGCATCCCATACGGCCAGCTTGACGGAGAAATTCTTATTCCAGTGCCGAGGATCGATGCTGTGGTGGATCTGATGATGGGCAGGGCTCATGAACAGCCGATTCAACACCGGCCCATACGACATCCAGATATGGGAATGGCGCAAATGCGTGCCCAACAGGGCCAGCACAAAGCCCACAATGCTGACGCCGAAAATCATGGTGATCTGCTGATCACGACCAAGAATATTCTCATAGAAGACTGCGGACAGCCCGACTGCCGGAGCCTGCAGGACCGCAAAACTGATAATTTCAACCGGATGGATCCGATACGCCGCGGCAGGGGTGAGCACCTCGACAGAATGATGCACCTGATGAAACGACCAGAGCAATGGAACCTTGTGGAACAACACATGAGCCCAGTAGTTGATGAAATCGTGCAAGATGAGGAACCCCATGGCTGCAGCGATGATGGCCATCGGAGACAGGGTTCGTGGCGATTCCCAGGACAAGAGCCTAACCAGCACCGCGGACATGGCCTTCGCCCCAAGCAATCCCACCCCGGTCATAATGGGGACATACAGCAAGAACGTGAAGCAGAGATCGATCGCAGCAAACCGGCAATCGAGCCGCGTCGAAGGATGGCCATAGAGACGAAAGGGAAAGGCAAACTCACGAAACGACGTAGCCGACGTTCTCCCTCTCCTTTTCGCAAATACATAGATAACCCAGGCCAGGGCCAGACTGGAAAGAAGGTACGGCCAGGCCAACCCATAGGAGAAGTCAGTGAAGACCTGCGGTACCCGTCCAAGGGCTTCAGTAAAATTCGACCATGAGAGAAAGGACGCGAACGCGTATTCGGCTACCCGATCCAGAAACCATTGGATACCCTCAATCATCGCCATGGGCTTCCTATTCATCGAACGTTATGACTTCCACAGAGGTTGGGATAGGCTGATTGGCTTGGTTACACCAACCAGCCTATCCGCGGCCAACCCCTACTACCCCTTCGGACAGGAATAAAGGCTAGTCGACGCAGGTGGTATCAGCCGCCTTCTGACACCCCCCCGACTTCTGCGCAGTGATGTCCCGTAGCAATGCATGCACCACCAACACCGGTTCGGCATAGGATTCTTTCTTTTGAATTTCCATTCGTCCTCACCCCATTTTTATTGTTAAAGTCCCTCATGACCCCATTGCGTCACGAGAGCAAAACGACTCGTCGGCTTCCTAGGATCGAGTTAAATGGCCAAAGAAACCCATGGATATCTTCAGGCTCCATAGAGGCTTACGCGCTCTTGCACATCTCCAATAGGGGCGTAATCAGCTTGGGCAGGTCGAGGATGTCCCGGCCAAAATGCAGGCGATAGCAGTCGACCTGTTGCACAAGCCGTGACAGGACCTGAAATTCCCGTCGCGCGACCGCTTGGTCGTAGACCAGCAACCCCTGTGGCATGATCGCCTCAAGGGCTCGGCTTTTGGGTAGCGGCTCAAGGCAACTGTGCGGCATGTCCACGACGTGAGGGAAGATGATCATGGCCGGGGTACAGGAATTCCCGATGGAGCCGGCATACAGATCTTCCGCCTGAAAGAACTTCTTGCAGATGCCCTGCTGCAAAATCCCGGGCGCCGCGTGGCGTAGTTCAGGGAAGAACTCAATCGTGCGATCCGTGACGTCGATTTTCATGGGAAAGGCCAGCAATTCCATGTGGGTACCCCGGTCACGGAGCAACGGATAATCATCCGACAGATACCGAAACCCCGACCGGAGCAACGACAAGAACGACGTGGTTTTCCCCTGACCGCTATAACCGGGAATCAGCACTCCCCGGCCTTGGTATTCAAGCGCAGTGGCATGCACGGTGTAGAGGCCATTCCGCTTCAAGAGTTCCGACAGCGCAAAGTGGAAAAAGCTCGTACAGACGTCCGTATGCATCGCGTCCGGCCGGACAAAGTAGCCCTCGACTAGATTGCGAGCGCCGTCAATCAGCAGCAGCCCTTGTTCATGGAAGTCGGCAATGATGCGATCCCCATCCTGCAGGACCTCGCACTGCCAGAGCGCGCGTAAGGAATCTCCCATCGACGGTCGTGTACCGGAGAACAAGATCTTTCCGGTATCGGAGACTTGCACCGGCACCTCTGCCCGACTGGCGACTTCTTCAAACTGCATCGTCAGTACGGTGTCACCACGAACCTCCTCGGCATGAAAATGACGCAGGAATGTCAAGACCGGCGCCACGAACGCCTGAGAGGAGGTGGAAAATCGCAGTTCGACGCCATGAAAATTGAACCGGTACTCGCGTGCGGTGACCGCTGTGTTCATCGCATCCCCCATCTGGTTAGCTGCCGCCATCTCCCTCGATTGCCACAAGCTGACCGACCTATACAGGCCGGCCAGCCCATGACATAGACCAACAACCTTAC
>JANOMG010000265.1:0-10761 GCA_031420175.1 Nitrospira sp.
ACCCATCAACATCCTGATCGTGGACGATGAACCGAGAAACCTCCTCGTGCTCGAAACCGTTCTGGACGACCCAGGCTACCGGCTGGTCCGGGCCGAATCCGCCGACCAGGCGTTGCTTGCGCTCGTCGTGGAGGAATTTGCCCTTCTCATCCTGGACATCCGGATGCCCGGCATGACCGGCTTCGAGCTGGCCCAGCTGATCAAGGAGCGGAAGAAAACCGCCCAGGTGCCGATCATCTTTCTCACCGCCTACTACAACGAAGACCAGCACATGCTCGAAGGCTACGACATAGGCGCAGTGGACTACCTGCACAAGCCGGTGAACCCGGCCATCCTTCGCTCGAAGGTCGCTGTCTTCGCCGAGCTGCACCGCAAGAACCGCGAATGCGGAATGACCAATCGCGCGCTGGTCGCCGAAGCGATCGAGCGGCGACGGGCCGAGGAGGAGTTGACATTCCTGGCGGGGAAGCTGATCCAGGCGCAAGAAGAGGAGCGCCGACGGATCGCGCGTGACCTGCACGACGACTTCAATCAACGATTGGCGGCGTTGTCTATGGAGTTGGCAACCATCGAACGCGCGCTGGTCGCCCCCCCCCGAGCCGATCCCGCGGCAACTCACGGCAGTTCGTGGCCAGGTCGTGCAGCTCTCCAATGATCTGCAGGATCTGGCGCACAAGCTGCATCCGTCGTTGCTCGAACATGTGGGATTGGAGATCGCCCTGCGAGACCACGTCGCCCAGTTCACGAAGCAGACCGGGCTACCCGTGACCTGTATCGTCCGTGGGGTGCCCGGGACGCTCCCGCCTGAGATCGCCACCGCGTTGTTTCGTGTAATGCAGGAGAGTCTGCAGAACGTGTTCAAGCATGCCCAAGCCACCGCCGTGACGATCAGGCTGAGCGGCTCATCGAAAGGGATCGGTCTATCGGTGCGCGATAACGGCAAGGGGTTCGAGGTGGACCGTCCGTCTGCGCAACGAGCAGGAATCGGATTGGTGAGTATGCACGAGCGTGCGCGTCTGCTGGGCGGATGTTCCAGGATCCGCTCCTGCTCAACGCACGGCACCAAGGTCTGTGCCTGGATTCCGCTTTCTCAGGAGGCTCTATGAAGAAGCCGAGCGTGCTGATGGCCGATGACCATTCGCTGATTCTGGCCGGCTTGCGGAAGCTGGTGGAGGCTGACTGCGACGTGGTGGGCACGGTGGAAGACGGGCGGGCGCTGGTGGAAGCGGCGCAGAAGCTGCGGCCGGATCTGATTCTCCTGGACATCTCGATGCCGCTCTTGAACGGGCTCGAAGCGGCCCGGCAACTCCGCACCCTGGTGCCGGACAGCAAAATCATCTTCCTCACCATGCATGTCAGCCCGACCTATGCGACGGAAGCCTTTCAGGCCGGGGCCTCCGGGTACCTCCTCAAACATTCCGCGGCGGAGGAACTCAGCCAGGCGATCAAGTCCGTCCTCCAAGGTCGGCATTATCTCACGCCGCTGCTCACGAAAGAGGTGATGGACTCGGTCCTCAAGCCCTCCATCGGGGAGCGAGGCACGCCTACGGCGCTCACCGCACGCCAACGGGAAGTCTTGCAGCTCGTCGCCGAGGGCCACGGCACGAAGGAGATCGCCACGATCCTCAGCCTGTCGGTGAAGACGGTGGAGTTCCATAAGGCCCGACTCATGCAGCAGTTGGACCTTCACAGCATTGCGGACTTGACCAAGTATGCGATCACTCAGGGCATCACCAGCCTCTAGCGGGCAGCATGTTCAAACAGGCCATCCAAATTGTTCTATCCTCATTGCGCTAGGCGCACGATCCATTGACGGCCAGGCCTGTCGCAATAGTTTTTTCACAGCCTGCTAACCGGCGTTCTTCCGGACGACTTCCACTGCAACCGCTGACGTCAACCGTGAAGCGTCGCGCGTTGCCGGGCTAGCACGTTTCGCCTTTCACATCTCGCGCTCTTCTCGGCCTCTAGTAAGATTGCCTCTCAATACCATGGTTCTTCCTAGTTCCGCCGTCACGTCTAACCGTCTACGATCAGGCTTGCTACTCCTGAGAAAGGAGCGACGTGACATGACGAAGCCCCGAATCTTAGTGGCCGACGATCACCCCGTCATGCGGGCCGCCTTAGGAGGCATCCTGGACGAATTGGGAGAAGTGGTGGGTGTGGTGACAGACGGCCACGCGCTCGTGGAGGCCGCCCGGCGGTTGCAGCCTGACCTTATTATCTCGGATATCTCGATGCCCAGGATGGACGGCCTCGAGGCCACGCGTGCGATACAGGTCTGTGCGCCGCAGAGCAAGGTGATCATACTCACCGTCCACCGGGAAGCGCTCTACGTGTCCATCGCCTTCGATGCGGGAGCCCGAGGGTATGTGCTGAAACAATCCGCTCTGACAGAGCTGCCGCAGGCTGTCCTGCGCGTTCTCGAAGGGGAGCGTTATGTTGGGGCGGATGTGGCAGGGAGAGAAGAATGGATGTCTGCCGACCGAGACGAGGCCCCTACGCGCCAGCCCTGATTCCGACTATCTGTCTTTCCCGCCCGCCTCGTAAGTCTCAGGCGGCTAGATTGCGGGACGGTTGTCCTGTTGTGCCGCACATCCCGACGCCGCGAACCCGCTTGCCGGTTAGGAGCCCGGCGTCCCTAGCGCCATTCGACGGCGCCGACACCGGTGCTCCCGAGGTCGGTGTAGCCCAGGGTGACGGTTCCACCGTCTGGTGCCTGTCGGGCAGGTCCGAATAATGCACATCCCGTGTCGATGCGATGTACCTGAGCGCGATGGCATGGTGGTCGTACACTCGCAGGGTGAACGACGCCGTCCCGCGGGCGATGTTTTCCGATCCCCGATTCTCGGTGGACCCCACGCCGCTCACATAGTATTCGTGCACGGTCATGTTGACCATGGCCCTGTCTCCCATGATCAGACGGAGTTCGAGGGGCCCCTGCGGGGTGGCCCCATAGTGATACTCGCGTTCACCCGAACCGCGGATGGTGCCAGCCGCACCGTAGCCGACGCCCCCGAGGGCCGTGCCCTGGAGCGCCACGCTGTGCGAGAGCCACCATTGGATGGTCGATCCCGAGCGAGAGGGCCGTGCTCGAGACGCGGAAGATCTGCGGCGCGATGTAATCGTAGGTCCCCTAGAGGCTCCAGACTCCGCGATAGGAGTCGCCGATTCCGTACGGTGCTCCGACAAGAAGGCCGCGGGTGATGATATTCTCGAACGTGTTAGCGGAAGAGACGGTGGGCTCGAAAGCTCACGTAATCGAAGGGACGCCTGTAGCTATAGCCTGGCTTCCCGGGTAGCCCGTAGGCCAGCTGGAAGTCTGCGGTCGCCTCATTCTCTCTGAATTTTGAGGTGGCTGGGCCGGTCAAGACCGTGTTGACACTTGCGCCGAGCTGAAACCGCGTAGAGATGGCCGGATTGTGGCTCGGGAATACGGCATCGAACCGGTTGCCGAAGACGAGGCGGTTGAAGCCGGTGGGCGGCGAAAGCATCGCCGCACCCAGCTCTTGCCAGAACCCGGGCCGGCCCCGTCTCCCAGTTCAGATACTGATTCGGCCCATCGGGAGCGGGCGGACCGATGGAAGGAGCCTGCGGCGGTGCCAGCGCTCTCAGCTCGTCGGTGGAGGCACGCTCCTGAGCAAATCCTGTGCCGGGAGACACAAGGGCGAGGACGAAGGCGCCAGTGAGGAATGCCCGCAGGGACTTGCGGGCTTGCTGGGATCTGCGCATCACCGGGCCGGTCCTCAGAGTCGCCCAGGCAGAACGAGTATGAGCAGGATCAGAAGGAGTACGCCGACTCCATCGCTGGGGTAATACCCCCAGTTGGCGCTGTGTGGCCAGGTAGCAAGACACCGATGAGAAACAGAACCAAGAGAACAATAAGAATTGTGCTGAGCATGCTGCGACTCCTTCCACTCTGATAAGACGATAAAACGGTCAGGACCAGATGACCCGGGCCACCCGTGAGACTACGCCTGTCGATGGCGAGGCATCTGTTCAGAAGTGCTCAGGTTGGAGAAATGATGGGGCCGCGCAGAACCACAAGGGGAAGCCTCTCAAGTTGAAGATTTGCCTGGCAGGTTACGGGAAAGCCCTGTCGCCACGGCAGAACGTGAATGGCCTGCACGTCTAGGAGAAGCCCGGTTTGTCTGGTTCATCTGATTTGTGTCGTTCGACTGGTCGGTCTTGTTCAACCAAACACACGAGACAAACCAACTAACAGTCCTCTTCTGCTGGAGGACTGTTGCTGTATTCGGCTAGTCGTGGAGCACGATACTGAGGAAGGAGCTATGCACGTGGACGCCAGCGTTGTACTCCAAGAAGCCCAGCTTCCGGAACGTATTCACGAAGAAACTCACCCGTGACCTCGTGGTGCCGACCATTTCGGCCAGCATCTCCTGACTGATCTTTAGAATGATCGCCTCCGACTTGCCTGCTTTCCCAAAGTGGGCCATGAGCAGCAACACTCGCGCCAGCCGCTTCTCGCTCGAGTGAAAGAGTTGATCCACCAAGTCTTCTTGGATGCGAATGTTGCGTGTCAGGAGATACGCAAGGAACAGCTCGGAGAAGCTGGGGTCGTCGTGGAGCACACGAATCATCGCTTGTTTGTCAATGCGGACGAGCGTGGAATTTGCCGCGGCGGTCGCCGTGGCCATGCACACCAACTGCCCGGCGAGATACCCTTCCCCGAAAAAACTGCCCGACTCCAGCATCGCGATGACGGCTTCTTTGCCCTGCTGCGAGACCACGGTGAGCTTGACCTGGCCGGTCTGAACATAGAACCGCGGCATCCCCTTGCGAAAAGATCAGTTGACGCTTTGCGGACTGTAGCAACGTTGTGCCGAGGCCGACTTTTGCGAGAAAGGTCTTGGGGGCACACTGCGGAGGTTCCTTACGCGCCATCAGGAGAGCTCCACTCAAGTAAAGGGGCGGCACCTACATCGCGCGGTGCCTGATACGCGGGGTTATTATGAAAGCATGGAGGAATGCTGTCAATCGGGGGAGGACCAGATGTCTGTTTCCTCTCGTAAACCCGCTACTTCTTCTGGGGGAGGGCGTCATCTCTCTTCGTACTCCTGTCCCGTTCCATCTTGCATGCACCGGTTTCGCACGTGTTCGCTTTGGCTTCCTGTCTCTCCAGACAGGACTTCTTATCCTCTGCGCTAATCGCACTCTCAAGGCATTGCTTCAGCTGGCCCTGCGCGGCCTTGAGACAGTCTCCGCAGAGGTGTTGTGCATTCGCTGGAACGCCAAGCAATAGAAATGAAACTACTACACACGCGCGTAGGACGTTCATAACGGGACCTCCTGTGAGCGAAGGGGATAACCGATTGACGGCACGTTCTGTCAGCCGCGATCAACCAACTCGAAGGCCGCTTGGATCTCGGCGAGGACGCTCAATTTCTGTGTCATGTCGAGGCCCTGAGATTCCGCCAGATCATGGGCGCAGAACTGGAGAGAGGGGATCAGCATGCGGCACTCATCCCGCAGATGTCGATCGAAGGTGAAACGCCGCAGGTTGGGTTCGACCATCTTACGGGCTTCGCTCTCATACAGGGGATCGGCATGATCGAGCCCGCTCAGCGTCTCCACCTCCTGCTCCAACGAGAGTCCAAGCTTCTTAATCATGGCCAGAAGGAAATCCAACCGTACCCGGCCTTCAGTCCATTGGGTGGCGATGTGCCCATCGAGAGGCAAGTCGGGCACGACCGCCCTGTGGATCGTGCCGTTGGTGGCACGTCCCCATGGCCCCAGCCATTCACGAGCGGTCCCGAATGCATAATAGATCGCGGCGACGCCGGCAATAATGCCCAGCAGCATGAATAAAAAGGACGTTGTGTCCAGATTCTGCATCATAGCTTGTCCGTGACCTTTGCTGCTCGCACATGAAAATGTCCGGTCAAGTTCCTGTGTACAGCATGATTTCGACGCGGCGATTCATTTGCCGCCCGTCTTCAGTCTCATTACTGGCGATCGGTCGGATGTCCCCGAACCATTCGACGATGAAACTCTGTGAATTCGCCCCGTATTCCTTCATCGCACGTACCGTGTGCGTCGCACGAGCTTTGGATAAGGCCAACTTCTCGAAATACTGGGTGGACGGGTCGGAGACCGGGGCCTTGTCGGCATGCCCAGCCACTCGGATTTCTTTGAACGATGCCGCATTGAAGACTATTCCCATCCGGGTCAGCACGTCGATGCCGTTCGGCTTGATCTCAGGACTCCCGGCATCGAAGAGGAGTCGTTCGGCAATCACGATGGTGAGATGATCGCTGGCCCGTTGGATACTGATGTCGCCATCGCGCAAGGCCGTTCGCAGCACCTGCTCCAACTCATGCTGCACCTGCCTGAGCCGCTGCTCAGTCGGATCTGCACATCCGACCACCAGAATCAGACTCATCAGCACATGTGCGAGGAAGATCACGGTCTTCACGGTTTCTCGCTCCCGCGGCTTCCGCCTGTCATCGACAAGCCTCGTTGCTCTGCATCGCGAGAGGTGTCGTCACGTCATGAGGCTCTCCTGGCTCCACCGATTAACAACATGATACCGCCGACGAGCGCCAATCCCCCGACGAGGGGCGTCAGCGGAATGGTCTCTTTCTTGTCGACCGTGGCTTGGAGTGGGCCGAGGTCGATCACCTTTTCACGGGTGGTGTAGGTAATGCCTTGGTAGGTAAACGCCACGACGCCGAGCATAATGAGCGCGATGCCGAGAATCGTTGCTGCTTTCATGGTCATATCCTTTCGCGTGCGAACATGACGGGCTGCTTCTTCCCTGCGATGCCAGTCCCTGTGCATGAGACGAGGGCGCCGCGCGCGAGCTCGAGCAATTGCCACAGATCTCTCAGCGCGACGTCCGGCCGCGCCGGTCGGTCAGAGCCAGGATGACCAGGACCAGCAGAATTAACCCCAACCCGCCACTCGGGTAATATCCCCACCCGGCGCTGTGCGGCCAGGTGGGCAGCGCGCTAACGAGCAACAGAATCAATAGTACGGTCACAATCATATTCATCTTGAGTCTCCTTTTTCTCCGCGTTCAACCCATCGGCTCTCATCTGCGTCTAGGCATTCTGCCGTCACGCGTTCTTTTCGCCAGACAGCCGCTCACGCTCCCGTGACATCGCCGCACGCCCGACCTCCACCGCCTCGGTCAGGACCGACTTGTTCTCCTGGACAAACTCGCGTCCCTTGTCCATTGCCTGGTCCAAGACCTGGGTGGCCCGATCGGTCAGCCCATGGATATTCTCTTCCGCTCGCCGCGCATATCTTCGCAACTGCTCCCGTGACTCACGTCCAGACTGCGGAGTCAGCAACAGCGCCACTGCAGCCCCCGCCAACCCTCCGGTCAGAAACGCCAATGCCATCGTTCCCATTGAATTCCCTCTATCATCTGTCATTGAATGTCCCTCCTTCTTGGTGAATGTGTGCCTTGACAAAGGTCGTCGTGGCCTTGAGCCCCGCCACCATGCTGGCTACATTGACCAGCAGCGACCGGCTCGTTCCTTGCACCGTTTCGTGGACCCGCTGCACGGTGTCGCCCAGTGCACCAGCCGCATGCAGCAACACAGCCGCATGCGCCACCCCATCCCGCGCATGTACGACGAGCATGTTCAGATTCTCCGTGGTCGCCCGTATTTCCTGGAGCAACATCGGCAGCTCGGCGTTCATGCGGGCCAGCAGCAGCTCTGATTCCGCCACCGGTTTCTTGAGTTGAATCAACAGCGAAACCATCGCGCCAGCCAGCACCACCAACGCCACAGCCCCTACACACACGGCAATCTCAATAATCATAGAGACTCCTCCTCCGTTCTAGACTCCCGCGAGGCCTGCACGCGCCGCCCTATCGAAAGACACCGAAGACCCAGAGAAGGGCGAGCAATGTGAACGGAACTCCCAACAGCCAGAGAATGAACGCTTTTCCCATGATGGCTACCTCCTAATCCTGCCCGGCTAACGACCTGGATCATGAGCATGCTGCGGGCCTAGCTCCTTCAGGAGGCTGGCCAGGTCCTCTGCATGCTCTTCTTCTTGCGCAAGGATCCCCTCCAATACTTTACGAGTCGTGGGATCATCAGTGCCGACATAGGCGACCATTTCACGATAGCTGTCGATCGCGATCCGTTCGGCAATCAGGTCTTCCGTGATCATCTCCACTAATGAATTTCCTTCGACATATTCCGAGTGGCTCCGGCTCAGCATCCCTTCAGGGGACAGGTTCGGCTCACCCCCAAGTTGGACAATGCGTTCGGCCAATTGATCGGCATGGACTTGTTCCTCAGTGGCATGCTGGAGAAACTCGCCCTTCACACTGAGGGAACTGATTCCGGTGGCCATGAAGTAATGGCGCTTATAGCGAAGGACACATACGATTTCTGTGGCGAGGGCGTCATTCAGCAGTTTGATCACCGTCTCCGCTTTGGCCTTATATCCCGCCGTCATGGCGCCGTCTTCAATCCCTTGCCTCGCCCGTGCCCGGAGTGTCTTGACATCAGTCATACCGATGACTTCCTTCACGATTTCCTCCTTCCGGGAAGTGCGCGGTGCTGTTGTTCCAGGTTGCGCCGGTGTGGATGTCGCGTCTTTTGTCGATGTGCTTTCTTTCATGATTCTCTCCTTTCGGGGAGCGCCCCGTTTCTATGTTGCCGATCACAAGTCGCCCAGGCTGTCACGGTCACCCTCGGGCGGCTTCCACGAACGGCGGCTCACGGAGCTGCAGCCGCTTGTCCACTGACTTCCAATCGATGTTGGAGAAGAACGCCTCGATGTAGGACGCCCTCTCTGAAGGCTTGTAATCGAGCAGATACGCGTGTTCCCACACATCCATGACGAGGATTGGAATGAACCCCGCCACATGCCCATGTTCATGAAGACTGATCCAATGGTTGGAAAGACGGCGGCTCGCCGGGTTCAAGGAGCATACAGCCCAGCCCACTCCTCGCATCTTGCCCACGCTGGAAAAATCCAATTTCCACATGTCATAGGTGCCGAAACTGTCTTCTGCAGCTCTCATAAAAGCAGAGCCTTGATCGGGCTTCTTGGCTCCGCCTTTGGTCAAATTCTCAAAGTAATATTCGTGCAAGGCCATCCCGTTATATTCAAATCCTAGTCGTCTGGTCAGTTCGGAATAGGCCGGCATTTCTTCATGATCAATCCGTCCATCTTTGAGCATCTCTCCAATCTGGGTCGTGAGCTGGTTCGCGGCCTTCACATATCCCTCATACAGCTTTAGATGCATCTCGAGCGTTCGATCCGAAATCCCGACCAGCCCATGTAAGTTGAACGGCTTGACGTCGTAGGAACCTCCCATTTTCATATGCCATCTCCTGTGTGCCTTTGATTGTTCAGAGGGTCTACCGCCATCTCTTTATGTGCTTCCCTCTATAGCCAGAATGGGTGAACAGCTTCTCCCTCATGACATTAGAGCACGCGTAGAAAGGCCACCAGGTCCCGTTTCTCTTCAATCGTCAACTGGGTCCTTAACACCATATTGAAGAACTCCACGGTATCCTCTAACGTCAGCAACCTCCCATCGTGCAAGTATGGAGACGAATCCTTGATGCCCCGTAAGGGAAACGTCTTGATGGGGCCATCAGCGTTCGCCATGCGTCCATTGATCACCCGCGGCGTGTAAAAGCGCTCCACCTTCAGGTTGTGCATGGAATTGTCCGTGTAATAGGGCGCCTGATGGCAACCCGCGCATGTCGCTTTGCCGAAGAACAGGTCCTGCCCTCGCTGCTCAGATGCGGTGGCTTTTTCGGGAGTCAACTTGCCGTCATTGCCCAGCTTGGGTGCTGGGGGGAAGTCCAGGAGCTCCTGGAACTCTGCCATGAAGTGCACCTGGCTACCCCGTTCGAGAATGTTGGCCCCTTTTTTTGCCGCGATCACATGATCGCCGTCGAAGTAGGCACTGCGCTGCTCAAACTCCGTGAAGTCCTCCACGCTCTTCAGCGCCCTCTGCGAGCCGAACAGCCGCTGGATGTACAAACCGCGCAACGTTGGGGTATCAATTCGGTGACGGAACTCCTGCGGGCGGATGTCTCCGGCCAGATGAGTGCTGGCGTTCGTGTGGCCGTTCGCATGACACTCGAAGCAGGTGACGCCACGGCTTGGACGCACGGTACGACGGTCTTCCGTCTGGTTGAACTGCTGTTGCGGGAACGTCGTGACGAGCAGCCGCAAGCCCTCGAGCTGTTTCGGATTCAGAATCCCGTTAAAGAATTCATAATAGTTGTCGATGGTCACCAATTTTCCGTGGGACACGTCGCCGAGATCGGGTCGTGTCGTCAGGTAGATGGGAGGCGGGAACTCAGGGAGAAAATGGGCCGGCAGGTCAAAGTCCAGGTCGAAGCGAGTGAGATCACGGCCCTCCTGCTTCTGAATCTCCTCAATGTGGAACTTGGGGAACACCATCCCTCCTTCAGGGTGGTTGGGATGCGGAAGAGGAAAGAATCCAGCCGGAAACGAATCCTTCTCCCGGATCTCTTCGGGGCTCATGGCCTGAAGTTTTTCCCAGGTCATCCCCTGCGGAAGTGTGACGCGTATCCCTTCCTGGATAGGCTTGCCGCCGGACATCGTGACATCTTTGGCCGGGCGATTTGCGAGGTCGTACCGCTCCTTGAGCACATCCATCTGCCGCTTCATCACCTCAGGCTTTGCGGCTTTCATGCGAGCGATGACGACGGCAATGTCCTCCTTGAGATCAACGGGAGCATAGCTCGTCCCCTTCTGTTGCACTTCTTGCGCGTTCGATGTCTTTTCTGT
>JANOMG010000266.1:0-1921 GCA_031420175.1 Nitrospira sp.
GCCCGAGGATGTCGAGCAGGCTGTCCCGCTGCCAGACCTCCCGCCACAGATAGGCCGTGCGATAGCCGCCATCGGCAGACGGGGGATTACCGGCATGGCCTTGGTTGCCGAGATTGAAGGGCAGGAAGTGCGTCTTGTCCCCGCTCAGCCTCGTGGTCATAAACACCTGATCCTGATCCACGGCGAAATGGACCAACGTGCGCTTCGTGAAATCGAAGAGCAGTTCCCGATGATCCCGATCCTTCTTGTATTGCCGCTTCGCGTCCTCGACCGTCTGGCCGGAGAGCGGGTTCTTGAGTTCCACCGTCGCGATAGGCAGGCCGTTGAGGAAGAGAGCCAGATCAAGCGACTTGGAATGCTCCGTGCTGTAGTAGAGCTGCCGCGTCACGGAGAGCTGGTTCTTCCCATAGAGGGCCAGCGTGCCAGGGTTCATCCGGTTGTTGGGGGCAAAGAACGCCACGCGTAGCAACTTGCCGTAGCACTTGAACCCCTGCCGCAGCACTTTGAGCATGCCTTTTGTGTCGAGCTCCTTGACCAGATGGTCCAGCACCACCTTATCCGTCTCCGCTTTGTGGATGGCTTTAAGACTGTCCCACAGCTTCTCCTGAGTCGCCTGGATGAAGCCGAGCACTAGCGCTGGATCAAGCGCCCTCGCCTTGTCATAGCGATCTTTCGCCTCGCCCTCGCGGTAATCCAGAAAGATATAGCCGCCCTGCGTGGTCAGGTGGTCAATGATCGCGTCTTCGAGGCGGGCTTCAATGTGCTTTTTCATGGCTGGCCTTGCGTGGATACTTTGACGTTGCGAACATCAATTTTGCCCGTGGTCGCGGCGGTAATGAGCGCGGCGCGGTACTCGGTGAGGCGGTCGATGGCAGATTCGACTTTCGCAGTCATCTTTTTTATTTGCCCGACTCTTTTGTCCAAGTAGGCAACGACTGCTAGTTGCTCCGAACGGGGAGGCCGGGGGAATCGATAACGGCGCAACTGATCTGCCGTTAGGTGGGCGATAGTCGAGGCTCCCTCGACAGAAAAGACTCCTGTATTCACGGCCCACAGCAGCGTGTAATACAGAAGCTTCGGGAGTTCATTGCCGGCATCTGCCCGTAACCTATGTATGGCTTTCTGGAAGCCGATCACATCTTCTTGCGCTCCTGCGACAGCGGATCGGCCGACTTCCCCACCTTCGCAAACTAGAACATCGTTTTCTTTGATCGTATAACGAGGATATTCGTCTTGTGTGATGTCCATCACTGGCAAGTCCTCATAGTTGATCTTGTCCCATTGAACATCGACGTTGCGAAGGTATGAAACGGGGTGCTCTCCAGTGATTCTTTTCTCATCCAACATCTTGCCGAGTTCTACGTTGTAACGAAATTTCAATGCAGGAACATCCCAATGCTGCGGTACTTGGCCGAGCCAAGGAATGCCGGAGTCGCGCATGAGGGCGGCTGGGTTAAGACCCTTGGTAACGGCTTGGGTGATGACCGCGATCCGCTTCTCCTTAAGCTTCTCCAGCAACTCCTTCTTCCGAGCTATCAGCGCGTCAATCTGCCCGGTCTTCCAGTCCAGAAACGCGGCAATTTTCTGCTGCTCGGGAACCGGTGGGAACGCGATTCTGACATTCTTTGTTCCCTGATACGTGAGGCCGAATCGAGTAACACCGTTCGCCGCCAAGTAGAATTGGTATGCACTAAAGCGTGATGCCACCGCGTAAAACAGATAGCCACCAAAAATCAAAGTGTGCTCTGGGCGAAGAATTGTCAGGTGGTAGCCGCACACGAGCTCAGGGAATGACTCCGCGATAAGCGCAGGCACTCCAATGTCGTCGGGAGTTTCAGTGTCCTTCGTGATAACTACATCACCTAGACTCAACGAGAAACGCCGAATCTGAGCGTCAGTCGCGGTGGCATCCATGAAGTCC
>JANOMG010000267.1:0-1915 GCA_031420175.1 Nitrospira sp.
TGCAAGCTATGATTCCGAGTGTCTCGCCTTTCCCGCCCGTCCCGCCTGTCTCGCGCGTCACGGTCAGTGGAAGGAGAAAGGAACGGGCGCAAACGTCAGGATGAACACCGCGAGCGCAATCCATCCGACCACAATCCGCCCTCGGCCCAACGGCACGTGAGGATCGAGCACCGGCGGATGGCCGAGGCCCAAAAGTCCGGCCATGAAGGCCCAGAGAAACCATCCGGGCCAGCCCACGAATCCCAGCACGATCAACAGCGGCACCATGGCAAAGGCCATCGTGCGTTGGCGTGAGCCCCACAGGGCGTAGGCCACATGTCCGCCGTCAAGTTGCCCGATGGGAATAAGATTTAGTGACGTGACAAACAAACCGAACCAGGCAGCGAAACCGACGGGATGCAAGACGATGTCGGCCTGAGGAGGGAGAGATCCGACAACCAGCCAGGAGATGAACTGCAAGAGCAGGGGTTCGCCCAACTGCAATCCGTAGGTTGCCGTTCGATCCACCACCGTCGACAGGTTCAGGCCGATAACCAATGCCACCACCGCAACAACAAAGCCGGCAAGCGGGCCGGCCACACCAATGTCGAACAACGCGCGCCGGTTCATGATCGGCCCGCGCAGACGGATGATTGCGCCAAATGTCCCAATAAAATGCGGGGGGCCTGGAATGAACAGCGGCAGTGAAGCCGGCACCCCGTGAATGCGGGAGAGCACATAGTGACCACACTCATGGGTCGCCAGAATCCCCAGCAACGTGGCGGCAAAGGGAATCCCGCGCCAAAGCGTCTCGAAATGTTCGAGGAGAAAGTCTACAGGCCCATGGATCGGCCCATTATAGGCCTGATAGGCCCCGGCCCAGAGCGTGGTAAAGATCGTGGCCACAAGGAGGCTGAGGGGCAGGATCCATTTCGAGAAAGGCGTCTCCTCGAATTCGTCATCCGCGGAATGATCATGGAGATCTTCAGAATCTACTGCCACAACCGGCAGTGGTCTGACGCGGATCGGTTGGTCGTCGTTCCGCTCGTCGAGGCTCATAGCGTCTTTCTCAGTGATCCAACGCGAAGGGGTTATGATCGAGCTCTTCCCGAACCGTCGTAGCCGGTCCGTGACCAGGCAGCAATCGATATTCAGGCGGTAACCCGAGGACCTGTGTCCGAACCGACCCCAGATGGGTCTGGTACAGCGTGCTGGGATTCGAGCGGCCGATAGATCCCGCAAACAGGGTATCGCCGACGAAACACATACGTTGAGACTCGGCATCCACTCGATAGCAGATCCCGCCAGGGGTATGGCCCGGCGTCGCCAGGCACTGCACGCGCAAACGTCCAACGGCAATCGTCTGGCCATCCTCCGGCGCTTTGAGCTGATCAGCGGGCGGCCGCCAACTCAGGAGGTCGACATCGTCCAAGCCGAGATACACCGGCGCCTCACGATACTTCAAAATCCGATCGATCCCATCCGCATGATCCGCATGGCCATGCGTCAGACAGATCCCGACCAGACGCAGATGGTGCTGCGTTAAAACATCGATCATCGCCGACGCATTGTAGGCGGTGTCGATCAACAGAGCCTCTCCGCCGTCATACACCACATAGCCCTGCACACCATACCCGTTGATCGACCCCCGTACGGTTTCCACCCAAGAGATCGGAGACGCAACCGACGGCTCCCATCGGTCAATCGCAATCTGCTCCAACGGACCAGGGCGAAGTCCCAACGCCTTCGCCAACGCCCGCACCTCGGCGCGATCGCGCGGAGGATCGCCGCGCTCCATCGCGGTGATGTCCCCGCCGGGCAATCCCGTAGTCCGGGAGACCTCGGCAACCGACAGCCCCTGCCCCATCCGCGCCTTCTTAATGATGTCTGAAAATTCGTCTTCCAGCGGCATGTGACACAATCCTTCGCTATCAGC
>JANOMG010000268.1:0-1645 GCA_031420175.1 Nitrospira sp.
ATCGCCGAACTGCCGCTTTGCTATCTCAGTCAATTCATCTCGCTACACGGCATCCCGAACAACTCTGATTTCCATACTCTCCACCGTATATTGGCCCAACCAACAACTCCGGCCGTTGGCGGGAACTTGCAAATGCCGCACGATATCCCGATTGAGTGCGGTCCTGTCAATAGAAATTCAGGAAACTCAGTTCCCGTTCAGCCGCACGTCCCACAGCTTCGTATAGACCGAACCGGTCGACTTCAACTCACTCTGCATCAGCACAACCGACTCCATCGCCAGGGAACCCAATGAAAGCGGACGGTCCAACACCCCGCTCTTGGCGAGTGCCACGCCGACGTGCCGTTCCCCCATCTTGATTCGTGCCACAGTCAGGTGAGGACTGAACGGTCTCGGCTCGCGAAGAAAACCTAAGCCTTCACAGGCCTGTTCAATCGCGTCACGAATCTCAGAGACTCGCTTCACCTCCGCTCCCCTCTCCCAATGCTCCGACGGCCCGACCCACAACAGTCGCGGACTCTGCGGATGGGGAAAGACGCCGACTCGTTCAAGCGGCACAGTCACAGCGATCTGACTTCCGATCGCCTCTTCAAGCGCAGCACGGAGCGGATCGATCCTCTGCTCATCCATGTCGCCAAGGAACTTGATCGTGAGATGGATCGCGGCAGGCTGTGCCCAGGAGATGCGCGTGCCTCCCTGCATCTCCTGCGCAAGACTACGCTTCAATTCCTGCTGGACCGTGGCAAGTTCGTCTTCTAATGCTTGAGGCAGTTCGACGGCGAGGAAGACTCGAATCATCTCGGCATCTGCTTGAGCAGCCAGCGGCGAAGGAGATTCAATGCCGCTTGCGAGGACCGTTGTTTAATAGCAGTCCGATCTCCGTGAAACCGGAACTCCTGTGCGATGGGCTGGCCGGTTCCATCATCCAGCCCGATATAAACCAAACCAACCGGCTTGGTCGCGGTCCCGCCGCCCGGCCCGGCTATCCCGGTCACGCTAAGCCCCACCGACACATTGGCGCGCTCGCGAATGCCCTTCGCCATGGAGGCGGCGACTTCCTGACTGACCGCGCCATGTTTCACGATCAGATCCGCCGGCACGCCCAGCATCTCCGTCTTTGCCCGATTGCTGTAACAGACCGCCCCACGATCCAGATAGGCAGATGAACCGGCCACTTGTGTCAGACGATGGCCGATCAATCCACCGGTGCAAGATTCCGCAATCGCCACCATGAGCCCCCGTCTGGCGAGTTCCCGCCCGACGACCTCTTCCATCGTGTCGCGCCCTTCGGCGAAGAGCCAGTCGCTGAGTCGTGCCCGGACATCGTTCGCCAGCCGCTCTAGCAGATCACGATGCTCCTTCGGGACAGATTGGTTCCCCTTCGTGGTCAGCGAGACCAGCACTCCCATCGGCGATGCGAGCACCCCCAAGCCGATAGGCGCTCCTTTCGGAATGAGTCCTTGCAGTGTGGCATCGACGTCCGCCTCTGCCAGGCCGAACGTATGAAACACCTGACGAACGATCGGCGCTCGTGGAGACTGGCCTGATGATGCCGTTGCTGCGCGCAGCAACGGCCCAACATACTGCCGCATCATCTCATCCATATCCCGCGGCACGCCAGGCAAGGAGGTGACCAGTGCCTTCT
>JANOMG010000269.1:0-17955 GCA_031420175.1 Nitrospira sp.
CAACGTCTTTGGCGCAATAGCCTTGGCGAATCGTTGCAAATCCTGCGGTGAGGCATGACCAGACGTGTGGCAATGGACGAGAGGTACGCTGTGCTTGTCCAGCCATTTTCGGAATGAACGGTGTTCCTCTCGTTTCAAGTATCCGGGCCAAAGGGAATAGATGAGCCTGGCGTCCTGCAGACATTCGGCTTTGTCCATATCTGACATCATTGAGGGACGAAACAGCATGACGGCTTTTGAAGCTGCGTCATGCAATTTCTCCGGATAGATGCGAGACTGAGCGTACGGGCTGGCGATACTGAAGAGTTGCTTGCGCTTGATTTGTCGTTTTTGCGACTCAGGAAGAAAGACTTTGACCCCATTCCATCCCGCCTGGGGAAGCTTTGAGTTTCCGATCGCCCGAAGAATCTCCGCTGTATACATATCCACGATGAGTTGCCTGCCTGACCTTTTGGCAGCCTTGTATATGGTCACAAGCCGATCGATGTTCTGGCCTGAAGTCCACACTAACACCATTCCTTTGGTCTTACGGATTTGCTCAACAAAATCTTGTTCGAGTTCCTGCTCGGTCTGAAACGCAGCCGCTGAGCCAGAACGTCCGATAGTGGTTCCCTCCATGAGCAGCACATCCACATTGGCCGGTGGTCGCTTCAAGAATCGTTCAAAGAGCGCCGCCTTCCGGCCATGCCCTCTGAAATCACCGGAATAAAAGAGCCGTTGTCCATCGGCGGAAATGAGCAGCGAATAGGCATCGTAGGCTGAGTGATCGTTTAGGTATGGTGTGATCGTAAATGGACCGATGGAGAGCGGCTTGCCTGACTTGAGATGAAGGAGATTCTTGAATTCCACACCCACTGGGGTAAAGAGCATAGCAGCCTTGAGGATTCGCTCAGTGGCGGCACCCATAATCATTTGAGTGTCGGGAAGAAGGTAGCGCGCCAGTCCATAGTGATCTAAGTGGGGGTGAGAGATAACGACCGCAAGCAGAGATTCATGCCGTTCCCGGAATCCCTCCACTCGCGGAAGGCTTTCGATCGAGTCAGTGGCCTCAAGCGGCAGTCCTACATCTAGGACAATCCTCTTTCCTTGAGATTCCATCTCGATGCAGGTCCCGCCGACTTCTTGCGTCCCCCGATGAATGCAGACCCTCATTATCCCTCGATGCTTAAGTAACTGACGATCCTGGGAATGAGCCATGCTGCAACCACCCCAGCATTATGCGCGCAAGCGAAGTTTTGCGCGTAAGGACGTGGTCCCACTTCCATATTGAAATGTCCGATGCGATCCGTGATGCCAGAGATAAATATGAACGGCTTTCCCGATTGGAGGCGAATGATGCCGTGTGTCGTTTCCACCGACCCGATAGGAGGCCTCTCTCGATGTTCTTCGCACACTTCCTTGAACGCGTGAAGCGCTTCCTCATCAGCCCATGCATAGTCATCATAATTCGTGATGTTGACTACGCCTACCGCTGTGTAATTGGCGGCGGCCATCAGGATTTGCTTTCGGGCTGGGTTCATGGGCGGGGCAAGAAATCGCGATTCCACTTGAGACTTGAGCGATTCGTCGAAGATTCTATAGCCGGGATTGAACAATTCAGCCGAAAGGGATGATGGCCCGATCAGCCCACCAGTCTGTTCACCGTGCCAATATCCGTCGTTTGTTAAGTCGTCCTTAAAGGGGTCATGGATAAATGTATTCGCTCCAACGAATACACACCCATTGTAGCTTGTCTCTCCGGGGAAGCCAGCGGTTCCAAATGCCACGACGAAGTCCGGATCCTTATCCGTATCGACTTCTACCTTTCCTCCAAAATACATAACCGCTAGCACCTCATCTTTTTCCTTTGTGCTGGAAGAAGAAACCAAAGGGTTCATCGCATCTTGTATACACCAGACCTCGACTTGTACGTCGCGGGTTTTCCACTGACTCTTTTCTTGGAAATGAAACACGGCCCGCGGCTTGGTCTTGGAAGTTATCAACTCACTTTCGGGTGGCAGAGGATGAGTGAGTTTTACCGGCCAGGGGAACTTGTCAGGGCAGGCCTTGACCTCCAGCAGGACATTCATGAGTGCAGTGGCTTCCCAATTCTTATTCGCAATGATCAAAACACGTTTGTATGACATTGACTGTCCCCATCCTTTCGCGAATACCTGCCAAATGACTAAGTGGAAGGCTGCCTTCACCACGACCTATATCAGAAGCAGGCAATCTAGTAAAAGAGCTGAAGGATAGAAGCACCCTCGCTAAGGTCGCTCCAAATCAGTGCGCCAACCATCTAGCCGTGTTACTCTTCTCCTATCTGATCGCGCCTTTTCACGTGAACCGTGCCCCGTCATAATATTTCAGATGATGCAGCCTGTGCGGTTTCTCATCGACCTGATAAAATCATTTCTGCGCCATGGGTGCGCCAGTCTGGCTGCGTCCCTCGCCTTCTTCTCCTTGCTCTCCCTCTTCCCCCTCGTCTTCCTCTTGCTCTACGGCCTGAGTTTCGTCGTGAGTCATGACGTGATCGGGGAACAGGTCCTCCTCAGTTTCCTCAAGGGCTTTCTCCCCTCGCTGGGAGAACATGTCGCAAAGGAATTGCATCGAGTGAGCGCCTTAGAAACCGTCCGCTGGGCCGTGTTTCTGGCCTTCGGCTGGTTCGGCACGTTGGTATTCTATGAACTCGACTATGCGTTGAATGTCGTATTCGAAAGTACCAGGCGCCGCCATCCCCTCATCTCAACCGCTATCGCGGTGGCCTCGCTCGGCGTGACCGGGCTCGTACTGATTCTTTCCTATGCCGCCACTCAAACCGTTAATTTCTTAACCGGGTTTGCGCCAAAACTCTGGGGGTTGGACCTTCTCGCCCTCGCAGCCCACGATCTGTTTCTCACCTATACACTCCCCTTTGGACTGGCCTTCCTGACCGTCACGGGATTGTATCGACTCGTGCCGCGGCGAAGGCCGCAATGGCGAGAATCCATGATCGGGGCGCTCACGTTTAGCCTGCTCTGGGTCGCGGCAAAACTCTTGTTCGTGACCTATAGTACTTATGCAACCGTGTACGCCCATCTCTATGGCTCCCTCTTGGAAGTCATTCTGCTACTCCTCTGGGTCTATTACTCCGCGGCCCTCTTGTTGCTCGGCGCCGAGGTCGCCCACCTCCTCCAGCAACAGGCGCAAGTTCTGTCAGCCGCAGCCACGAAAGCCGCTCACTCAGACCTGGCCGTGCCGAATGGTCCGCCAGCATAGAAAAGCAGGCTGAGTGCTCTGGTCTATTTTGTCTTTCTTGTCTATTTGGTTAAACCAGACCAACCAGATAGACCAGATGAACGAGATCAACCAGATGGACCAGATCGGACTGTCAGCTTCTGGACTTTTGCTGGCAGGGATATCCCTTCGTGGCTAGAATGACAACCGGTACAATACGGGAGTCACCTCATGCCCGAAGACTTTGGCAAAGACATGCTCATGCTCGGCGGCACCGTCGCGGGCTTTGTCGCGGCCATGTTGACCGTGATGGAGAAGCTGCTGGATATCCGGAGCCGGTTCACAGGGAAGAAGGAACAGAAATCACCGTCTCCAACCGAACGCCCCGTCGCCAGCTCCTCTTCCCCGATCGATTTCTTTTCGTCCAAACCCTTCCGTAGGACCTCCTATCTCCTCCTATACGAAACCGGCGTCATCGTCGCAGCAGGCCTGCTCCTCAACTATGTCGGGCTCACGTTGAGCCGCCACCTAGAGAGCATCCTGTTCCTCGATATGACAGGAACGGCGCTAGTCGCGTTCCTGTTGGGCCCCTGGTGGGGAGCCATCGCCGCCCTCCTCTCGAATTCCATCGTGAACTGGTTGCTGTACCCGGAAACCGGAGCGGATGTAGTGATTTTCCCCTGGTCGCTGGTGAACATCGCCGGCGCATTGTATTGGGGATGGATGGCCAGACAAACAGGCTTTCAACAGTATCTCCGGACAGGACGCAGTTCCGCTCTATCCCATGCCTGGTTCCTCTATATCTTCGGTGTCGGCGGCGCGATCGTCATGAGTCTGCCGGGAACATTCGTCCAGGCTGCGCTCCATGAGCAAACCACCTTTGCCTTGAATCCCGACGTCGCTCAGTCAGTGAGTCTGCGCGTGCTCCAATGGGAACAGACGGCGCACCTCTACCTCGAATCCTTCTTCGGATTTACCTGGGGTGAAAGCCTGAGTTGGTGGATCGTCAACTGGTTCCAGAACTTTATCCGGTATGTTCCGGACAAAACCATGAGCGCGGCCATTGCGCTCGTGGTACTCAAGTACGGCTACCCCCTCTTTGAACGTGAACTGATTCATGGAGGACCGGAGGGCGAACGTCCGAGCGATGAGCGCATCCTGCCGCTGTTACTGGGATTGCTCTATGCCCCCTCCTTCGCCACCTTGATCAGCAGCGAAACATACGGGGGAACGGCCCATTGGCCTCTGTGGGCATTGCCTTGGCTCTTGATTCTGGCTGGCTATTTCTACTTGCGCTACTGGGGCGCAGGGGAGACGGATCTGCGGACAGCCAGGCTACAACGAGCCGAGCGTTATGCCCGCGCACTGAAAGTGATCGGGCGGGAGGCCTCCCATGAATTCTGCAAACGGTTGACCTTCATGACGCTGATCGCCAGTCTGCTCTTTGCGCTCTGTCTCCCTATCCTCTTGACAGACTTTTACCGCGCCACCTTCAAGTTCTTTTGCGTCGTCTACGGATTCCTACTCGTGGTTCACCTGGTCCGTATCTCAATCGCGCAGAACATTTCCATCGCCCGTTCGAACGATTGATCGTATCTCCGCCCCTTGCCGCTTCACCTTTCACGCTGATGGAGCTGTAAGAACTGTACGATGGCCGAGCGGGTAATCAGCCCGACGATGGCTCCATTCTCCACCACCACAAGGCGATCCAGACCACACTGAATCATCCGCTCCATTGCCTGCATCACGGACCAGTCCGGAGGGAGACAGAAAGCTGGCGACGCCTGGTGCATAATCTCGCGCACGCGACGCCACGGCCAGAGGGCTGGGGACAAGGCTTGCACGTCCTGCACTGTCACCACACCGAGGACCTTCCCCTCCTCACAGACGGGGAATCCACCAAACCCATGCGCGAGAAAGCACTGATCCACCGCATCCTGCACCGTCATATCCGGCGGCACCAGCACGACAGAGTGGACCATGACCTGGCGAACCGTCACCGACGCCAAGGAAGTCTGCATCGCTGCTTGCCGTCTGCTGGCCAAGGCCGCCGAAAAAAGAAATGCGCCGATCAAGAGAAGCCAGCCCCCGTTCGTCGCGACGGAATCTCCCAGGGCACCGGACCAGGCCCCCGCCATCAACACCGCGCCGATCAACCCAAGCGTCACACCGAATCCTATTCCCGTCAACGCGGCCTGACTGGTCGCTCGATTAAAATCTTTGCTCCAGGCCCAGAGTCCGGCCCGTAAGGCCCGTCCACCATCTAACGGGAACCCCGGGATCAGATTAAAGAGTCCGAGCTGCACATTCACCATACCGAGCAGCCCTCCCAGGACGACGAGTCCCTGAAGCCCTGACCCTGAGAACAAGGAATCGACAGCCATGGCTCCACTGAGACATCCGACCCCCAGGATCAAGCTCACGAGCGGTCCCGCCATCGCGATCAGAAACTCGGCCCGCGGGGTGGGCGGCTCCTTCCCCATGTGCGCCATCCCCCCGAAGATGAACAGGGTGATCTGCCTGATCGGGATCTGGTAGCGCAGCGCCACATAGGAATGTCCCAGTTCATGGAGAAGGACGGAGAGGAACAACAAGAGCGCGGCGATGCCACCCATACCCCAATAGCGTGGAGTCGACAGGCCGGGCAGCGTCTCAGGCAAATAGCCCGTCGCCAAGGACCAGGTTACAAAAAAGAATACCGCAAACCAGGAAGCATGTACGTGAATCGGGATACCGAGCGCACGGCCGATTTTCCAATTGGGTAACGTCATCCATCCACCGTAACAGCGGGAGAATTGGAGCGTCAACTCGGCATCGCCTGCAGGATCGGGTATACTTGACACCATGCACCCGCGCTACTCGCCACGAACTCTGTGCCTCGTCCTTACGATGCTGCTTGCCCCGGCGCTGCCTCCCTTCGTGCAGGCCCAGGTGATCAAATCTGGGCCTGCATCCTGTCCCGGAGTGGCCCTGACATTCGACCTCTGCCCGGTACGGAAAGGCACGGGCTACGATCAAGCCTTGATCGACTATTTGATCGAGCAGAAGATCCCTGCCACCTTCTTCATATCGGGAAAATGGATGGCGAAACACGACCAGCAAATGCAAGCCCTCCTCCAGGTCCCCTTCTTTGAAATCGGCACCCATGGGGAAGTCCATGCCCATCTGCCGCTCCATTCGGCGGACGAGCAGAAACAAGAAATCCTCGGCCCGGTTCGTCTGCTCAAAACCAAATACCATCATGACGCGACCCTGTTTCGACCTCCCTATGGGGAGTTCAACGACGACACGATCAACGTGACCCGTGCCCTTGGTCTCCAGTTCATTCTCTGGAATGTCGTGTCCGGCGATCCCGACCCGACGATTACGGCAATCCAGATCGAAGACCGGCTGAAGCGATTGATCCGGAAGGGCAGCGTGATCGTCATGCATGCCAACGGGAAGGGCAGACATACGCACGAAATCGTGCAAGACCTCCAGGAACATCTCCTGCCGGAACGAAGCCTCACCCCCATGACCATGAGCGATCTCTTGGCCTGCACGCAGGCCGCTCCATGACCACGCCTGCCATCAGACCGATGCAGGCGGAGGACCGTGACGCCGTCGTACAGCTCTTAGCGGACTCCGAGCCTTGGAAAACATTGGGCTATACCAGTGCGGATTGGAGTCGCATCTTCTGCCCGCTGCCACAGGGGCGTGAGAGCCTCGTGGCGTTGGTTGATGGGAAGGTCGCCGGAGTTGCGCTCATTCGCGAGAAGTTCTTACTGGGGGATTATCTGGAACTCCTCGGTGTGGCCCAAGGAACAAGAAAAATAGGCATCGGTGCCGCCCTCCTGGCTCAGGTGGAGCGCTCCGTCTTCGCCAGAACGAAAAATCTCTTTGCCTGCGTCTCCGATTTCAATGCGACAGCTCGTGCCTTCTATCAGAAGAACGGCTATCAGGAAATCGGCCCCATGCCGAACTTTCTCATCCCTGGCAGCGCCGAGATACTGCTCCGCAAGACCAGCGGCCCTGCAAGAAAGAGCTGATGGCTGATAGCCGATAGCATGAGGATGAGACACTGTTTTTCGCTTCATCTCTTGCCATCTGCTATAAGCTCCTCATATGAAAGTCACCAAGCTCCTCCACACCCGCATGCGTGTCAGCGATCTGGATCAGACGATTCAGTTCTATACGACCGTGCTTGGCCTCGACGTGATTGAACGGAAGACCTCGCCTCGTGGATCACAACTGGCTTTCCTGAAAGTTCCCAACAGCGATGAGCTGATTGAGCTGACGAGTTTTCCGCCAAGCGGGCCGGTGAAGGTTCAGGAAGATCTGGTCCATCTGGCCTTTCAAGTCGAGAACATGGACGACACCATCGCGACCCTCACAGCACGGAACGTCACGATCACGGACGGCCCTACTCAAACATCTTCCGGCAGCCGCTTCATCTTCATCGATGCCCCCGATGGCTATGAGATCGAATTGATCGAACGGCCGCCTGGCGTGAAGATCGTGTAGCTCCAGGAACCCGTCAATCGTCATGCGTCATACGTGGGGAAGCAGCCGGAAGTGCGCTCTCCCTGTTGACGACACCCTACTCTCCCAAGTACCTTCACTCCCATTTGACGCATGACGAATGACGGTTGACGATTTCCCCCCAAAGGAGCCAGAGCATGAAGAACGGATTCTTTCGCGGACATGGGCTGGGCAATGACTATGTGGTGATGGACCCCAAAGACCTGTCATTTTCGCTCACCCCTTCAAGAATCAAATCGATCTGTGATCGCAATTGGGGACTGGGCAGCGATGGAATTCTTGCGCTGGTGCCGTCGAAGAAAGCAGACTTCGGCCTGCGCATCTACAATCCGGACGGCAGTGAAGCGGAAAAGTCCGGCAACGGCCTGCGGATCTTCGCCCGCTATCTCCATGCCACCGGCAAGACGAAAAAGACACACTTCACCGTTGAAACCAAGGGCGGGCTGGTTACGATCGATCTGCATGTCGACCGGCATGGGGACGCAAGTTCCGTCACCGTCGAAATGGGCCGGGCCACGTTTCAGCCGGATGCACTCCCCTGCACCCTCACAACCAGCGAACTGATCGAACAGCCCATCGACGCCGCAGGCCAGTCGCTCATCTTCACTGGTGTCAGCGTCGGCAATCCCCACTGCGTCGTCTTCAAACCAGCAGGACAGTCCTGGTCGCGAGAGGGCCTTCTGAAACTAGGGCCGGCGTTGGAGAACCATCCCCTGTTCCCAAAGCGTACAAACGTGCAACTTGCCGTGCCAACCGGCCCGAAAGAACTCTTCATCCTCATCTGGGAGCGCGGGGCCGGTGAGACCCAGGCCTCCGGCTCCTCCTCGTGCGCCGCGGCGAGTGCGGCAGTCCGACTTGGACTGGTGAAGAGCCCCGTCACGGTGAAGATGCCGGGAGGCCAGCTCAACATTGAGGTCGCCTCGGACTTCAGTCTCACCATGAAGGGCCCGGTCGCAGAAGTCGCGCGGGGAAGCCTCAGCCCGTCGTTTGTACGGGGGCTGCGCTGAGTGAGCCATCAGCGGTCAGCGATCAGCTTTCAGCCTTAATCCATCGGACATGTTGCCCCAGATGGTCTCGGACCGTAGAATGTTGCCTGAAGGCATTCTGTTCTTGCTGACCGCTGAAGGCTGACAGCTGATGGCTACTTCTGCAGAGCTTCAATCTAAACTCGACCACCTCCCAGATCAGCCTGGCGTCTATCTGTTCAGGGACGCACAGGGCGAACTGCTCTACATCGGGAAGGCATCAGTCCTCTCCACCCGCGTGCGGTCCTACTTTCAGAAATGGACCGATCACTCTCCAAAAAACGCTGTCCTGGTCAGCCACATCGCAGACGTTGAAACAATCGTCACCCGCTCGGAACTCGAAGCGCTCATCCTGGAAAGCAACCTGATCAAGCAGCATCGGCCACGGTTCAACGTCATCTTACGGGACGACAAACAATACCCCTATCTTCGACTACCGATCAAAGAGGACTTCCCACGCCTTTCGATCGTGCGTCGCGTGCAGCAAGACGGCGCGCTCTACTATGGCCCCTACACACCCGCAGGCGCCTTGCGGGAAACCTTGAAAGTCATCAAGAAGGCCTTCCCCCTAGCTACCTGCACGATCGACATCAACGGCAAGGCGGACCGAGCCTGTATCGAATTTGAGATCAAACGGTGCATGGCACCCTGCACCGGCAACCAATCGAAAGAGGACTACCACTACATCGTCGCGCAGGTCCGCCAGTTTCTCGAAGGGCGCGACCATGAATTACTAGACGCCTTGCGTACCCAGATGGAAATGGCAGCGGCGCGCGAGGAATTCGAGGAGGCGGCGCGCTTGCGCGATCGGCTCTTCAACATCGAACGCACACTTGAGAAACAACGCATCACCCAAACGACAATGACCGACCAAGACGTGATCGGCCTGGCGCGGCAAGGTACGGCCGTCGATCTCCAAATCCTCTTCGTGCGCGGCGGCCTCTTGATCGGACGCAAAGACTTCTTTTGGCCCCATTCCGCCGACGCCGGCGACGAGGAGCTCGTTCGATCCGTCATTGAACAGTTCTACAACAAAGACGGGCAACCGCCCAAAGAGCTGCTCATCCCCACCAATCTCGATGACGCCACGGTGATCGAAGAGTGGCTCTCAGGCAAGCGCGGGAACGCCGTCCGCGTCGTCGCGCCCGAGCGGGGAGTGAAGCACCAATTGGTCCTCCTGGCAGATGAAAATGCCGGCGCCGCCGTCGCGAATCACCTGCGAGACGAAGAAGTCGGCAGGCAGGCGGTTGAAGAACTGAAGCGGCTCATCCGATTGGATGTCGTGCCCCGGCGCATCGAAGGGTTCGATATTTCGAACACCATGGGCAACCAGTCCGTCGCGTCCATGGTCGTCTGGGAAGACGGCCAGATGAAGAAAGCCGACTACCGCCGGTTCAAGATCCAAACTGTAACCGGTGCCAACGATTTCGCCAGCATGCAGGAAGTCGTCACGCGCCGCTATGGAGACAGCGAAAATCTCGCGCGTCCGGACCTCATCCTCATCGATGGAGGATTAGGCCAGCTCGCCGCAGCCATGGAAGGGCTCAAACAGGTCGGCCATCAAGACCTAGCCATTATGGGGTTGGCCAAAGCACGCGGCGAGAAGGAGGAGCGGATTTTTCTCCCCGGCAGAAAAAACCCCCTTGTGCTGCGCGCGAACTCCCCGGCCACCCATCTCGTCCAACGCATTCGCGACGAGGCCCATCGATTTGCCATCACGTTCCATCGCAAACTGCGCGGCAAATCCATGCTGGCCTCTCCACTCGATCAAGTACGTGGCATCGGCGAGATCACACGGACTCGCCTGCTCAAAGAATATGGCAGCCTGGCGAACATCGCTTCCGCCACGGACGATAAATTGGCGGCATCGGGCCTCGACGCCAAGACCGTCGCGGAGATACGCAAGACGCTCGCGAAATCCACCTCGTAGCACAAGGGCCGCCACACCCTGAGATCATGTCCCCACTCAACATACAGCCTAGGATAGAGGTCCAAGGTCGAATGGTTCTATACTGGGGACCTTAACGTCTCTATAGTCGGGATGCCGATGCCTGACGATTCAGGTCTCAGGAAGGACTCATGACCGCGCCCCTCAACCCCGTCTCAGCAACCACCAGCAGCTTCACACCCCTCCGTCCTGAAACAGAGCTGGCCCAGCTGCGCGCACGCGTGGCAGAACTGGAACAGGAATCGGCTGAGCGAACATGGATGGACGATGCGCTCAAGGCGTTGGCCTTCGGCACCGCATCTGCGACAGGAAAAGAATTTCTACAGGCCCTGGTTCGGCAATTGTCCGCCACATTAAAGGCGCATTACGTATTCGTGACGGAATGGGCGCCAGGGCGGACCGACCGGCTTCGAACTGTGGCCGGATGGTCCGGCGCTCGCGCAGCCGATCTTCTCGAATACGATCTGCCCGACTCCCCTTGTCATATGGTCGTGAACGACGGAGCGGTCTTCATCCCTCGTGGCATCCAGCAGCTGTTTCCAAAGGACACCCATCTCTCCACCCTCAACATCGACAGTTACATGGGAGTGGTCCTACTGAACAACGCAGGGAGGACAACCGGTCATCTGTGCGTGATGGATGTGAACCCGTTTTCATTTGATGAGAGTCAGGGCACCGCCATCCTCAACGCCTTTGCCCGGCGCGCCGCCGCCGAGCTTGAGCGATTTCGGGCGGAGGAGACGCTGAAAGCGAGCGAGGAACAGTTTCGCGCGATTGTGGAATCGGCTACCGACGCGATTATTCTCGCCGACCATGCAGGCTGCATTATTTCGTGGAACCATGCATCGGAACGGATCTTCGGCTATTCCCTAAACGAGGCGCTCGGCCAGCCACTGACGATTCTCATGCCTGCACGGTATCAACAGGAGCATGAACAGGGTCTGATGCGCATGCGAATGACGAGCCATGCCACGCTCGCGCGAAAAACACGTGAGCTTGTGGGTGTCACGAAACAGGGCCGAGAGTTTCCGTTGGAACTCTCACTCGCCTGCTGGCAGTCTCGAGAGAGTCTGTTTTTCAGCGGAATCATCCGCGATATCTCCGAACGCACACAAGCCGAAGCGGCCCTACGAGCGAGCGAGGCACGGCTCCAACGCTTTGTCGCAGAAGCACCGGTCGGACTGGTCATTGTGGACAACCAACAACGACTCCTCAGCGCCAACAAGGCCTTCTGTGCACTGACCGGATACAGCGAGCAGGAAGTTGTGGGGAATACCTATGCCCTGTATACCCATCCGGACGACCTGCCCGACAATCTTGTCTTAACGAATACATTCTTCGAGGGCACACGATCGGGCTACACCTATGAAAAGCGCTATATCCGGAAGACCGGGGACGTCATTTGGGTCGCCGTCACCACCACCGGCATCGAACTGCCCGGCCATGTCGGCCCGCTCATGCTCGCGGTGGTCGAGGATATTTCCGAACGAACACGGATCACGGAGGAACGGGAACGGATCAGTCAGGACCTCCATGACGATGTCCTCCAATCGCTCTATGCCGTCGGCATGGGGCTGGAGCACATGCGGCAGCGCATCACGCGAGTCTCTCCCACAAACGCCCGCCGGCTGGACAGTTCCGTCGCCCAACTGAACGGAGTCATCCACCAGGTACGAAGCTTCATTCCTCGCATGCAAACGCCCGCCATCCAACAGGGCGCATTCGACCAGGCACTCCTCGCGATCGTGCAATCGCTGACCGTTACCGGAGCGGGCGACATACAAGTGGCCATCGACGAGTCAGCCGCCGACGGACTCGCGCGAACCCAATGCGGTCCCGTACTCAGCATCGCCAAGGAAGCACTGAGCAACAGCCTGCGGCATGGTGACGCCTCTCATCGCGCTGTCACAGTCCAACTCTGTCGCGGAAAATTCAGGCTGGAAGTTTTTGATGATGGGAAGGGCTTCAGCCCAACAGCCCGGAAATCATCCGGGATGGGCCTGGCCAACATGAGGGCACGGGCGCGGAAACTCGGCGCGAGGCTCACGATCAGATCGCGTCCTGGGAAAGGCACACATGTGGTGCTCGAGATCCCTCCGCCCGCACAGCAGGGCACCGCATAGATCCGCGTCGAGCACGAGGTTGGATGCAGGCTTTCTGGATTGGCGAGCGAGCCTGTTTTTCTCTTCCATCAGGCTGCGAAAAAGCTCTGTGCGCACGCCTAGATCTTACTAGCCTTCATGGTAAGGACAACAGGGGCACATCGCGCAGGACGCTCAAAAAAGCCGTCCAGCAAGGCCGCAGCGAGCGAAGAGGCGAGGCGTACGCTTCGATACGTTGAGCCTCTGAGCGCAGCGAGAACGACGCTGGCGGACTTTTTCAGCCTCCTGCTAAAACATGAACTTGATGCTGACGGTCCCCAAGTGAACATAGGCGTGGTAGGTCCCGTTGACGGTGGGGTTCAGATTCCCGGCAACCGCCCGCGGCTCATAGAACCATAGAGGATAAAGACCCGAACTGTTGAGGACAATACGGTCTCCTTGACATCGGCAAGGATCTCACGGATAACAGCGCAGAAAACCAGGGCCAAATAACCATCAATATAGGCCCGTTATGCCCTATCTATAAATGTGTGACTTTGTTACGAAGAACCTCTGGTGATTCCATCAAATATAGTTAGTAGAATGGTCAGGTGTCTATCAGTAGCAGGTTCAATCCAGGAGTGCCTCTCGCTCATGCCATACCTTGACGGTTGATCTCGGAGCAAAGGAGCCCGGAGAGTGCGGTTACCAGGCCCATCCCCTCTTGACTATCCAGTGAGGAAGCAATCTTGCCTCCTCACTAAGGTCGCACCTCACGGCCTACCCGTGAAATACCTGGAGGTACTACCGTGATCTTTCGAGGACCTGAAACCCTCCAGTATCCTTCCCGAAAAGAGTTTCAGCACTTGGGCGAGATCATGCACCAGGTGCGAAGCGTACAGACAGAACCCCAATTGGCAAGTTTGACCTCCGCCATAGGACAACTGATTCCGCATCAGTTTTCGGGATGCGGAGTATTCAATATCCCCAAGCGGGTGCTGCAGATGGGGCACACGACGTACAACGCCGAACTCCATGAACTGTACATGACGCAGGGATTCGTCACAGATCCCACGATACAACTCCTCGAAAGGACTCAGGTCAGCACGGTGTCAAGCGAGGATTGCCCTGATCTCACCGTCCCCAAGGAGGTCACGAATCTCAAGCTCGACTTTGGCTTGAACAGCTGTTTATCTGTGGGAGTCCGTGGAGCACTTGGCCTCTGTACGTATTTTGCGTTTAGCAATTTCGATCAAAAGTTACTGTGGAAGCTGCGGAGCACGATGCAGATTCTGGCTCCACATTTTCATCTGGCCTATATGCGGGCAACATCATGGTCGGAGGGAAGTCATCCCTCGCCACCACGTGTGGGCCTCACCGCGCGCGAAGAAGAAATTATGCGGTGGGTAGCAGAAGGCAAAACGAACTGGGAAGTTTCCGTGATTCTCCACGTGAGCCTGAACACGGTGAAGTTCCATCTCAAGAATATCTATCAGAAGCTGGGCGGTGTTGAGAACCGCTGGTCGGCCGTTGCCCAGTGGCAAGGCGCCTCTCCAGAATTACTCCTCCCTGACTTCCACAAAAAAAAGAAATAAGCGTACATCTTTTCTCCTACGCCTGCCTCATCGGCGCCTTGTTCACATCTCCATCACCTATCGCCGATCACCGTAGCACTCGCCTGCGGGCATCCCACGTGAATTGACCGATCCGTTATCCTCGCCCACATTGAGGGCTCCCTCCCAAATTTCGGAATAACCATCGACAATCCTTCTACTCTAGCCGAGCCTTCATTTCATTGAACCTACCCACCTGGGTAGGTTCAATGAATCGATCTGTCGCGTATTCTTCCCTCCATCAAGGAGGATCCTATGGCCACAGCTGAATGTCAGGTTTCAAAATCTACCGCGGTACATACGTTGATCGACCTCTTGGAGCAACGAAAGACGCGTCGATTTGGGTGTGGGATGGAACTTCCCGCCGGTCCTCTTCGATATCAAAGCACCGTCCCACCGATTCCTTTAAGCCCAGAGGAGACTCGTTACCTCTTATTTGCAGGGGTAGGGGAAACGGGACGACATCTGGCAGACATGCAATATGCCCGTCAACCAGGGCGCGAAGATGGCCAAGGCATGGCCATCATGAATTTCCAGGGCCGGACCACCGCGAGCGCCTGCGCAGCCAACACCACCAAGCTCTTTCTGTCGAATGACGAAGGCCTGTACTTTGCCGGGGCGGTGTCCCATCCAGACAGCGGAATTCCTCCAGAATTAGTTCCCTTACAGCAAGGCCGCCTCGAGATTCCACGACAGCTTCCCTACATGCTCTCCTTTAACCAGTGGTATACGAATCGGCCAGGCACGCTGTACATCCTGCCTGTCACGGAGGTGGCACGAGTCTATCTCAATCTCTTGTTGGTCCTACTCAGTGGGGAATACGGCTACTTCATCGTCGATAGCGATAACGGCAACAGTGGCTGCGGACTGGACAACTTCCGGCGTAGTCGAGGCGGTCATCTGCATGATGATCCTGCCACAAACCGTGTCATGACCCTGCGCGACCTGGATGCGGCCATCAGCGACACCGCCATTCAAGAACAGGGCATGGTCTGCCAAAACATGTTCTTGATGGCCCAGGCAATTGGCCTCGGCGGAGGCATCCAGAGCGTCGGAAGCGGACGCCACTTACTGGGACTTGAGCCTCAGATCTTTCCGGGCTTGGGATTTCATTTTTCCAAATCGCCTGTGTCAGGCGTACGAGCCAATCCCATGGGAGTCCCACACCTCTGGGAGGGGCCGTGCCCTCCGTTTGTCTCTTCGATCGAGGAGGCGATCCTCAATCTGGTGGATTCAAAGTTTGGCGCGGACGGTATCTACACGAACCCCGCAAGCCGGCCCTGGGTGACCCAAGAGGGCAGGTCGCACATCGCCTCCTATGATCCACGCGCGATTGACGCAGTCATCCACTTTTGCAATTACGTCTACAAAACCTATGGCCGGTTCCCCGCCCACACCGATGCCTTCAAAACGGTCATCGCGTTTCAAGCGCACCATCTGGATGTCGGCTTCTACGACAAGTTCTATCCCAACGAGTCGGTGCCACAGACGCACCGTGACCATCACATGGCGTGGCACCAAGGAGCTCGTGCGGAAGAGACCTCGTCGTCCTCGCTACAGGAAGGAGTACACCCATGACACAGCGTCGTCGAGTGGTCATTACGGGAATGGGCATCGTGTCTCCGCTGGGGTGCGATCTTGGAATATTTTGGCATCAGTTGAGCCGGGGAGAGAGCGGGATCAGGCCGATCACGAGCTTCGACACTTCACCCTTTCAGGCATCCCTTGCTGGAGAGGTGAACGATTTCGACCCGACAGACTTTATCCAGCCCAAGAAGGCCCGTCGGATGGGCCGGGTCTCTCAGTTCGCCGTGGCCGCGGCTCTCATGGCCGGCCGCGATGCCATGCTCGATATGGACCAAGAAGATCGTGATCGCGCGGCGGTCTGTTTTGGCACGTCGGTTGGTGGATTGAAGGAAGCCTTTGAAGCGCACGATTCCATGCTCGCCAAACAGTATAAACACACGAACCCCTTCACCATGACCACCACCTTCCCCAATGCCGTCTCCGCAGAAGTGGCGATCGCCCTGGGCACCCACGGCGAATGTGAAACCTATTCCATCGGCTGCTCCTCAACCGCGAACGCAGTCGGTCGCGCCTACGACCTCATACGAGCACACGACGTCGACATTGTCGTGGCGGGAGGAGCCGAAGCGCCCCTGCATCCCACGATCTTCTCCGCCATGGATGCAGGTCGGACGTTGGCTCCAGACCAAGGGGGGACGATTCGCAATCTTCCCCGGCCGTTCGACCAAACCCGCTGCGGCATCGTCCTGGGAGAAGGTGCAGGCTGCCTGATCCTCGAAGAACAGGAACATGCCGAGCGTCGTGGCGCCCCCATCTATGCCGAACTGGAAGGCTGGGCCTTTACCACTGATGCCTTCTCCATGGCTCGCCCTGACGACACGGGCAAAGAGCACCGCCGCGCCATCGATCGCGCCCTCGCCTCGGCCCATTGGTTCCCGGAAGAAGTGGACTACATCAACGCCTGCGGTCTGGGAACCGTGGAGCTGGACCTCATCGAAACGATCGCCATCAAGGAGGCCCTGGGCTCGCACGCCTATCAGATTCCCGTGAGTTCGTTTAAGTCTGCGCTCGGCCATGCCTTTGCGGCCAGCGGGGCCTTTCAACTGATCGGCACAGTGCTCGCACTCCAACATCAGTTCATCCCTCCCACGCTCCATCTGACTCACCCGGATCCTCAATGCGACCTGGACTATGTGCCCTGCGTGGGACAAGCACGAACGCTGCAGCGAGCATTGGTGAATAGTTTTGGGTTCGGGGGCAAGAACATCGTGATTCCCGTTTCACGCGTCGACAGCCCTGTATCGCAGGGCCAGTTGATCCGCGAGGGGGCGGTGGCCGGCTACCACAGGTCTCTGGCTACACCAGTCCTTGCACGAGCGAACAGTACAGGCTTGGTCCAATGACAGTCGTTCATCAGGGCCTATCGCATCGCCGTAGAGAGATCACTCTCAATATGGGAAGGAATGTGACATGAGCGTGACACCCGTCATCACCGCAGATCAACTGTCGACCCCGGATGTGATCGCCAACCCCTATCCGTACTATCGCGAACTGCGTGAACACTCCCCCGTGAACTACGTGTTCCTCCCAGCCGGTGCCGTCTCGGGTATCGATGAGCCTGTTCGTGCATGGGCTTTGATGAAATACAACGATGTATACAGCGCCCTCAGGGATCATGACACCTTCATATCGCGCCATTCTCTTGCTGGAAAGATTGCCCCACGGCTCGCCCTGATTCAAGATGATCCTCCGCGCCATACCCGATTCCGTCGCTTGGTGAATAGAGCTTTCACTCTGAAACGTATCGAGGCGTTGGCCCCCTGGATCACGGACATCGCCCATGAGTTATTGGACGAGATCACCAGCCTCGAAACAGAGGTGATGCAATCCTATGCCATCCCCTTGCCGGTCAAAGTGATTGCACGACTGCTCGGCATTCCGGGAGAAGACTACCGAGCCCTGAAACGTTGGAGCGACGCCTTCCTGGCTTTTAGTTCGGTCGCGCCGGGAGAGCGCGCCAGGAGCAACCAAGAAATGATGGCCTA
>JANOMG010000270.1:0-7201 GCA_031420175.1 Nitrospira sp.
TCATTCAGTCCAACGACGGTACCTATGAGCTAAGGAGCGATATGGAAGCACCGAGACCACCACTGCCGCCATTCGACGCGAACACTGCCGCTCAAAAAGTTCGCATGGCCGAAGACGCTTGGAATACCCGCGACCCGCAGCGGGTTGCCATGGCGTACACGCAAGACAGTGTCTGGCGCAATCGCGCGGAGTTCCTTGCCGGACGTGACGCCATCGCGCAGTTTTTGACTGGAAAATGGAGCAAGGAGTTGGACTATCGCCTCATCAAGGAGTTATGGGCGTTCTCCGGGAATCGTATTGCGGTGAGATTTGCCTATGAATGGCATGACGATGCCGGCAGATGGTTCAGGTCCTACGGCAATGAAAACTGGGAATTCGACGAGCAGGGGTACATGCGTCGCCGTATCGCCAGCATCAACGACCTGCCGATCAGCGAGGCGGAGCGCAAGTATCACTGGCCGCTGGGGCGTCGCCCAGATGATCATCCAGGGCTCTCAGACCTGGGCCTCTAGCCCGCACGAGGTCGATCGGTTCGGAGTGTAATCCAGTTTCGTGGTCTGGCACTGGTCCTTTTCACTGTCAGTCGTGATGTGTGAGTTCAGTAAGGCTCCAGAGGCCATTGATCCGTGAACATTGGATTGAGACAGGAGTCAGCATGAGCAGGGGGTGTTATGGGATCTGACGACCTCATTCGAGTGGGCTCGTACCTCTCCGTGCTGGGCGTCATGGCCACATGGGAATTGGTATCTCCGCGACGAAGGCTGACGGCCTCGAAGCTCTGCCGGTGGGGCGGCAACCTCACGATCGTGATCTTGAATACGGTGATCGCCAGGCTGTTTTTCATGGGTGGTGTGGTGGCAGTCGCCGCCATGGCGGAGGAGCAGGGTTGGGGTCTGTTGAACTGGATCGAGGGGCCGGTCTGGCTCGAATTCGGGCTGGCGGTAGTGGCGCTCGACTTCATCATCTACTGGCAGCATCAAGTGTTCCACCTGGTCCCGATCCTCTGGCGGTTCCACATGATGCATCACTCCGACCTGGATCTGGATGTATCCAGCGGGGTGCGTTTTCATCCGGTCGAAATCGTGATCTCAACGATGGCGAAGGCCGCAGCGGTGCTGGCGCTGGGAGTGGCCCCTTTCGCGGTGGTCGCCTTCGAGATCGTGCTCAACAGCACGGCCCTGTTCAATCACAGCAACGTGCAGATGCCGGTGAGTCTTGATCGCGTACTCCGGTGGTTCGTCGTGACGCCGGACATGCACCGCATCCACCATTCGGTGGATGTGCGCGAAACCAACAGCAACTATGGATTCAATGTGCCCTGGTGGGACAGGCTGTTCGGGACCTACTGCGCGGAACCGGCCTTGGGGCAACTGGGGATGAAGATCGGCCTCGAACATCTTGGTCCTCCGGTCTGCTTGAACCTGTTCATGATGCTGAGATTCCCATTCGTGACGCAGCTTGGGCGCTACGTCGGGCGTACCCAACCATGACGCTCGGCTCGGGAGATCCGACCCCCTACGACATGCCTGCGCTGGTTGCGCTCGGTCTGCTGGCCGCGCTGATGCTTGTCGGCTGCATTGTGGGCTAGGAATGGCAATCGCTATCGACAACGGTGGTTCGTTGGGGTGCCGTCATCCTGGCGGTACTCATCGTGGCCGCCGTGCTCATCCTCACCCCGACAACCAGCGGCGCCGTCGGCGCCGGACGCCTGATGACGTTATGGCCCGCGGCATTATTAACCGTCGGGCTCTTTCTGATATGGAGCTGGAGGATCGGCCATTTCTAAGCATCACAGCCAGACATTTGGATATTCGAAATAGATTTGTGCTCCAATGAGTAGCCGAAGGATCTAGCAACGTTAACGGACAGACGACAGGAGGAAATCGCCATGCGACAGATGATATGCCGAGGATGGTCAATCGGAGAGAAATGGCCGCAGTGTGGATGTCATAGGCTTGTGCTGGCAGTCGTCACCTTGGCTTGTGTCGGTATGACTGGTGTGGCAGCGGCGGAAAGCGGCAAGCTGGGAGTCTATAGCGGTACGGTCACGATGTCCGGCACGGAGATCGGTCAGGAGAACGTGACCTTTCGCGCCAGCGTGAAGGTGAGCTTACCGCTTACCGACGGCGACAAGAGTTCCGCGACCGCCGAGGTCAGTGATGTGGACAAGCCGAGTGCGACAGCCACCATCCAGCAATGGGATTTGGTGGGCAAGAACTCCTCGGCTGACTCGGACGGTAAGGTCACGAGTTGGACCTGCGCACTCGCAGCTCAGGTTGAGGTGCCGATGAACGAACAGGGCGTGCTCAATGTGGATTATCGCGCGAAGAAACATTCGATGTTCATTGCGCTCGTCTCGACCAAGCCGATCATGCTCAACTGCACGAATTCACGGTCCGGTCCGTACAAGAAAAATCAGCACGTCAGCCTGTTTTTCGGCACGAACGAGCCGGACGTTCAGCCATGGAAAGAACTGCCGTTCACTGATGCCGCGAGATTGACGGCGAAACATAAGCTCATGCCAGTTAGCAACATGAAGGGTAGAAATGGTCCGCTCGACCAGGAGTGGGATTTGAAGCTCATGCGCTGAGCGAGAGGGTTGGTCATGTCAGTTTGGATCACGACCGGACTTTCCGCCGTCCAGGCGGGAAGTCCGGTACAATCTGCCCCATGCTTGAACTGTTGTTGGTGCTCGGAAGCCTGGTGGGGTTTTGCGCGATCGCGCTCATCACGGTCCTAGTCACGCCTCAGATCATGATCGAGCTGGGGCTTTGGGTCTTGGCTGTAGGCCTCCTTATCGGGATTCCAACGGGCCTGTGGTATCACGTCGTACTCTATAAACAGCTCGCGCCACGCACGACGCTCCCGCTTCGCTGGTGGAGGGCTCCCGTCGAGTTGCATCCGTTGCTGTCGCCGCAAGAGTTCAGGCGAGTCAGGCCTTGGTTTGTGGCTGGAGCCGCCGGGTTTGTGCTCTGCTGCATCGGTGGACTGGCCGCGATTGCGGGGTTGGTGGTGATCAACCTCTCGTAGGACGCTGAACACGTCCGCCAGCGTCGTTCTCGGCTCATCGAAATCCTCAACGTACCCCCAGGGGTACGCCTCCGGCTTCGATTCACCTGCGGCCTTGCTGGACGAACGTGTTGAGCCTCCTGCGAGAATGTTCCGCCTTTACTGCAAACGGATAGGCGGTGAAGTGTCGCTGGATTGAAATGGCAGCTTTAGAACCTGAGCGAATGAAGGAAGAAGGTCATCCTGGTGGTCAGTGCCTGAGCTAGTAGATTGCGCTACTGACCGAGCGGGATCTCGACGGAGATCTGTGCAGTAGAGGCCGTGTCCTGGTTGACGATATAGGTGGCTTGTTCCTGGGAGTTGGCTGGGCCTCCTGCAGTGATGGCTTCTTGGAGTTGGTCGGGAGAGACCCGATCGAACATGGCGGCTTCCTGCCTCGTGATCGGTCCAAACGGGACTCGGGAGAGACGGGTTGTGAGGCTGACGGGCCCGTTCTCTCTTGGCAACGGAATCTGTTGTCGCTGCCCCGCGGCAATCTTCAGGGAGATCTGTCCGGTTTTTCCATCGGGCAAGAGCAGTTGCGTGGGCGAGGAGGCGACCGTCATCCAGACTTGTAGATAGGCGGCTTGATTGGCCTCCAAGGTGAGGCGTGCCGGCGCGGTATTTTTCACAGCCGTCGCCGCATCCACTTCTCGATCCTGCCCATCTGGCCCAGCAACGACAAAGCTGTAGCGGAGGCCTAATGGTTTGAGTTGGGCTGCTGTGCCCACTGCTTTTTCTGCCAGCGCGAACCGATCCTGTTTGCGTTCAGGCCGGTTGGGTTGAGGTGCCGACTCAGCAAGCGGTTTGCTCATTCGTTCTTGTTCTTGAGCCATCGCGCGGCTATCTGCTGGTGTTGGCTCTCCTCCATAAAAGAGTCCTCGCGCGCTGACTGTCGGTGCGACAGCTCCGGCAAACGAACCGTTAGCCGGTGCTCGCATGGGGGCAGGCGCAGATACGGCAGGTGGTGCGGAGCTCGCCGCGAGCTGCTGATCTGCCGACGCGGCCACTTCTTCCGAGGACTTGCTGAGCGCAGCTACCGGCGATTCGGCTTGCCCGTGGAGTTTGTTTTGTTTACTTCGTTGTTCTTGTGGTGAAAGCGGCGCAGCTCCTTCTCGTTTGACCGTTTTGTCGGCGAGCCTGTCTTTCCTCGCAGGGGCCATCGCGGGCCCGGTATGTTCTTTGACTGTGGCCGGGGGCTCCGTGACTTGAGGCTGCGCAGGCTGAGAGGCTGGGGCAGTTGCTGTCGGTGCTGCTGCGGGCCTTGCCTCTTCAGTGGCGATCGATTGCACCGCCTGTCTCAGACTGTCCTGATAAATCCTGACGCCTAATACGACTGCGAGGGCCGCTGCGGTCAGGCCTCCAGCGAATGCTAGCCCGGCCGGCCGTCTGAACCAATCCAGCCACGAGAGGGACCCGCCTGAGGCTGAGGCGCGTTGCTGCTCCAATGAAGCGAGGAGCCTGCGACGAACTGCTGGATCAGCAAGCAACTCTGTCAGTGCTTGTTCGTCGGCCAGTGCATTGAACAGTTGCTGGTCTTGGAGTGCGGCGCTGTATAGCGCCTGTTTCTCCTCTGCCGTCAGCGTATCGGCCGCAAATCCGCCCAACAGTTTTTCAAGGTTGTGCTCAGACATTCTTACCCGTCGCTTGTGAACCGCCCAGAATTTGCAACTCAGCACTCAGCACGTAGGACTCAGGACTTGAGTAGTCATTCCCATGATCCGCCCATGAGAGACAAGAGCTGTTTTCGGCAGCGCAAATCCCACGTGTAAATGGTGTTGATCGAATTCTGGCCCATCAGCTTCTGGATTTCAGGAAAGCTGTTCCCTTCCAGCTTCCACTTGAATAGCTCGCGGCAGCGTTCGCCTAATTGTGTCAGAGCGGTCAGGAGCCGATCCACCCGCTGTTTCTGATCGAGCTGTCCGACCGGGTCGTCGCCAGGATCGGCGAGTGGAAGGTCGTCGACCGATTCCTGATTGTACTCACCTCGTCGGAGCGACTTGCGATGGGCGTCCAGCATCTTGAACCGTAAGATCTGAAAGGCCAGGGGAACCAGCTCGGTCAGCTCCGTGACATTCGCATATGTGTCGTGCAGAACGACCAGCACGTCTTGGGCGAGATCTTCCGCGCGATCCCTCGGTACTCGTAATGTGGCGAAGGCGAGAATCCTTTCGCGCAGGAGGGCCAGTGTCTCGTCTCGATTCATGGACGTGTTGCTCTATCGGGTGGTCTTTGCCGCTGAATGGGGGAGCAGGTCTCCGAGTGAGCGAAAGCCGAGCTTCAGCCCATGACAAATCTCGACTTGCCGATCGAAGCGGTTTTTCGTCCGAATCATCTTGCGCAGCGTGCCGAAGGTCACACGGCCCCAGGCGGCGACGTGGAACACAGACAGGGGATAGTCGGTCCCGAAGAGCAGCCGCTCATGCACCTCGGGGTATCGGCGAAGATGCAGGAGCATCCGAAACCGGTTGGGGAGTGTCAACGCGGAGATGTCCGCATAGAAATTCGGATAGCGCTGCACGAAATCTCGCAGCGTCGGGAGAAATTTCTCATAGAGGATCAATCCATAACTGCAGGCGTGGGCGGCGATGACCGTCGCGCCTTCGTCCAGCGCCACGCGAAGTCGCTCCGGGTCGCCGACGGATTGGTCCTTGCCGATTAAGCTGAATTCATACCCGACGTGACTGAGAAAGGGTAATTTCCGTTCGGCGAGGACTCGATAGAACGGCTTGTACTTCGGGTTGGCCGGGTCGAACTGTTTCGCATTCGGCAAGACTTTGACCAGGACTGCACCGGCATCGGCGCAGCGATGGACTTCGTCGATGGCGTCACGCCGCTGGGGATTGATCGACACTCCCGCGAGCAATTCACCAGGATGGGCCTGTGCGGTCTTCAGTACATAATCGTTGCTGATCAGGAAGTCCGTTTGGGCCTGGTTGAGCCGGCCATTGTGATCGTAGACCCCATCCATGCCGAGGATCACGGCCTTCTGGACATGACGTGACGCGCGGAGTTCCGTCAGTAAGTCGTCGAGGTACTTGTGGTTTGCTTCTCGCGGGTTGTCCGGCGAGAGAGAGTGCTTCCAGAGCAGATATCGAAACAACGGACTCTTGAGCATCTTCGGCGAGATGTAGCAGCCGTTGTCGCCGTCCGGCAGGGCGGCGAGGTGGACATGGCAGTCGATCAGAGTTTTCTCGATAGGTGACATGGTCATAGGTCTTGGTATCTCGCCGTTCGTGAAGCGTCGCGCGTAAACGTGAAACGTCAGAATCCGGAAACGACATACATTTCACGAAAGACGTTTCACGTTTCACGCACCTGAAGTCGCTCCATTGCGATTCGTTTCAGGCTCCGCAGATCCATTTTCCCAGTGCCCAACAGTGGCAGGGCGTCGACTTTGATGAAATTCGTGCGCGGTGGAATATATAGGTTTGGTAGGCCGTTTGCCGTGAGTTTGCTGACGATGCCGGGAATCTGTGATTCATCCAGAGTATGAAGGACCGCGAGTTGCTCGCCCTTGCGTTCGTCCGGAATGCCGGTGACGGCGAAGACTTGCAGGTCGGCGCCGGCGGCTTGTTGCAAGGCTTCTTCGACCTTGCCATGCGGGACCATCTCACCGCCGATCTTTGAGAAGCGCGAGAGTCGGTCGGTGATCGTCAGGAATCCATCCTCGTCCAACGTCGCAATGTCGCCGGTGATGTACCAGCCGTCGCGCAGAGCGTTGGCCGTCAGATCCTCACGCCCCAGATACCCCGTCATGACGTTGGGCCCCCTCACCAGCAACATGCCTGGCGTTCCTGGTGGCAACGGGGCGAAGCTGTCGGGATCGACGATTTGCACAGACACGCCGGGCAGCGGTTGGCCGACAGTTCCCCGCCGTGAGGCCGGTTGGAAATATCCGGAGGCCCGGAAGTCCGGACAATTGACGGCGACGACGGGAGCACATTCGGTGATGCCGTAGCCTTCGATGGGGGCGATACCGAACTGATCTTCAAACGCCTGCGCCAACCGCACTGGAAGTTTCTCGGCGCCGGTCAGGACCACGCGCAGCGAGCTGAATTGCTCCGGGGTACAACGGCGCTGATACAGCTGGAGAAAGGTCGGCGTGGTGACGAGGAACGTGATGCGGTAGCGGCGCACGAGTTCGCCGATG
>JANOMG010000271.1:0-11195 GCA_031420175.1 Nitrospira sp.
ATCCCCACAAGGCACAGTGCGGCTCCCATCGCGTCGAACCGATCCGGTCTCATGCCATCTATCGTCCATCCCCAAAGCAGCGACAGCACAATAAACATGCCGCCATAGGCAGCATAGACCCGACCAAAGTGGGCCGTCTGATATGTCGGAATGATGCCATAGAGAATAAGAATGGCCGCTCCGGCAATTCCGTATCCGAGCGGCCGTCCCTCGCGGAACCAGAGCCACACCAGATACCCGCCTCCAATCTCGCAGAGACCTGCAAGCACATAGAGTCCGATCGATAACAATGTAGGCATCATTGCGTCCTTATCCGTATGGTGTGAGGGGAATGTGTCGGGAACCGATAATCCGACGATAGCACCTCATTGGCGGTGTGACCCATAGGTGGGCGACCGGCCCTTTTCCAGGGCCACTACCACAATCGTGCACATACACAACATCGCCCCTGCATAGAATGTGAATGCCGCGCCAAACCGATCCCACAGAAGCCCTGCCAATACACTGGCGACCAGCATAGCCAGCCCACTGGCGAGGCTGAAAAAGCCATACGCTGTGCCTCGCAAATCGGCGGGTGAGGTATCGGCGATCATGGCTGCCAGCAAGCCTTGCGTCATCCCCATATGCAGACCCCATAGCCCGACGCCCAAGAGCACACTGCCCCAGTGGTCACTAATGGCTAAGATCAGATCGGCCGCAACCAGGACAATCAGACCGAGCGTGAGCAGCGTCGTATGGCTCATCGTATCGGAGAGCTTGCCGAACGGGTACGCCGATGCGGCATAGATCAGATTCATGGCGACCATGACCAGAGGGACGAGCGCGATGGACATTCCCCCTTGCTGGGCACGGAGAACCAAAAAGGCTTCGCTAAACCGAGCCAGCGTGAATACGGCTCCGATTCCCACCACCCACCAATATGCTGAGCCTAGTCGCCGGAGATTGTCTCGTCGAATCGGGTTCGTCCGCGTTTCGATCTGGCGCGGTGCAGGCTCCTGTATCCCGAACAAGAGGAGCGCCACAGCCATCACTCCTGGAACAACGGCTACCCAGAAGACCGCGCGAAAATCGTTGGCCCAGAGGAGCATCAACCCAACAGCGACCAATGGACCAAGGAACGCACCCACTGTATCCAGTGCCTGCCGCAAGCCGAACGCTGCGCCTCGGAGATGCGGCGGTGCGATATCCGCCACCAGTGCATCGCGCGGTGCGCCGCGCACACCCTTTCCGACCCGATCCAGCAATCGGGCGGTTAATACCATGCCTACACCTGGGGCCAGCGCAAAGAGGGGCTTGGTGAGTGCGCCCAAGGCATACCCAAACAAGGCCAGCCCTTTCCGCTTTCCAAGGTAATCGCTCAATGTCCCAGAAAACACTTTGACCACCAGAGCAAGGGACTCGGCCAATCCCTCGACAAGGCCGACGGCGAGTGTGCTGGCCCCGAGGGTCGTGACCATGAACAACGGCAGCAAGCTATGAATCATTTCCGAAGAGATGTCCATCAGCAGGCTGACAAAACCCAGCACCCAGATACCTGAGGGCATGTGGCTCAGTGGACTGTTCCGATCAAACAGGAGCTTCATAGGGCCAGTCTCTCGTATGGGTAAGAATGCGAACACCTGGTCGTCAGATCCCACTTCTAGGATCGATACCGATTCGACCAATGAGTGGCCGTGTCAATGGATTCTTGAACCGCAATGAGTCTCAGCATTTTTCCTGCCAGACCTCTCACTTACGTCCGTGGCACATACATGATGATCATTCTAATCAGGCAGAGACTGACTCCAATAGTGTCACGCGATCCGGTCTCATGCCATCCATCGCCCATCCCAGAGTAGCGACAGGAGAATGAACATGCCGCCATAGGCGCATAGACTCGACCACAGTGGGCCGTCTGAAATGGTGGAATGATGCCATAGAGAATGAGAATGCTTGCTCCGGCAAACGCGTAACTGAGTGACCGTCCCTCGCGGAACCAGAGCCACACAAGATACCCGCCTCCGATCTCGCACGGTCCGTCGAGCAGAAATAATCCAAACGAAACGGAAGACGCGTCGCCATTCGCGCCAGGCGTGATGAACGCTAGTGGCCATACCCGTCGGACCCTCCTGGGGCCTCTTTCTCAGGAACCGTCACGTGCTTGAGCGCCGATGAATCCCAAATCACTTTGTTCCCCGGCGCTAAGTTCGCGGCCTCAATGAAATGCCGATCTCCGTCTTTGCAGACTCTCAGTTTGTACAAGACCATGCCGAGATTGTAATGCGCCTCCGCCAGGCTTGGGGGCTGCCGTGATCGCGGCCTCGAAATGTTGTCTCGCTTGCGCCCACTGGCGCTGCTCGTACGCCAGGATGCCCTCTTCATGGTGTTGAACGGCCGGCGCGATCACGCCCGTCGGTGCGGGCAACAGCTTGCGCGCGGAGGCCGACTGACACCCGCCCTCCACGAGCAGCCCGATCACGAGCGCTAGAACCACCACTGCCGTACTGTGCATCGCTTTCTCCTCTTTTCTTAGCTACCCCTGCAACAGAGGGCTCATTCATCCGAACCTGAGTGGACTCTATTCCACCTGCACACGATCCGAGCGTTCCTCCACAATCTGCAGCGTGACATGATCGATTCTGAAGCGTTCGCGTAGAAGCTGTTGGAGACGGCCCAACACTGCGTCCCGATCCTCTCCAACGGGGGCTACCACATGGGCACTGAGTGCGTCGAGGCCGGAGGTGATGGTCCAAATATGCAGATCGTGAATCCCTTTCACGCCGAGCATGCCGGCCATGGCTTGTCAGACCTCTTTGGCGTCCAGATGAGTCGGCACGCCTTCCATGAGCACATGCACGGCCTGAGTGAGCAGTGCCCACGTGCGCCAGACGATCAAGACACTGATGCCCGCGCTCAGGAGAGGATCGATGAGCAACCACCCGGTGAGCCAGATCGTGACCCCACCAAGAATGACTCCGACTGAACTGATCGCGTCGCTGAGCACTTCTACATACGCACTGCGAACATTCAGGCTCGACGCGGATTCGTCAGCGAGCAGCTTCATGCTTGCGACATTCACGGCGAGACCGACGAGTCCGATGAGCAACATCGGCACGCCAAACACGTGGGGTGGCTCGAAAACACGCCGGTACGCCTCGTACAGAATCCAGATGGCCAACAGCAACAGCACCACAGCATTGATGACGGCGGCGAGGATCTCGGCCCGGTGGTATCCGTGGGTCTTCTCCGGCGTCGAGGGTCTTACCGCCATCCACATGGCAAAGGCGCTGAGCCCGAGGGCCGCCACGTCCGTCAGCATGTGGCCTGCGTCAGCCAACAGGGCCAAACTTCCCGTGAACAGACCTCCGATCACCTCGATGACCATGAAGGTTTCGGTCATCAGCAGGACGATGAGGAGATTTCGACGTTGGTGCGCTCTATCGTGTCGCGAGTCTTTCACGGAGACCTCGTGTGGCTCATTCGGTCGTGAATGGTTCCTGTCTTCTTCAAAGCTGTTGGGTGTATGCAGCGGCGTCATACCTATGCCAAGGATGCATGTCGCCTTTATCGATTGGTCATCTCATACCTCATAGTCGAGGCCGGAATCCTATCCTTCATGCGAATGGGGAGGCCATTCATCATGAGTGTGGTTGGCAACGGCATGGTGCACTTCGCCGGAAGCCGTGGCCGGGTCAATATGAATGGTGGCATTGGAGAGGTACCGCAACTCATGCAGGAGATTGTGGCGCACCTCCTTGGCAATGTCATGGCCTTGCTCCACCGAGAGACCGGCCAGTACCGCAACATTGACCTCTGCATGGAGCCGATGGCCCAACCATCTGACCCGGACTTCACTGACGTCACAGACCCCTTGGGTGTGATGGACCGCATGAGTAATCTCATCAAGTACCTCGGGATCGATCCCGTCCAGCAGCCGCGTGAAGACAGCCTCGCCGGATTGCCAGACGATGCGAAGGATGACCGCTGTGATGACAAGGCCCACAATCGGATCCGCCAACGCATATCCCAGCCAGACCCCTACCGCACCGACTAAGACCGATAAACTCGTCAAGCCATCGGCCCGGGCGTGGTAGCCGTCGGCAATGAGCGCGGTGCTGCCGATCTCTTTGCCGATCCGCATGCGAAAGATCGCCACCGCTTCATTGCCCACGAACCCAATCAGTGAGGCAGCGATCACAGCCCCCACATAGGAAATCGGTTGGGGGTGAAGCAGCCGTTGCACAGAAAGATAACCGGTTATCAGAGCGCTGAGCAAAATGATGCCGACAATCACGACGCCGGCTAAGTCCTCGACACGCCCGTACCCGTAAGTGAATCGCCGGGTGGGTTTCCATTGCCCGAGCCTGAATGCGATCCAGAGCGGAATAGCCGTCAGCGCGTCCCCGAGGTTATGAATGGTGTCGGCCAGCAGGGCGACACTCCCCGTGATCCCCACAATGAGAACCTGCAACAGGGCCGTGGCGGCCAATCCGAGGAATGACCATTTCACGGCCCACATTCCTCGTTGCGTCGTAAAGAGCGCGTGATCGATCGCCCCGTGAGTATGGCCGTGTGTCTCCTCTGCGTGGGTCGACGCATCAGATGGTCTATGGTGGTGGGACTCGTGTCTACGCATCTGTCGATCCTTCGCTGATTGTCTGCTCCACCCCTTGGAGCTTATTGGAACGTTTCTCACCGATTCTGCCATAGAGCGCCGGGATGACCAGCAACGTTAAGATCGTCGAAGTGATCAAGCCTCCGATGACGACAGTCGCGAGGGGCCGCTGGACCTCGGCTCCCATACTGGTGGCCACTGCCATGGGGAGAAATCCGAGACTGGCGACGAGCGCCGTCATCAGCACGGGCCTGAGCCGGTCCATCGCCCCCTGCTCGACAGCCTGATCGGTTGGCAGCCCTTCTGCTTCGAGTTGCCGGATGTGGCTGACCAGCACGACTCCATTGAGCACCGCAATGCCAAACAGAGCAATGAATCCGATGACCGCTGAAATACTGAGTGGCAGGCCACGCAGCCAGAGGGCGAGCACACCACCGGACAACGCTAAGGGCACATTGAGAAAAATCAGCAGCGCGGGGCGCATAGCCCCGAAGATGACCGACAGCACTGCCAGAATCAGGATGAGGGTGATGGGCACGACCACGGCTAACCGGCTGGTAGCTTCTTGAAGATGCTGATACTGTCCACCCCATGTCAATTCGTACCCTGTCGGGAGCTTCACCTCACGTGCCACCAGGCGCTGAGCCTCTGTCACGAAGCTCCCCAAGTCCCTTCCTCGAATGTTGTTCTCCACCACGATACGTCGCTGCACGTGCTCTCTGCTGATCTGAGCCGGTCCCGCGTCCACTCGGATGGCCGCCACGCGGGAGAGGGGGACGAGTTCACCCTGACCGGTTGGGATGAGCAGATTGCCCAACGCGGCGGGATCAGCCGATGCGCTGTCGGCTAAGCGGACGACGAGCTCAAACCGCCGTGAGCCTTGGACCACGGTGCCGACGACGCGTCCCACACGTGTGGTTTGGACGAGGGTGAGCACGTCGTCTGCCGTAAGCCCATAGCGGGCGATCTGTTCCCGGTCCACAATCACTCGCAGCAGTGGAAGGCCCGCGACCTGCTCAACTTTGACGTCTGCTGCGCCGCGGACGGTTTCCAGCACACGCGCCACGGCCTCGGCCTGCTGCGTGAGCACCGCCAGGTCAGGCCCGAAGATCTTGACGGCGAGATCGGAGCGGGTCCCTGCGATCAACTCGTTGAAGCGCATCTCGATCGGTTGCGTAAAGCCGAGGCCGACGCCAGGCACCGCATCGAGAATGGCGGGCTTGATCTTGGCGATCAGGTCTTCGCGCGTACTAGCCGTCGTCCATTCGTGCTGCGGCTTGAGAATGACGAACACATCGGACAGCTCCACCCCCATCACGTCGGTCGCCACCTCGGGGCTCCCGGTCCTGCTCACCACCTGCACGACTTCCGGAAATCTGCGAAGCACCCGTTCAACATCTAAGGCATTCCGGACCGACTCGCTCAGCGAGACACTGGGCAATCGCCAAACTTGAATCGCCATGTCCCCCTCGTCGAGTCGAGGCACAAACTCGATGCCAAGCCATGCGCTGATTCCGAGACTCGCGACAAACAGCCCCACCGCCGGCGTCACTACCCACGCCGGGCGCGCCATCGCCCATCTGAGACAGGGTTCGTAGGCACGGCGCAGCAATTCGAACAGACGCGTGTCCTCATGTCCTGGCTTAGCCCGCACAAACCAGAAGGCGAGCAGAGGCGTCACCGTCACAGCAAGGAGGAGTGAGCCAGCCAGGGCCAGGATGACGGTCAGCGCCATCGGACGGAACATCTTCCCCTCGATCCCGGTGAGCGCCAGGATGGGCACGTATACGAGAATGATGATGCTGACGGCGAGGGTCATGGGGCGGAGCACCTCGCGGCCGGCCGCCTGGATCTCACCCAGCCTTTCTTCCTGGCTCATGCCGCCTTTCTTCGCCAATCGCCGGAGGATGTTGTCGACCATCACCACTGAGCCATCCACGAGCAAACCGAAATCGATGGCGCCGAGGCTCATCAAGTTTCCGGAGAGGCCGGCCTGCATCATCCCGCTGAACGCGATCAGCATCGACAACGGAATGGCGAACGCCACAATCACCCCTGCGCGGAGATCGCCGAGAAAGAGGAACAGCACGGCAATGACGAGGAGCCCACCTTCGAGCAGATTATTGCGCACGGTGCGCATCACCTTCGAGACCAACAGCGTTCGGTCATAGTAGGGTTCGATCGTCACACCAGGGGGGAGCGTCGCTTCAATCTCGCTCACCCGGGTTTTGACATGCTCAACCACCTGTTGCGCATTCTCGCCCGCCAACATCTGGACCATGCCGATGACGGTTTCGCCTTCTCCCATCGCAGTCGCAGCGCCGATACGGAGCGCCGAGGCCTCCTTCACCTCCGCGAGGTCTGCAATGTAGATCGGCACTCCCCCGGGGCCGTGCGCCACGACAATCCTCGCAAGGTCGGCCACCTGTGTCGCTAAGGCTTCACCGCGAATGAGCAATTGTTCGCGGTGACGCTCAATGTAGCCGCCGCCGGCGATGGCATTGTTGCGTTCGAGCGCCTCAAACACCTGCCGAAGTGACAATTTGTAGGACAGGAGCTTGGCCGGGTCCACTATGACTTGGAACTGTTGAGGTTCTCCTCCCCAAATGTTGACTTCCACCACGCCTGGCACCGCCCGCAGCCTCATCCCGATCTCCCATTCAAGGAGTGTCCGAAGCGCCATGGGGCTGTAGCCATTTCCTTTGAGTGTGAATTGATAGACTTCGCCCAATCCTGTCGTCAGCGGTCCTACGATCGGACGGCCATACTCGACTGGAATACGTTCCATCGCGCGGGCAAGCCGCTCGGTGACCAACTGTCTTGCGCGGTAGATGTCCATCTGATCCTCGAAGATCGCGGTCACCGCCGAGAGCCCGTAGCGCGACACAGATCGAAGCTCGCGCAGGGCAGGCAATCCGCTCAGCGAGGCTTCGATCGGAAAGGTGATGAACTGTTCCACCTCCACCGGGCCCAGCGCCGGGGAACGGGTGAGGATTTGAACCTGGACTGGCGTCAGGTCCGGCATGGCGTCGATGGTGAGGTGAGTGAAGGACCAGAGGCCGACGGCGATGACGAGACTCGTCGCCACCAGGGTGAAGAAGCGGTAGCGCAACGAGAGGGTGAACAGCCGTTCCATTTTATTCTCCCTCTCCGGACCCGATGTGTTTTTTCAGAAGCACGTTCTTCAAGTCGAAGACGCCGTCGACCACCACCTGCTCGCCCGCTGTCAGTCCTTTCTTCACTTCAACCCAACCCCCGCCTTCGCGGCCGGCTTCGATCGGCACGAACGCATACCTCGTTTCCCGCTGCACAAAGACGCCACGCACGTTGTCCACCATCGTCACAGCGGAGACGGGAACCGCCAGGGTCGGTGGACTCGCAACGGCCAACTGAACATCCACATACTCTCGTGGCTTCAGGCTGTGCTGCTGGTTCGCGACCTCGAAGCGAACTCGAATCGTGCGGGTCGTCTCGTCCGCTACCGGCGCAAGATAGGTGAGTGGCGCGGTGATCGGTTCACCGCCTTTGGGCAGGATGGTCCCTACATCGCCCTCCTTAAATTTTCTGGCCTGTTCGATCGACAGATTGGCAAAGACCCAGACCCGGCTCGTGTTCACGACTTCGAATAATTCATTTCCCGGCGCCACACCCTGGCCGCGCACGGCATTCTGTGCGATGACCGTTCCCGCGATAGGCGATGTCAACGTATAGCGATGACTCTCCTCATGCCGGCCCCGTTCAAGCTCGGTCAGTTCCGCTATCGACAGGCCCATGTTCAGCAGTTTCTCGCGGATGTGCTGGTACCGTGCCTTTGTTTCCAAATATCGGCCCTTGTCTTCGATGAGTTTCCTCTCCGTCACGATGTCGTCGGCTCGCAACTTCTCCGTTCGCCGGAAGCTGTTCTCGGCGACATCGGCCTGCGCCTTACCGACAAGGTATTCTTCGATGAGTTGATCGAGCTGCAAGCTGCCGATGGCCGCCAGCGGTTGACCTGGCTTGACTCGATCACCGAGCTGAACGTGAATCTTTTCTACTTGCCCTTCGATCCGCGACGTGATCTTGGCGACTTGTTTAAGATCCAGCGCCACTTCACCTGGAGCTGTCACCATGTCGGGGACCACGCGCGCAATGAGCGCCTCCGTCCTGAGCCGATCCCGCACGGCCGCCGGTGCCTGAATCGTGTTCGCGAGGGAAGCACCCGGCTTGGCGGTCGCTTTCGGCGCCGCTGCTGGCGGTTCGCGGTTCCGGTCTCCGCAGGCCGTGACGAACAAGAACAGCGCGAGTACACACAATCCGGTCTGTGCTGTCCACCTGATTCTCATGGTCGAGCTCCTTCTGAATCGTCAGATCCCACCGACAGCACGTTCAAGCCGAGCGAGGGCGATGGAGAGGTCCGCGCGCGCCTGGACGTACTCGAGTAACGTTTGCCGATATACACGTTGGGAATCGAGCAGGTCCAGAAGACTGGCGGCTCCCTCCTTGAAACTGACGCGCGCGACTCGTAGCGTCTGCTCCGCTTGCTTCAACAACCCGGCCTCGAATACTTGAAGTTGCTCGTTCGCGGTACGGACATCCTGCACATGCTGCGTGATGGCTTGGGTCATTTCATTCTGGGCCCGCAACCGCTCGGCTTCTGCGCGATGTTTGGCCCCGAGCGCCGTTTCAATCTCTCCTTGGCGCCGGTACCAGAGTGGAAGAGGCACGCTGAGCCCAGCGGTGATTGCCTCGTCACCCGCTTCACGATGATAGGTGCCTTGCACCGTGACGTTCGGGATCCTGGACTCCTTTTCGAGCGTCGCGCTGAACTCCGCCTGTTCGACGAGCTTGCTGAGCCGTCGGAGGGTCGGATGCTGTTCCATCGCGCGGGCTGCCAGGGCCTCGGGATCGAGACCCTGCTGGAGCGGTTCGAAATCACCCTGGATCGAGAATTGTCTGCCCAACGTGCCGGACGTCACCATATCAAGCTTGGCCCTCACCACCACCAAGGCATTCTTGGCGCGTGCAACTTCCTTCGTTGCTTTTTGGACCTCGACGGTGGCCTTCATCGTTTCAAAGAGCGTGGCGTCGCCCGCAGCCACGCGCGCTTTCACGGTTCGCAGGACCTCTTCGACCATCGTCAGGTTTTGGCCGGCCAACTCGGCATCTCGCTGAGCGAACAACACATGGTAAAAGGCGACCTTCGCCTCAGCAATCACGTTGAGGCGTGTCTCCTCCATCGCGGCGCCGGCCCCTGCCGCTCCTGCGTCCGCTGCCTGCTGTCTGGCGCGACGTTTCCCTTGCCACTCCAGCGGCTGTTCGACCGTCACCGTTCGCTCAGTGATATTCACCCCCGTGCTGGGATCGCGAATGCTTCCTCGCCCGACTACGCCTGAAATGGAAGGATTGAGATAGGCTCCGGCAGCGACTTGTTGGCCTCGACTTTGCCGCATGTACCCCTGAGCTCCTGCCATGGTCGGATTGTGCTCTAGTGCGAGTTCGATCACTGTGTTCAATGTGTATGCGGCATTGGGCTCGCTGGCCACCGCGTACGAGCTTGGGCTCAGGAGCAGTGCCCCTGATACCAGGAACCCTAGCCACGCTATCAGTTGATGAGTCATTGATTATCTCCTCCCCTTCGCAGGCTCTACGCTCGGACCATCCACGAAAAGCCGAATGGCTCAAGGCGGAAGTCTCGCGATCTCCCGAAAGACCGACGGTCAGAAATACGGAAGAGGCACCGCCCCTCACCGACATCTGACGGCGACACGCCTGCGTTACTTGATCTTCAAAAAACAAGAAAATGGATCAGAGAGATTGGGAGGGAGGAGCACGTAGAGGAAGTGCCGTGGAGAGAAACAAAATAATGCGAGAGATGCCTGGTTGCAACGAAGCACCGATCACGGCTCGTTGAGCCGAGGGACCTTCGACGACCGATAATCCGGAGACCGTCATCCCCGGCTTCAGCAGTGGACGATCGATCGGAACAGTCAGCAGTGAGAATGCAATCTCAGGGTGATTGAACGCATGACCGGAATGCGCACGAGCTTGAAGATGCTGATGTGCTGCTTCAGGACAGGTCGGATCGTGGATATCATCCGTGTACTCGCACTCGAGGTCCGGGGAGAAAACAGTATGGACAGTGCCGCCGTGAACGTGACTCGCATCTCCATGACGATGATCTGCGTCGGGATGCACGTGGAAGAGTGGAACCATGAGCATCCAGAGGGATGCCCACACCAGGACCAGTACCCGAGAACACGATGGCTTGTCGCAGATCTGTCGCATTGAGAGTGTACCCTAGCACAGTCCCCCTGGCCCAGCAATCAGCCGTCCCTTCCCTGCTCACGGGAAGGGACTCGAGTCGGAAGGATTTCATCATCAACGACACGTCACTGGAGATGCTCTCTGGCAGGCTCAGAAAACGCTCTCCAACAGGCTGCTCAAAAAGACCAGACTTCTCATCCACCCAACCCCTGCGCGCCAAGACGCGCCGTTCCGCAGGCAAGGCCGCAGCCGATGAACGCACCGGAGGCGTACCCTCTGGGGTACGTTGAGGGCCTGAACGATGCGAGAACGACGCTGGCTGGTTTTTTCAGCTGCCTGCTAGAAACATGGAGGGCGG
>JANOMG010000272.1:0-4075 GCA_031420175.1 Nitrospira sp.
GTTGGGGGGGGGGCCCCCCGCCCCCCCGCCTCCGCTCTTCTGCATCATGAGGTTCAACCATGGTTGAAAAAATTGATGGAAATGTTCCGGGCGCGATTCAGACTCGTCCGATCGAGCGCGCCAATGTCCCGGAAGCGAAGACCCCGCCGGTTTCGCAGCCGGTGGCGGTGGTCGCGTCGCCGACGTACGACTTCCAGTTTCGTGTGAACACCGAGACGCAAGAAATCACGGCCTTCATCGTCGATCCGAAAACCAGAGCCGTGATCAGAGAAATCCCGGCCAAAGAGATGCATGCCGCGGCGGATGTGATCAGGAGCCTGATCGGGCCGAGGATCGATAGGGTCGTGTAGCAGGATGCTGAAAACGTCCGTCAGCTTCGTTCTCGGCTCATCGAAATCCTCAACGTACCCCTGAGGGTACGCCTCCGGTTTCGACTCGTCTGCGGTCTTGCTGACGAACGTTTTGAGCATCCTGCTCGGTGTGCACATTTTGCTCCAGACGTGCTGGCCATCGACGTTCCGAAAACCTCGAACTTCGGACCTGAACCTTCGCCTGTCTCGCTTGTCCTGCTCGTCCCGCCCGTTTCGCGTGGCTGCTAATCCCTCAAGTTTCTTCGCTCCCAGCCGATAAAGACTGAGAGAGGGGAGCAGACATATGGGTATTACCTCATCCGGACTATCCTCCGGGATTAATTTCGAGCAACTCATCCAGCAAGTACAAGACTCCCAGCGGCGTCCCGTCGAGCTCTTGAAGACCAGGCAGGCGGGCTACCAGAAAGAAATCAGCGCCGTGCTGAGTGTCAGTACGAAGCTCTCCACGCTGTTGGCCGTGGCTAGTTCCGTGAACAATCCAGCAAATTTCAATGTGAATACCGTGGCGGTCGGGAAGACGACGGCGGGCGCCTCGCTCCTGACGGCGACAGCCAACAGCACGGCCACCAAGGGGACCTATGCCGTAGCGGTCAAGCAATTGGCCCAAGCGGGCAAGCTGGCAGCCAATGGATTTGTCGACCAGAACGCGTCGTCCGTGGCGAGCACCGACGGGACCTTCAAGTTCAAGGTCGGTACTGCCGGGACAGAATATAGCGTGGTCGTGTCCGCCAGTACGACGCTGCAGTCTCTGCGCGATGCGATCAACGCGAAGGGCGGCAGTGTCACGGCCTCCATCATCAACGACGGAACGGGCTCCAACCCCTATCGGCTCATTCTCGCTACCAATGAGAATGGCGCCTCGAACAGCATCACCATCACGAATAACGATACGACTTTGGATTTTACGAACAAGAAGGTCGAGGCCGCCTATGCCTTTACCGGAAATAGTTTTGCCGGCACGATCACCTCGAATGCCGGCAATAATTATACGGGCTCGACGAACAAGACCTTTCTCATTCAGGGCGTGACCGGCGGAGCGCCCGGCGTTGCCACATACAAGTATTCCATCGATGGCGGTTTGACGTATTTGGGGTACGGTGGGGCTGCCTACAACGGCGCCGCCGGACCTGCGACCTCGGGCGCCGGTATTACCGCCGCCGCTGCTGCTACCGCGATCGACGGGACCGGTACGACCAATGAAGGCGTCCAGATCGACTTCGGAGCGACCGGCACCCTGGCCGCCAGTGATCGTTTTTCGGTGGATGTGTTCGCGCCCATACTTCAAGCCGGGCAAGATGCCGTGGTGGTCGTGGACGGCACCACGTTCACCAAATCGAGCAATATCGTTACGGACATCATTCAAGGCGTGACCTTGAATCTGCTGCAAGCGGATGCAACGAACGGTGTGATCCTGTCGGTCTCGTCGAATGCCTCCGGCGCTACGGAGAAGATCAAGAATTTTGTGTCGGCCTATAACGAGTTCAATACGTTTCTCAATGAGCAGCTCAATTTCAATGCCAACAGCAGTCAGGCCAGTGCCTTGCTCGGAGATCCGACCCTGCGTGCCATTCAAAAGAAATTGAAGGATATCATCAGTGGCCAGATTCCCGGCCTCACCACGGGGAAGACCAATCTGTCTCAGATCGGCATTACGTCGAATAGCAAGACCGGTGCGCTCTCGGTCGATGAAGGAGCGTTATCCACGGCTATTAGCTCCGACCCGGAGGGTGTACGGAGGCTGTTCCTCGGCATTGGCACCCCCAGTAATAGTGCCGTGATCTTCGTCGGCCTCAGTGCCACGACGTCAGCCGGGCGTTATGGGCTGAACATTACGACGGCGCCTCAGAAGGCCATTCTTGGGGGCTCCACGGATGTGACCTTTCAGAACCTGGCTTCGACTGGATTGACGAACGCCGAAGCCGTGAGTTTTAGCTACAGTGGCGACTACAGCGCGGCGATTCCGACGACGACGTCCTTCACCGTCTCGCTGAGCGCGGGTCAGAGAATTAACGATATCGTCAGCACGTTGAACAGCGCCTTCGCGACGAATCAGGCCGGCCTGTCGGCTTCCAACGACGGCGGACGGCTCAAAATCACGTCGAAGGACTATGGGGCAGACGTCCGTTTTACGGTTGTGTCAGACCAGGCCGGCGTGACCCAAACTGGCATCGGCTCGGTCGGACGGACGGCGCAGGGGGCCGATATTGCGGGCACGATTAACGACCATTCGGCAATTGGTCGTGGAAATGTGCTGAAAAGTAACTCACGATTTGGGGAAGACGGTCTGTCGATCAGCACGGAAAGCACGTCGACCGGGCTGTTCGGCACCATTGCCGTCACACGGGGCGTCGGGGACCAGCTCGTGTCATCTCTAGCCTCCTACACCGATCCGACCGTCGGCATCCTGAGGTCGAAGTCGAAGGGGCTGCAAGGCACCGTGGACCGGCTCAAGAAGGACATCGAAAAGTTTAATGCCCGTGTGGATCAAGAGGGGGAGCGGTTCCGCGACCAACTCGTTCGATTGGAGTCGCTACTGAACAAGTTTAAAGCGACGAGCAATTATTTGACGACCCAACTCGATCGCCTGCCCAAAATCGGGGGGTGACATGAACCGTTCGAAGTCTTGAGGGAGGATCACTTGTGACTGTATCGAACAACCCTAATGCCATTGCGATGTACATGGCCGGCACTGTGACCCAGGCCGATCCGTCCCAAATCATCGTGCTGCTGTATGAGGGCGCGATTTATCGGATCGGGCAGGCCGTGCAGGAAATGGAGAAGCAAAATACCCTGGCCTCCGGTATTGCTCTCTATCGAGGCTTGGCCATCATCGGCGAACTGCGCAAGTCGCTCAATCTCGAGGAGGGGGGCGAGATCGCACGTAACTTGGACCGGCTCTACCTCCATATGCACGAGGAGCTGGTCAAGGGACATCTGGCGAAACAGGCCCAACCGCTGGAGTGGGTCCGCACCCTGTTGAGCGATCTCAATAGTTCGTGGAGACAGGTGGCCGTTCAAGTGAAGACGCTCATCGATGCCGGGACCGGCGCACCGCCTCCTCCCGCAATGCCGGCAGGTCTCTTGGCCTACGCGCAGCCGGACACAGCTCCTCGCCTTGCTCTGAAGGCCTGATGGGCGTGAGATGTTAGACGTGAAACGTCGTAAGGCGGTAATCGCGGATGGCTAGGGCGAGATCTGGTGATCGCATTCTTGTCCCTCACGTTTTACGTTTCACATTTCACGAATGAGGAACGAAATGATTTCGTTGCAGAGTCTCGAAGCACAATACCGCGCGTTTACGGTGCAATTGGAAGAGAGCCAGGCCTCGATTGCCAGCCAAGATCTGGAGAGCCTGGAAGTGTCGGTACAGGCGATCGATCAGGCGTTGATTCGGTTGGCCCAGGTGTCCGCTCAACTCGCGGGGTGGCCCATGTTGCCGGGTGAAGAGAAGGCTTGGGAGAGACTGGCCGATGTAATGCGGCAGGCCTTGGTCCATGCCGAGCAGAATCGCGAGCAGATTCAGCAATGGATGGGTCAGACACAAGAGACCTTGGCGCATATGAGTACCGGTGGGCGAGCCGTGAACGGGTACGCCGCGTCCGGAATACCGGATGCCGCAGAGTTTCTCAGCGCGCGAGGCTGACTGGTTGCTCTGGTTTGTTTGGTCCATCTGGTTGGTCTGGTTTGCCTGAACACACGAGACA
>JANOMG010000273.1:0-3985 GCA_031420175.1 Nitrospira sp.
CGCTCCAGAAACCTTCAGGGTCGGCAATCGATTTCTTGTAGGCGCTCTCATAGTCCTGAATATAGGCAACGGCTTTGGTCTGAGCGGTCGGTTGATACACGCGGCTTTCCTTGAGGAGGGTATCGATCTTCTCTGACATAGTGCGATGACTCCTTTAGCAGGATGCTGAAAAAGCCCGCCAGCGTCGTTCTCGCATCGTTCAGATCCTCAACGTACCCCAAGGGTACGCCTCGGCTCTTCACTCGCTGCGGCCTTGCTGGACGGCCTTTTTCAGCATCCTGCGGGAACGTTCGCCTATTGTGCACACGTGCGGACTATCGAATTTCTCGCGTATCGATATAGTTATTCCGCAGCCGGCTAGACGAAAGTTTCCGTATCATAACAGCCCAGGAGGATAGTCACCGTGCCGACAGATCAACAGGATCAGGCCTTCATGCGAATTGCATTGGAAGAAGCCGCACGGGCGCCGGCGATCGGTGAGGTGCCGATTGCGGCGGTGGTGGTCCGAGGGGGCCAGATTCTTGCCCAGGCCCATAATTATCGTGAGCTCTGGCAAGACCCCACGGCTCATGCGGAAGTCATTGCCATCCGCGCCGCAGCGACCGCACTCGGCACATGGCGATTAACCGAGACCACGCTCTACGTGACCGTCGAGCCCTGCACCATGTGTCTCGGTGCGATTATCCTGGCAAGAATTCCGCGAGTCGTCTTTGGGGCAAAAGATCCGAAAGCCGGCGCCTGCGGGTCGGTGTTCGACTTCACACACGAACCGAAGTTGAATCACCACGTCGAGGTTCTCGGCGGGATCCTCGAGCGGGAAAGCCAGAGCCTCATTCGAGCGTTCTTCAGGGAACTGCGAGTGGCCGCAGAGGTAACCAAACAGCTACCACCTCAATAACACCAACCCTATAAGGCAGTGCCGCACTGTACCACCCAGTCCTTCCCTTGCGCAGCCACCGCTGCCTCCCAGCCCTCGCCACACGAGAGAAGGCGAACGGTCCAATCATCTTGCAGCCGAGAACCCTCTGGGACCCGAATCTCTGCCCCGACTCCGTCTGCTCCCAACAGGACCACACACTGGCTCAAGGCCTGAAGCCCAACTCCTTGCGCTTTCAGCACCGCCTCTTTTGAGACCCAGTAGCGGAAGAACCTTCCTGCACGCTGCTCCTGAGCCGCTTGCATGATCCTGGTGTGTTCGGAAGGAGCAAAGTACCGTTCAGAAAGCTTCGCAACCTCAACATCCAGCCGAATTCGTTCGAGATCGACCCCGACCTCTTGCCCCATTGAAACAGCGATAAGCGCACGACCATGGGCGTGGGACATATTGAATGTGATCGTAGGCTGACCGCTTAACTCCGTCCTCAGGAAGGGCTTACCCTCCGCACTGCGATGCAGCGCGATCCTGCCAGGACTGGCACCTAGATATCGGCTGAGCACCGCTCTGAGACCTCCGTGCGCGAACACGTAGCGCGATCGATCTTCCTCTCGAACCAAGCGCGCCGCCCTATGCTGCTCCTCCTCGTCTAACCACTGCCCGCAGCGTTCCAGACAGCGTGGCGATCCGTCGAGTTCAATTCCCCAGAGGTGAACGGCCTTCAGCTCAAGGTTGATGCGGCTCCGCCACTCAATATCCGTAACACATTCACTCGACTGGAATGAAATCAGCACGGTTCATCCTCAAAGGAACCATTCAGCAGCATGAGGCCATCATGGGCGACGACCGGCGGCTACAGGACTCACATACTCGACCATCTTGCCATCCTCTAGTTTAATGACCTGATCGCCGAGATGAAAATACCGGTCATCGTGTGTAATGACGACCACCAATTTCCCCCGCGTACGCAGGTCCGGAAGCAATATCTTGTAAAAGATTTCCTTATACTGCGGATCTTGATCTGCCGCCCATTCATCGAACACATAAATCGGGCGATCCTCCAAGTAGGCCGTGAGAAGCGCCAAACGCTTTCGCTGCCCCTGCGAGAGATCGGTCGTCGAGAATGTGCGTTCCTGCACCGTGACTTTCTGATCCATGTGCAGCAATCGCAAATATTGAGGCACGAGCCTCTCGGCCTGAGCATCCGATTGGCCCAGAAGTTTCTTGAAGAGGTGAAAGTCCGAAAAGACGACCGAGAAATGTTCACGGTACCATTCCCGATTGGCATCGGTAATTCTCGTGCCGGCCAGCGTGACATCCCCCTGTGAAGTCTGATACAGCCCCGTAAGAACTTTCACAAACGTCGATTTCCCACTCCCATTCCCTCCGATCACATACACCAGTTCGCCCGGATGCAGTTCAAGACTGATTGGACCAAGCGCGAAGGGAGTCTCGACTCCTTTCTCCTCACCGTACGAAAATACGACCTCGTTCCACTGCACAACAGGAGGGATCCCTGCCTCAACGCTTGACACGGCGAACATCTGGGTATCCTCGTGGTCGACGTCCAAAGACACGCCTAATCGTTCAATATTCTCCAATGCCACTTGGCCTCGTTCGAGAGTGGGTAACGCCCCGATAATGCCCCAGATAGGACCCATCATATAGAGGACGGCCACCACATACCCAGTCAAGGCCTCGGGGGACACCGTCACCACAGATGGAAACAGAAAGACTATGAAACCAATGAGGGAATAAAACGAGACTTGAGTCCAGGCTTCCGCCAGAGCTTGCCTCCGCGTGGCTTCCAAATTCGTTTGCCGATACGCTTCCGCTGCCCTTCGCACCTCCTGATTCACAAATTCCTGCCGACGCGCCCGATGCATCAACAACTCTTTCAGCCCATCCGTGAGGGAACGAAAATGTCGAAACAACTCGGCCCTGGCCTCGCGGGCTGCATAGATGACGCTGAACGCGCTGGTGTGCAGCCACTGATACCCCAGGGCGCCAAGCACAGTGACTCCGACCACTCCCAGAAACGTGCCCCACGACAGCCAAGCAAGGTAGAACCCGCAACCCAGCACCACTGCCGCATTCATGATCAACTGGGGGAAACATTGGATTCCCCAGGTGACCCAACTGACGTCATCTGTCAGGGTGACGAGAATATTGGCGGCCCCTCGCTGCTCGGAACCGCGCAACGGGGCCCGCACGATCTTCGCACAGAGCGACAAGGAGAGGTCCAAAATCGTGTCTTGTGAGAATCGGACGAGCAGGAATTGGGACCACAGGTTTGACAGAAGCTTCCCGGCGACGAGGACGACAAACCCCAGCATCACGAGGAGGGAATGGTCAGAGGGATGATGAAGCACATGATTAATGAGAGCCAAAACCCCGGCGCTCAAGAGACCTGACATGACACCGGCACAGACCATGAACCAGGCCATGGTTCTTGAACGCTGCACAACGAAGCGAAGAAATCGTCTGAATGGCATGGCCAACCGCCTCACGTTCACGAAGGAAGGAGATGGAAATTACGCACATATATTGCGAGTGCGGCGGTCGCGGACTGTCGCGTCTTGAGCATCAACGGCAAGGAAGGCCTGGAGATGCCCGGACACTTCTTCCACATGCGGTGGGTAAGGAGGAGCCCTGAATCAGCGGCAGCGATATGCACAGTCTGACTCCCTCCGCCACCAAGCTCAGCCCAGACATATCTGGTATCTATTACCGTCTTGGCCACGTTCCGTTTTGAAGCAACGATATTGAGAATGCGGCCAGGATATTTGCGCACTGCATAGCGGGCCACCGCTCGGCGCGTCGATTGCATCACTCTTTCGACCTGAAACTCAACAAAAAGTTCATCCTCAGTGGTTCTTTTTCGAAAAAAGGACAATACCCTCTCGCGTTTGTGCTGGATGAACGGCGTCCAGTCCTTCATAGGCATGCGGAGGAGCACATGAATATTTCCCAGTGTCTTCCACAAAATAAATAGCGGCAACCAAAGTCTCATCGGCCACTTATAACGATGAGGGCGATACGAAGTCGGATGCCAGGTATCCATTACGGCCAATGTAACAGCTTCCCCTTGCTCCAATAATTGCTGACCCA
>JANOMG010000274.1:0-4130 GCA_031420175.1 Nitrospira sp.
GCTTGGGGAATCCGCTAATTTCTAGATAGTCTCGAAGTCGTGACAGCGCGATAGGTGCATCAAAATGCCCGATACAAAACAGGACCGCTTCAGGAGCAGACATGTCCTCCATCGTCATGCCAGTACGAGCGCGATGGGCCATGATCTCAACCGCCGCCAGACGCTTCTTCATCTCCATAAGCAAGAGAATGTCTCGCTCGACATGTTGCGATAACAGATCGGCTTGCTTCTGCCAGTTCAAAATTACATCGGGAGGAAAGTCTGTTGAGAGAGTGCCCATAAAACATCCTCCTAATCGTTCAAGATGAGAGAACCTACCACTTCACGACCTATCTACGCAAGTTTTTGTATAGCCTATATCCAATGTTGCATTATAGTGCATTCGACTGCTAACTAGTTGATATTACGAGTGGGATGAAGTGGTGGGTTTGCAAAGTATATAATAATCGCCTTTATGGCCTCAGTTTCCCCATAAACTTTGGGGAGGGAGAGAGGGCGGCTACCCCTGAATTTTGAGATACATCTGGAAGAAAAGTCCTCTGTTCTTGCCTGAATTCTGGAAGCCAGGATGCGCCGCCCGATGAAAGGAGTTGTCTCCTTGTGGTGACCGGATTTCCCACCCCACACCACATTCGCCCGCCATCCGCTCCAATCAGGGAGGACCCGGGGGATTACACTCCTCACCCCGGTCCACTACTGCGCGCAATAGTGTCACTCGTGGCCAGCAACACGAGCACGCCTTCTCTTAGAAGTGAAGAGGGATAAGAGGGAGCTATTTGAGCGATCCGGCAAACAGGCGCACAAAGTTGGCCGGTTTCATTGACAAGGATTCGAGTCGGGTTGAGAATGATTGTATGCATCCTTTCACGACAATGAAGCCCCTCTGCGTGACGGCCTTCATAGCAGGAGTTGCCCTCACGCTCAGCGCCTTCGCCGCCGGAACAGCGTCAGCAGCCTCACCGCTCTATTGGTGCCCGGATCGAAAAGCCGATCAACAATATTCTGCGACCAAAGGGCCGGGGTGCGTCCCGTTGGTTGAGAAGAAAGAGGCCCAGGCCGTAGAGCAAGAAGGGGAAGCAGCCACGAGCGAAAAAGCGCCTCGCGATTTCAAGATTGAGAATCTGCAGCGTGACGTGTCGGCATTTCTGCGGGAGTACCGTCAGTTTCTCAACTGTTGCAAGACCGACCCCGACGAACTCCAGCGGATCGCAGACCTGGGCGAAGAAGTCTCGGAACTTCTGGAATCCACACAGAGCCAGCTCTCCAATTATTCGATGGCTTCGAGAGGCATCATGCTTCGAGACATGATCACGCCCGTGACGACGGCCAGAGCCGACCTCCGAACTCTCCGGAGCAGACTTGGGGAAATTGGCGACGCATCGAACAGGCGAGAGCAGGTCGACTTTGAAGAAAGCGGACGGGAAACCCGCACCATGCGCGAGCTAGAAGAGTCGATCGACAGAGATATTCGCGCCCCCAAGCTCCCGGGAAGCGCCAAGACCGGAATGGATATTGGCGTGGCGCCTGCCGCAGGACCGAACATCGGGAAAGCCCCCAGAACAGGCGCACAGACAGAAAGCGGACGGACCGGTCAGGATATCGGAGCCTCTCCCAAGAGCAGTACAGACATTGGCGCAAGCGGCCCGACCGGCTTTGAGATCGGCGCCACCGGGCGAGCCGGCCCCTCGATCGGAGAATCGACGCTCAATAGCGATACCTCATCGACCGTCAACTCCTCGCTCCAACGTTCGACCGTCGGCTCAAACATTTCCGACTCGTCTATTGGATCAAGCCTCGGATCGTCGAGCGTCGGGTCAAGCCTCCAGGACAGCTCAGTCGGTTCTTCCTTTGGAAGATCCTCCGTTGGCTCCAGCCTGCAAAACCGCCCGGAAGACTCGCGCCAATAACCCCTCGCCCTCCACCCTATCGTGAAGGGATGGAAACAACCGGCGGCATCGGCTCCCACGACTCACCTGCATCATGACTACGATATAGTCCGCTCCCGTTCGTCCCAAGATAGAATAGCTTCGGATCGGTGTCGCTCTGTGCAAGGGAGCGCACATTCAGCGTCTCTAGCCCCTTGTTCAGGGTAACCCACGTGGTCCCGCCGTCTTCGCTCCGGTGGATGCCCTCCCGGCCACCCAGGTACATCACGCCCTTTCGCGTCCGATCCAAGACCATCGAAAACACCATTTGGTCCTGCAGTGAGTGGGCAATACGTACCCACGACACCGCCGCATCCGTCGTCTTATAGAGCCCTTCGAGCGTCGCGGCATACACCGTATCCGGCTCATAGGGATCGACCAAAATCGCCGTGACATTCAGCGCGCGTGACGACTTGATAATGGCGGGGGAGACCAGTCCGTTATTCACCTTTTCCCAATGTCCCGCTTGGCCGACTGATTTATAGACACCGCCGCTCGTGCCCGCATAGAGGATCGACGGCCTCGTGGGGTCCAGGCCGAGCGTCACCACCATCAGCACTTCTTTCATGCCGTCCATGCGCTTCGTCCAACTGTCGCCGGCATTCTTGGTTTCAAACACGCCCATCGTCGTCGCAGCGAACAGATGCGTATTGTCCGTCGGATCGAAGAGGAACTGATTGACCACGGAGGAGATCGTCACATCATCCAACCCGGCTCTCTGCGAGACCCAACGCTGCCCTCCATCGTAACTCTTGTACACCGCATCGCCCTTCGTGCCGGCGTATACCGTGGCCGGGTAGACAGGATCAAGCGCCATCGAAATCACGCGAGAATGGCTCATGCCCTGTGACAGATTCGTCCAGGTCCGGCCCCCATCGCGCGTCTTATAGATGTAGTCGTTCGTGGCGACGTAGATGATGTCGGGATTCTTCGGATGGAGCTGGATCACCACAATCGCATCGCTGCGATTGCAGCCCACGAGGGGTACTACCAAGAGAAAAGCGAGGAGAAGAATTCTTACCATGCAGAGACAAAGCCCTACAGGATGCTCAAACAGGTCATCCAGCAAGGCCGCAGAAGAGAAATACCCAGAGGCGTACCCTCTGGGTACGTTGAGGATTATTTCGATCCGAGAACGAAGCTGGTGACCTGCTTCAGCATCCTGGCTCAGCGGTAATTGGTGAACTGTAGATCAATCTCAAAATCCTGCCCCTTGAGAAAGGCCATGGCCGATTGAAGATCGTCCTTGCTCTTGCTCAGCACGCGCACTTGCTCGCCCTGAATCTGCGCTTGCACTTTCAGCTTGGACTCCTTGATGGCCTTCGTCACCTCTTTCGCCTTATCCACCGCGATCCCGCTTTGAATCTTCGCCACCTGCCGTACCGTTCCGCCCAGCGCCGCCTCGATGGTCCCATAGGTGAAGGCCTTCAGCGAGACGCCGCGCTTCACGCATTTGGCCTTGAGAATATCGATCACCGCATTGAGCTTGTACTCATCGTCGGAGACCAGGACCAACTCCTTCTCCTTCTCCTTCAACGTAATTTCCGTCTTTGAGTCTTTGAAGTCGAAGCGCTGCTTGACCTCCTTCGTCGCCTGATCGACGACGTTCTTCATCTCTTGCATATCCACTTCCGACACCACATCGAATGAAAATTGCTCAGCCACAATCCCCTCCTCGTCTGACTTCACCCATTTCCCTTTTCATCGCAACCTCTCTTCGCCATTCCAGGGGTGGTCTGCCCGATTCCCCACTGCACGCATCGGACGAGCACCCTCGATCAAATTGATCCTTCCAAGCTTGCTCGTTTTCTCTCTAGGGATGGGGGCTGATTGATAATCCTGCGCGCAGATTTCTCACCCGCCCGCCCACTGGCACGCCGAGACGTGTCATTAGCCCAGGCGAGCGCCTTCCAAGACCGCGCGTTGCGCGAGCACAGAAGATCATCAGCCTCCATCCCCCGCCCCTCAGCAGCACCCCCCACCGGGCAACTGCAATCGTCGCTCCTCATCATGACGAATCGTCGTCTGCAGTCTTCCCGGCGAGCCTCCACCGGCCATCACGACCACTTCGCTGCTGGTGAAGGGCCGCTTCAAGACCAGATAGCCATACCACTGCACGATACTATCGCCCAAGACGATCACCGCGAGCAAGGCCACCACAGCCACCAGCCCCGCATCCAGGTACAAGGCAAAGGCCTGCCCGCT
>JANOMG010000275.1:0-2411 GCA_031420175.1 Nitrospira sp.
ATCGAGACCCCGGTGCCATCACCGAACGAGTCGCCAAATCGCTCACGAACCAACTCTCCCAACTCTCAGAACTCTCCCTCCCAGAATTGCTGAATCAGCGAGATCAGAAGTACCGCTCCATCGGAGCCGTCAGCGGGCTGGCCGTTGATTCCCAATAATACAATCTCATCTCTCCGCGTCCCAATTCACAGGGCATTGCAGACATTAATATCAATACGTGAACTCTTCGAGCCTTCGGAAAGAATATATTCTCTTCGTGATCATCTCACTGTGGGATACACTTTTCTCATATCTCTTGCGACCGAACGGATATTGCACAATAACACGAGGGAGTTTCATGCTTGATGAGACGGTATACCTGTTAGAACAGACGCTCCCTCATGAGCCCTACTTTCACGTGAAACATGTGGGCAATCAATTCGAAACCCGAGGTGCAACAGCAGGACACCTCGGCCATGAGATTCAGGGAGCGGACGCACGGGCAGGAGAAGGACTATTTGCCAAATGGCAATGGGATGGGACGACATTGCACGCCCAGGTTGATGAATGCGGATTTTATCCACTCTACTACTACACCACCGATACAGAATGTGCGATCTCCCCGTCAATCCCGATGCTCCTCCGTCTCGGAGCTCCCAGCGAGTTAGACTACGCCGCTCTTTCTGTATTCATGCGCATTGGCTGGTTCGTCGGTGCAGACACCCCCTTTCGATCTATCCGGGCATTTCTTCCGAACGGCAGTTTGACCTGGTCGGCAAAAGGAACCCACGTCACCGGGGCCATCCCGCTCGGGAAATCCTCTCATCTCAGCCGATCAGAAGGCATCGACGGATACATCCAACTCTTCCGTGCAGCATTGCGTCGACGACTCCCGAAAGACGACAACTTCACCGTACTATTGACCGGTGGCCGGGATTCGCGCCACCAACTGTACGAGCTCTGTTTGGCCGGGCACAAGCCCAAGACGGCGCACACCATTGGAGAATATATTGTTGCGTCAAATGATGAGATGGTGGCGGCAGCAGCCGTCGCCCAGGCCATACAAGTCCAGCACATCATCATCAACCAAACCCAGTCTCCGTTTGCCCTAGAAGTCAGAAACAATCTCGCGACGAATTTCTGCGCCAACGAACATTCCTGGCTATGGCCGCTCGCGGATCATCTTCGTGGGAAATTCAAAACGATCTACGATGGACTGGGCGGCAGCATCTTCGACCGAGGCTTCCAACTCACCGAAACACGTCTGAATCTCTGTGACGCAGGCCGTTTGCATGAGTTGGCCGATGACCTCATGATAAAGGAAAATACCCTTTCGATGCTGAGCCACACACTCAAAACACAGTGCCCGCGAGAATTAGCGATCTCACGACTCACGGATGAACTACGGATTCATGCCGACACGCCCAATCCCATCGATTCATTTCTCTTCTGGACCAGAACGAGGCGATCAAGCGTCCTCAGCTCCTACAGAGTGCTGGATGCCTCTCATACTGTCCTCTGTCCCTTTATCGACCTGGCATTGGTCAACCATCTTGCAAGTCTGCCAGGCCGCATGATGCTCGACCATAACTTTCACGACGAGACCATCCATCGCGCCTTTCCTCAATACGCCCATATCCCTTTTGGCCCCAAGGGAGGGCCGCTCAAGATGCGCTGGAGTCAGGCCCGGCAACTTACAGGGGAACTATCCGCACTGCTTTGCACGCGCCTTGGAAGTCAATTTGTCCGACACACGTATCTTATCCCTCGTATGTTGCGATGTCTGGTCGATAAGAGCTATAGCAAATCCATTCTTTGGATCGGCCTGAACAGCCTCTACTTCTTACAGCTCGAAACACTCCCGAAACAACTTCAGCAATTCAACAGAGAAACCCCGCTCCCTGCTGCATCCAAGACCACCAGATGTTAACTTCAACAGGCCAACGAGTGATTGACTCACGAGAAGCGGGGGCAACTCCAACGCTTCCTCGCCGCGACTATTCACGTAACGTACGGAAGATTTCGGGGAACAATCACCCCTGTCGATATGACCGGCGGAGAGAAAAACGCGTGGAGATGGATTCCACTTCAGGCTCGCATCAGCCCAGGTCAGATGAGGCCGGCAGCATTCAACGAACCAGCCACTAAACCACTTTTCTATCAGTCTTGCGCGGCGTCTGTTTGGCTGTGAGCCAGGCTGCCGCCTCGGCGCCAGCTGCGTGACCGGTGGCGAAACAGGCGGTCAGGAGATAGCCTCCGGTCGGCGCCTCCCAATCCAGCATTTCTCCCGCACAAAACAGACCTGGCAGCGCACGGACCATCAACCGTCCATCGAGCGCTTCGAAAGGCACTCCGCCGGCCGTGCTGATCGCTTCCTCCAGCGGACGCGGTGCAACGAGTCGCAGCGGCAGCGATTTAATCGCAGCGGCCAG
>JANOMG010000276.1:0-18117 GCA_031420175.1 Nitrospira sp.
CTGAATCTGCAGAGACCGCGCCTGCCGGCACCGCATTTCACACACCTCTGCATGGTTATGTCCTTGTCGGCATGTCCAGCAATCAAGGCCACCTGCTCCTTCGCAAGATGGCCGGACAAGTCGTCTTGATCGCCTGCCTCGTCATTGTCTGTTCGTTAGCCGCCGTGGTCTACCTGACCCGGCACATGACTCGGCCACTCAATGCCTTGACGTCGCTCGCCACGCGCGTTGCACAGGGCGATCTCTCGGTGACATTGACGCCGCCATCTCACGACGAGATCGGGCAGCTCATCGCCACCTTCAATCAGATGACGACCGCGTTGAAATCCCGGGAAGATGACCTCAAGGAATTGAACAAGACGCTGGAATCTCGCGTGGAAGCACGAACAGAGGAATTGCAACATGCCAACCAGGAACTGTTGAAACTGGACCGCTTAAAAACGATGCTGGTCTCTAATGCGTCGCATGAACTTCGGACCCCGCTCACGGCAATCAAGGTCCATGTCAAAAATCTTCTGGACGGCGTGACGGGCACCCCGGGCGCTGACCAAATTGATGCCCTGGGCCGGGCCCACGACAACGTCGAGCGGCTGAGAACCCTCATCGACGATCTCCTCGACCTTTCCCGTTTTCAGACCGGCGTGGCTGAACTCAAACAGGATGACGTGCGGTTGGACCAGCTTCTGCGCGAGATCGTCGACGGGCTTCGATACTTTTCTGAACAGAAGCAGCTGTCCGCTGACATCTCCTTTCCCGGTCAGCTCCAGCCAATCTGTGGAGACAGGGACAAGCTCCGTCGTGCCCTCACGAACGTGATCCATAATGCGATGAAATTCACACCCCAGGGGGGACGTATCCGCATTGACGCCAGACAGGACACCCCTGAATCGGTCCTCGTCACAGTCGAAGACTCCGGATGCGGGATCGCAGCGGACGAACTGGAGAAAGTCTTCCTCCCATTTTTCCGTGCTCCCAGCACGTCAATCACGACACGAGGCTCCGGCCTCGGACTATCGATCGCGAAGGAACTGATTGAATTACATCACGGAAGGATCTGGGCGGACAGCACGGTTGGACGGGGAAGCCGCTTCTTCATCAAACTGCCACGGAGACCGCACGAACCACCCACCACGATTCGTGGCGTGTAGTTATCGAATGCTCGATACGCCCGTTCCTGAAGGTGCCCCCTACGGGGCAGGCCTTGAGGGAATCTTTTTCTGCTTCATCAGCTTGGTCAGGTAGGTCCGCTGGAGCTTCAAGAGGCCTGCGGCGCGAGTCTGGTTCCACCCCATCCTGCGTAAAGCCTCGGTGATGAGCCACCGGCTATGCGCCTCCATTGACTCGTGATAGGGCAGTGTCGCCTCATCAGGAAGGTGCGTCGTGCCGTGGGAGGCCATAACGGCTGGAAGCCCCAGTACCTCCGCTTGGATCAACTGGCTGTCGGAGAGAATCACCGACCGGGCCAACACGTTCTCTAACTCACGAATATTCCCGGGCCAATGATAGTGGCAGAGGGCTTCAATCGCTCCTGGGCTGAGCTGCTTCTTTTTCCCACCAGCCTGCGCACCCTCGCGCTCGATAATGTGGCCGGCAAGTAGTGGAGTATCTTCTTGCCTTTCCCTGAGCGGTGGGAGCGTCACGGGAAACACGTTGAGCCGATAGTAGAGATCCTCTCGAAAGGTGCCTTCCTTGACGGCTCGAGGAAGATCCTTATTCGTCGCTGCAATGAAACGGATGTCCACACGTATTTGGTGCGTGCCACCCACGCGGTGAAACTCTTTATCCTGCAACAGCCGCAACAGCCGGCTTTGAAGAAGAAGCGGCATATCGCCGATCTCGTCGAGAAATACCGTCCCTCCTTCGGCCGCCTCGATCTTCCCCTCCTGCATGTGCGTTGCCCCGGTGAATGAACCCCGCTCATGCCCGAACAACTCATTTTCCAGTAGCTGCTCCGGCAACGCCGCGCAATTGACGACCATGAATGGCTTGCTCACTCTCGAACTCCACCGATGAATAAAGCGAGCCAGAAGTTCTTTTCCCGTGCCTGTTTCACCTTGGAGCAGAATAATGATGTCCGAGGCCGCCGCTCGCTTGGCCGCGATCACCACGTCCTTCATTTTTGTACTCTCGGCCACAATCGTGGAATAGCGCGCATCAAGATCTGAACGTAGACGCTTGACCTCTCGTGTGAGCGATGCCCGTTCCAAGACTTTCTGAATCACAATTCCTAAATGCTCGGGATCGAACGGCTTCGTCAGAAAGTCGCAGGCCCCGAGCTTCATGGCTTCGACAGCCCGATCGACGGTGCCGAAGGCCGTGAGAATGATGATGGGAGGGAGCGTCTCGTGATGGTGCCCAACCGTCACCGTCGTCGATTGCGCATTCGCCATGCTACGAGCATTCAGACGATTGAGGACATCGATCCCTGAGAGAAGCGGCAATTCAAGATCGAGCAAGACAAGGGACGGCGATTCGTGCTGAATCGCAGCAAGCGCTTCCACTCCATCTTTTGCTGTAATCGTGTGATGCCCCATCCATTCAAGCCGCTGTTTGAGGCCTAAGAGGATGTCAGGATCGTCATCGACGATGAGAATTCGTGCGGGCATAGTTCTCACCCGAAGCTAGCTGCCAACTCTGAGGGCTTAAAGATGCCCCGTTCGGTGATGATGCCCGTGATGAGTTCAGCCGGGGTCACGTCGAATGCGGGATTGTAGACTGCGACTCCGGCTGGTGCGATGGGATGACTGCCGTGGATGGTGGTGACTTCTAAGGGGTTCCGTTGTTCGATCGGAATGTCCGCTCCTGTTTTGGTCTTCAGATCGATCGTGGAATAGGGTGCGGCGACGTAGAAGGGAATCCCGTGGGCCCTCGCCAGCACTGCAACTGAGTAAGTCCCGATCTTGTTGGCCACGTCTCCGTTCGCGGCGATGCGATCGGCGCCGACGACGCAGAGATGAATCTTCCCTTGCCGCATGAGTGAACCTGCCATGTTATCGGTGATGAGCGTGACAGGAATCTTGTCCTGCATCAGCTCCCAGGCCGTGAGCCGCGCGCCTTGCAGGACCGGCCTGGTTTCGTCTGCGATGACTTGAATCTTCTTCCCCTGCTCCCAAGCCGCGCGAATGACGCCCAATGCCGTGCCATAGCCGGCAGTCGCCAGCGCCCCGGCATTGCAATGGGTCAGGATCGTTTGGCCGCTCGTAATGAGTTGAGCTCCATGCTGTCCCATCGCCTTACAGAGTGCGATATCTTCATCGAGAATCACTTGCGACTCTTTCAGCAGGGCCGCTTTGATGGAGGCAATGGGCTGCGTGCGTACCGATGCGAGCAGACGCTTCATCCGATCGATGGCCCAAAACAGATTGACCGCCGTCGGCCTAGTCGCCGCCAGATGATCGCAGATGACGAGCACCGATTTGGCGAAGGCCTCATAGTCGGATGCCGTGACGGTCTGGGCGCCGAGTGCGACCCCCATGGCAGCAGTCACACCGATGGCCGGAGCGCCTCTGACTTTCAGAGTGCGAATGGCATCGGCGACGGTCTGATAGTCGCGGCAGTCCAGAAACTCGACATACTCCGGCAACCGGCTCTGATCGAGCAGCCGTACCGCGCCATCTTTCCATTCAACGGTGGGAACCGTGAGGAGTCTTGTAGCGGGAACTGCGGCACAGTGCAAGGGGGGGGCTTAATGTCTCTGGCGACCGCTCCATTCTAAAACCGTGATCATCACGACGATCAAACAGGCTTGTATGAGCAGCAGCACGGCCTCCGTTGTCCCGGCATGGCGAAGGGCCAACGCCGCCAGCCCAAGACAAATCGTCATGAGACAGATCATCGCAACACTTGCCTGGCGAGACCCTAACGCACGCTCCAACCGGTGATGAAGGTGGTCTTTGCCCACGTAGTCCAGCCATTCTTTGATGGAATGCACTTTCCCCGTCGCCACCCGCTCCACGGTGATGTGGATCATGTCGTAGATGAGCACGCCGAAGATAAGGAGCGGATTGCTGAACGAGACGATCGGACTATGATCCGCCCAATTCCCTTTGACGGCGAGACAGGCCAGCGTGAATCCGAGGAAGGTCGCCCCCCCGTCTCCAAGAAAGATCACGGCAGGCTTGCGCCCTCGAAAATTGTAGGGAAGAAATCCGACCCCGGCCCCGATGATGGCGATGGCAAGCCAGCCCAATCCTGGCTGGTTCGTTTCAAATGCCACGGCTGCCATGAATCCGGCTATGAGAATCGCCAGCCCCGTGGCCAGGCCATCCATGCCATCGAAAAAATTGAAGGCGTTGGTGATCCCCACGATCCAGAGCAAGGTCAGCATCACGTTCGCCACATCGCCAACAGGACCGATAGGAAATAGGGTCAGAACCTTCCCCGTCGAGATGACGATTCCGGCAGCGATCACCTGGGCGACCAATTTCGACGAGGCAGGCAATTCCCAGATATCGTCGATCACACCGACGATCAATAATAACGATCCGGCTACCAACGTTGCGATCATCCAGTCTGGCAAAATCGAATTCAACAGCACCGAGCCCAGAAAGCCAAGATAGACGGCCACACCACCGAGCCTGGGAGTCGGGTACACATGGATCTTCCGGTCAGACGGCTGATCGACCAGCCCCCACTGATGACTGAGATGCACCATGAGCGGCGTCAACGCACCGGCGCCGAGAAAGGCAAAGAGGAGGATATAGAGCCACCGAAGCCCTTCGAAGACGAAGAGCTGACGCACCGTGGGAATGGCCAAGACCACGACGCCCAGCAGGGCTCCTAACGCAGCCGGTGTCAGCCAGCGCCAACTGCTACGCAGCGCGAGCGGTGAGAGATCCGCCTCAATAGCTTTCACGAAAGGACCTCTATCAACGATTGGAGAATGTGTCGCACTTCATCGTCTGTGAGATCAGGATAGAGTGGAATCGACAGGGCCGTTCGGTCTGCTTCGTCGCTGTTGGGGAAACCGGACTGATCCAGATAGTGGTGGAGCGGTCGAAAAACGGGCTTGCGACCATGAATCCCCTGTTGCTCCAATGTGCTGATCAGCCCCATGAGGCCATCGGGATTGGCCTGGAAATGCGGAAGTCTGACCACATATCGATAATATCCGTGCGTCCTGCCAGGAGGTGCAGTCGGACAGACGGCAGCCGTGGAGGAAAGTGCCACACGATAGACTGCCGCGAGGCTATGGCGCCGTTCATGAAAGGCCGAGAACCGTCCCAACTGGGACAGCCCAAGCGCAGCTTGCATGTCGGTCAGCTTCAGATTAAAGGAGAAGGGGTCCAATGTCGGTGCGCCGTCATATTCGCGCAGCGACCGGACTCGTTCGAGTACTCCCTTCTCATTCGACAGCACCATCCCACCTTCACCGGCGCACAGCAGCTTCGTCGCGTAGAAGGAACAGACCGTCAGCCGTCCGACCGTCCCGACAGGCCGACCCTGTTCCGTGACCCCAAGCGTCTGCGCACAATCCTCAATCAGCGGAATCCCTATCTGCTCAAGGGCCGTCAGATCGGCCGGCAGGCCGAACAGATGCGGGACGATGATCGCACGAGTCTTCTTGGTCACCGCCTGGCAGGCGGCAAGCGGATCGATATTGAACGTATTCAGGTCGATATCGACAAGCCGGGCCTGGGCCCCGACTCGTTGCGTCGCGAGCCACGGCGCCGGACAGACGTAACTCGGCATGATGACTTCGTCGCCGGCGCCGACGTTGAGCGCCCGCAGCGCCAACTCAAGCGCCGCAGTCCCGGAACTGACAGCCACCCCACCCCGCACCCCCACGAACGATGCCATGTCACGCTCGAATCGCTCGACCCAGGGCCCTTGGGCAATCTGGCCTGAGCGCAGCACTTCGGCCGTCGCGTGTAGATCCTCCAGATCGATGGAAGGCCGTGAATGGGGAATGGTTGTCGCCACAGTCGTCATACGCCGATATTAATAAACAATCGCAGCGGAATAAAGCCTTCTGCGTTTTTCACCCGACCCTGGATGCCACGGAAATGCGCCCCGGCCCGAATCACATCCACGATACTCAGGCCTTCGATGTTGGTCTTTTTCACTTGCGAGGCATGGGCCTCAATCGATTTCACCTTCTCCTCGACCACCTGGTCGATATCGACGAAGACGGTCGGAGAGAAATTCTGGGTGGTCGGCCCTTCGTAAAACAGCACGTTCTTGGTATAGCGAGTCGCGGTGATCGTACTCATCGCCAGATGCCGATGGTCCTGATGGGTATCGTCGTGGTAATGCGAGAAAATGAAGTGCGGTTGCACGTCCTGCACCACCTGCTCGATCTTCTGAATCACATCCAGCCCCATAGGCACCGCCGTGTCCTTGTATCCGCCCCAGAAAATCTTTTCGACGCCCAATTGTTTCGCCGATCGTGCCTGTTCGCGTTTGCGTACACCGCTCGATCCGCCCTTATCGCCGGCGGTCATCACCATCAGAAAAATGCGATGTCCCTTTTGCGCATACTTGAGCAACGTACCCCCGCACCCCGCCTCGATATCGTCCGGATGCGCGCCAATGGCCAGAATCCGCATCGGCACTCTACGCTCATTCGCCATCCCGTCCTCCTCGCTTATGACTAAGCCGCCGTAACCACGTTCTGCCCCGCCCGCGCTTCGCGCAATCGCATCAGCGCCTCCGGCCCGCAACAGCACAACAGATCGATCGCCGACATCGCCGGCATCAATGGTTCATAGGCTTGCTGATACATCGGATGCTGGAACCGTTGTCTCTCTAACTTCAACCCGGACGATTCAAACCGAGGCACGTCCAGATACGCATCCCCGCCGGGACCCGACAGATAGACCGATGCGCCAACGGCGTGGCACAGATCGATCAATCGATCGGTGGGCTCTTCGCGCGCCTCCCACTCCGACGCGCACCGAACGGGCGTCGTAATCCCGAAGGCCCCCAACAACCAGCGGATGACCGCTAGATTCAAGTCATGCAGCCGTTCCCATGGGGCCTCATAGAGGCTGCGCAACTCCGGTAGATAGCGGTCACGAAACGGAGCCTTCGCATACTGTATCTCGATGGCACGCAGGTGCTGACTCCGCCAGTTCACCGTCTGATTGATCCGGACATCTCTCACCAATTGCCCGAAGCGATGGATCACCGGCACCGTGATCCATTGGCAACCGTCCGCCGTTCTGATCCGATTGCGATTCTGCCATTCATTCTTTTTGAACTGCACCGTGTCTAAGGCGATAAACAGGTCCGCCTGATCGATCTTGTCCAGATACCCCAGCCAGGGCAGGAACTGCGGTTGATGAATGGTGACTTTCATACATTCAGTGATCGGTGATCGGTGATCTGTGATGGGTGATGAGTACGAAGCTGCGTAAATTCATTCTTCTGTCCTAGCCGTCTCGCATCACGCATCACTGATCTCCCATCACTTCCCTACAAAGATCGGGTTACTCAACAGTTCTCCGCTGCCGGTGATCTCTACGCGATAGGTCATCCGCTCTGCTGTTGGCACGGTACTGTCCGGCCAATCAACCTGGAACGGGGTCTCTCCTGCCAGTTGAGCCACCACGTGCCCGGAACGAATCAGCCGCACCTTCACAGGATGGCGCCCGTGATCGCGCGCCGTGACGGACAGCCGGACAATGAAATCGCTTGCTCCTCCTGGATCAAGCCTGTCACCAATCGATGCCGATCTGGTTCCGCCCTGGCACAGCACTCGAAACTCATCCAACCGAAGCTGGACATGGTGATCCCCCTCACCTACTGCGTACGCGCGACCTGATCCAAGCGCCTCCAGCACCGCGGGCATCGTTCGTTCTTTGACCAAGAGCACCGTGACCAAACGATCCAGATCCTTCCCGGCATCCTTCAATCCATGAAACGCCAACTCTCCGATCAATACCGGAACCGGCCGCTGCTCGTCTGTCGGCAATTGAAGCAACCGATCCCAGAGTTCACCAGGCTTGTTGATGGTTCGCCCATCCTGATAGAGCCCGCCGAACCCGGTATACCCGGTCGTCTGCAGCAACGATTCGGGGTGAGCCTCTGTCTTGACGGTGACCGTTCCCAATGGCCCGAATCCATATTCATGAAAGTCTCGCGCTTCCGTCATCGACCAAAACGACAGTCCGCCCTTGTCCTTCACATCATTGATGAGAGCCTGATACGGACGGTACCCCAGCCCTGCATCATAGGAGCTAAACGCCGGCTGACTCAAAGGCCAGGCATTGGCCACCAGCGCCGCCGCCATGACGATCAAGACCACAGACACCATTCGCCGCGGGGATCGCCGGTCAGCCGCAGGCCGGACGGGTCTCCAGAGCCAGACGGCGGGAACGACCAACAACATCGGCGCGCCATTCACCGCCCCTCGCCAATCGAAGGTGTAGGATCCCGGGTTCCCACTGGCAGGAAGGGACCGGTAGTCCTCCGCCTTGGTTAGACCGAGCACCAGGAGGTTGCGTTGAGCATTGTGCATCGTCAACGTGCGTGCTGCGAGAGAACCAGTCCAATAGTAATAGGGTGCGACTTCAACACCTGGCACAATGATGACGGTCGGATGACTGCGCTGCGCGGCCGCGATCTCGTCTAGATACCGTTCAATCCCATACTCCAGCACGGAGGGAAAACTCACTCGTTGTTTCAGGATACCCCGCAAGGGCCAGAGTCCATATTCATACCGCAGCGAGAAATTATCGGTCAGCATCAGCACATCCAGGCCGAGCTGTTCCGCCCTTGCCGCCAAGGCTTCAACAGTCATATCGCCGGTACTGGCTGTACTATGGACATGGAACGTGGCCAACAGTTGCTGGCGATCATCCGACGCTTCGACGCGCCCGACCATGCAGCACAGTACGACCGCCATCGCCAGCAATGGCAGCATCAGCCGCCCTACCGTTCTCATCTGTCTATCTCGCTTACCCATGAACCGTGAGCGCCTTGGCAAAGATGGATTCGATGGCATGCACCATGGAGAGCGACCCGTATCGGCTATCCACACTGCGGCTCGCTGCTATGCCCAACTGCCTAGCCCACTCCGGTCGATCGAGCAACCGACGTAACGCCCCTGCCAATGCACCGGCATCGCCGGGCGAGACCAGCAGGCCGGTTCGTTCGTGATCGATCACGGCTGGAATGCCACCGACGCGGGAGGCAATCACCGGCAATCCTGCTGCCATAGCTTCGATCAACGCACGCCCCATCCCTTCATTGAGCGAGGGCAAGACAAACAGATCCATCCCCGCGAGGCAGATATCGACATCGTCCCTGTGACCGAGGAGATGGACGGCATCGCGGAGATCGAGCGATTCCGCTAGCTGTAGCAATGCTTCCTGCCGATCCCCACTCCCGACGATCACGAGATGGAGGGAGGGAACATCCTGCTTCAACAGGGCAACGGCTTCAATCAGATGTTCATGGCCCTTAATATCGGTGAGCCACCCGACCGATCCGACGACCAACGCATTCGCTGGACAGCCGAACCAATCCGGCAGTTGTTTCCCTTGAGCCCTCGCCTGTCCGAACTTCTCACGATCGATCCCGCTCGGCACGACAGCGAATCGGTCTGCTCTGCCGACTGCACGATCAAGATGGTCCTGCCGCTCCGCGTCCGTCAATGCGATCAGACGGTCTGTGATCACGCTCAACCCTCGTTCGATCTGAAGAAACAGCCATGACCGGAAGGGACCGAAATGGCCGTAGAACACATGGCCATGCGGCGTATGGACGATGACGGGCACCCTCGCCAACCAGGCTGCCATTCGTCCCAACAGGCCGGCCTTCGACGTATGGGTATGGACCAATGCCGGCTGCTCTCGCCGGAATAGGCCAATCAATTGCCACAAGGCCTGAATATCGTTCAGCGGGTGAACTGCTCGCGTCAGGGAAGGCAGCAGCAGCCAACGAACTCCGGCCTTATCGAGCCGCCGGCAATTCTCCTCCGTCGCGGCCTGTCCACCTTGCGCATCCCACGATCCCGGATAGCCAGCCACCACCAGCGGCTCGAACTGCGCACGATCATGGCCGAGGGCCGTCAACATCGTGTTCTGCGCCGAGCCACCATAGTCGAGGCGCGTGATCACATGGATCACCTTCCTCGCCCCGGACACCTGTGTCCCCTTCGAGAGCGTCACGAAGAGTCGATCCAGATCAGCCGTATGGGCGTCCCAGTTGAAGCGCCGCGCTACAACCTCACGGCCTTTTCTCGACAGACGCTCCCGCTCGCCAGGCTGCTCACGGAATCGCGTCAGCCATAATCGTAAGGTCTTTGCGAGAGACCCTCCGTCTGTCCCTTCCGTCACCAACAACGGATCGACCGTGCTCAATACTTCTGGAATCGCGCCAACTGGTGTCCCCATCACCGGGGTGCCGCAGGCCAGCGCTTCGACCGTGACCAGGCCGAACCCTTCGAGCTGCCGCGTCGGCATCACGACCAAGTCAGAGGCCTGGTAGTACTTCGCCAAATGCTCCTCCGGCACGAACCCGAGCAACTGTACGGAATCTTGCAATCCCTTGCTGCGAATCAGCTCCTCCAATCGCGGACGCATTGGGCCCTCCCCGCCGATCAGGAGTACGACGTTGTGCCGCTCCTCCCCGAGCATCGTCATGGCTTCAATCAGATGTTCCAACCCCATGCGAGGGACCAGATTACGCACCGTGAACAACACCGTGCGGCTCTCGGGAATTTTCAGCTCTCGCCTGACCTCGTCCCGATCCTCTGCCGGATAGAACAGGGCAAGATCGGCTGCGCCAGGGACCACCGTAATGTCCTTCGGCGCAATTCCATGAGCGGCCATGACTTGCCGTTTCATGAATTCGCTCAAGACCACCACATGATGACAGCGGCGCATCACCATTCGTTCAATCCACCGTCTGGCGCGCGCGCTCAGCTTCCGCCTGACCCGTTCCAATGTCGAAGGTGCCCGTTCCGCCCTCGTGAGATATTCCTCATGCGCCAGCGAATGACAGACATAGACCCAGCGGCCGACATTGCGATAGCGAGACAAGATCGGGCCAAGACCAGCCAATGATTGATGGATGACCCCGACATCAACAGGACCGGTCTGCCGCATCAGATCGAAGGCGCGCAGAGAATTCTGTACCGAAGACCAGACAAAGGCCGGCTCGCTGGTTCTGGTCACGGGATATCGTCGTTCAGTCACGTTGCCGATCGAGAGAGTCGCCTCGGCGGACTCGCAGGGAGCCCGCACGAGGACGCGCACATGATGGCCCAGCTTGGCGAGGCCCAACGACTGCTGCCGAAGGACTCGCTCGGCGCCGCCGATCACCCGCTCGACCGTCACCTCTGAGAACAGGACGACGTTCATGCCGCGCCCACTCCCATCGTTGAGCACGTCATAGGCTGCGCCACCTGCCGATGCCACAGTTCCAACACCATGAGTGCATAGATCTGATCGGTGAAATTCCGCCTGCCACTCTGGTGCTCAGCCAGCAACCACTGCACATAGGAAGGATTGACATAGCCTCGCCGGCGAGTCGTCTCATCGGAGAGCAGATCCCGGCTCATCTCGAGTAGATCCTCTCGCAACCATCGCCCAAGCGGCAACATGAATCCTCGCTTCGGACCGGAGATAATGCTTCCAGGCAATAGGTCTCGCAGTGACGATCTCATGAATCCCTTCAGCTTCCACCCTTGCAGTCTCGTTGCAGCCGGCAAGGAACAGGCAAAGGCCAGCAGATGGTGGTCGCAAAACGGGACTCGAAGTTCGAGTGAATGGGCCATGCTCATCCGATCACCCATCCGCAACAGATCGTCCGGCAGATACGATTGCAGATCAACACCCATGGCTCGATCAGCCGGCTCATGAGACGGCCATTGATCGAAGAGACTCCTGATATTGCGGAGCGCCGAGCTATCGGCTACGACCGTACGCAGTCCCTCGGCCAACAACGGTCCGTTCCATCCGGCTGGCTGAAACGTCGTCCAGCGGAGATATTGCTCATTGAGGGGACGGTTGCCATCGAGCAGAAACCGTTTGATGCGGCCGAGAGCATTGCGGCTCCCTGAGCCATCGGACAGAGACTCCGCGCGGGCGGCGATCCAAGAACGCATCGCCATGGGAAGCGCTGCATAACGAGCCGCCGCACGTATCCCGAGATAGCGGGGATAACCGCCGAAGAGTTCATCGCCACCGATACCGGACAGCGCCACCGTCACGGACTGTCTGGCCACCTCGGACACCAAGTATGTGGGAATGGCGGAAGAATCGGCGAATGGCTCCCCCATACTGGCCACTACGCGAGGCAGCAGCGACACCGCGTCTGGACGCAACAGGGCTTCCGTATGGTCTGTCCCGAAGTGGGCCGCAAGGACCCTGGCTGCCTTGAGCTCATTATACGATTGGTCTTCCGGCGCCTCGTACCCGATGGAAAACGTTTTGATCGATCCTGGAATGGCCTCGCGCATACAGGCCAGAATCGATGCGGAGTCCAACCCACCGGACAGAAACAAGCCGAGCGGTACGTCGCTGACCAAGTGGGTCTGTACAGCGTCACGGAGCATGCTCAGAAATTGGTCCTGCTGGTCGCCCTGCTGAAACTCGGCCTGGCGAGCGACCTCTTCCTCAGGACGGTAATAGCGCCAGAATTCCAACCGGCCCTGCACAATCTTGAGGGCCTCGCCCGGTCGGAGCTGATAGACCCCTTCCACCATCGTATCGGGGCCCGGCACATAGAGCAGCGACAGAAAATCTGCGATGGCCTGCGGGCGAATCCTCCAATCCGGCAGACCTTCCAACAGCGACGGCAGCTCCGACGAAAAGAGCACGCGATGAGCAGCGCCCGCGTGCCCCGGTTGGACGGAGTAGTAGAGAGGTTTGATCCCCAAGCGATCGCGGACCAGCCATACGAGCTCCCGCTCTCGATCCCAGATGGCATAGGCAAACATGCCCCGCAGCCGGTACACCCCCTCCGGTCCCTCCTCTTCATAGAGATGCACCAGCACTTCAGTATCGCAATCGGACTGGAAGCGATGGCCCTTCTGGATCAACTCCTGGCGAAGCTCGCGATAGTTGTAGATCTCCCCGTTTAAGACCGCCCAGACAGAGCCGGTTTCGTTCCTGACTGGTTGCTGGCCGCCAGTCGGGTCAATTACCCGTAATCGCCGCGCTCCCAGTGAGACGCCTGCGGCGTGGTGCGTCCCTTCCTCGTCCGGCCCCCGATGGACCAGGCGAGCGAGCATCCGATCAAGCAGGATCGGATCATGATCGCCCACAAGCCCGCAAATACCACACATGAAATGACGACTCCAATTGAACGTGGCTACCGACTCTTCTCCGTCACGGCTCGCTCTCGCCGTTCATACTCCTCCCGCTCCTTCTGGTGACGGGGCGAGACCTCCTGAGGCGGCACATCGACCGGCTCATATCGCATATGTTTGGCAGATCCCACCGACGTGAACAGCGACCTCACTCCAAACGTGGCCAATGCGGCAAGCAGGCAGAGCGCCACCACCAGCCCCAAAAATCTGAGTGAGCGCCGCCCTCGGAGACTGAGCCAATGGGATCGACTCACGACAATCCCTCACTCCGCCTGGCAATAAGCTCAAATGAAGGAGCCCACACCATGCGTCCTCCCGTCGCTTTATAGAGCAACTCCGCACAGGACCAGAAGGCCGTCGCACCGATCCGCCACTTGAGGCGACTCATCCAGGGATTCGCCGAGGTGAGAGGCCCCCGACTCGGAACTGAGTTATGAATCGCAATGGTCTGCAATCCAATCCCCTGCAGCAACGAGCGGAGCGCCTCTGGTGAATACAGAAAGAGGTGAAAGGCTTGATCGTAGCGCGACCCGACCCATCGGGCCGGTATCCGCATCGGGAGATGAAAGGCCCCGTTGGTCGCTCTGATCACCACAAGGCCCGATGGCGCCAATGCGCCCACGACCTGCCGTAAGAGCGTCGCCGGACTCGTCACCGTCTCCAACACGTTCACCAGCGTAATCACATCGAACGGTTCATGCTCACCGGTCCGCTCCAAAGAATCGGGAGGCAGCACCGTCACACCACGACGAACCGCGCGCGCAGCGGCCCTCTTCGACAACTCCAGTCCGCAACAGCTCCATCCCGCAGACTGACAGAGGAGGAGGAACGCGCCATCCCCACAACCGACATCGAGCAGACGCCCGGGAGGCTGCCGGTACTGGGCAAGACGGCGCGCGACACTCTCGAACACCGGGTCGCGATCCGACGAGGCTTCAACCTCGCCATAGGCTTCGTCGTAGTCTTCGCGGTAAAACTCCTCAACTTTGGTTGTCAACGGACGAGGATTCAGAAACACCAGCTCACAGTCTGAACAACGGACATAGCGCCTGGTCGGCGTCTGAAACACCTCGATCGGCAGGACCTGGCTCCCACAGGGACAGGCGATCTGTTCCGTCTCCGGCGTGGCTGCCGTCTTCACGCGATCACCTGTTTCTGGACCGGTAACGGCCCGCCCGCGTCTTGCACCGCCGCATCGAAGATTGCCGTCGTATTCGCCACCATGCGATCCGCCGTAAAGCGCTCCCGCACCATGGTTCGCCCCGCTATTCCCATCCTGGCCGCCGCGGCCGGATCGCTCAACAATTCTTGTATGGCCATCGCAAGCGCCTGGGGGTCTCGCGCAGGCACAAGGAGCCCCGTCTTACAGTCTTCAATCAGCTCAGGAATACCGTTCACCCGCGACGCAACGACTGGACAACCCATCGCCAGCGCTTCCAACAACACAAAGGGAAAACCCTCAGAAAGAGAAGGCAACACGAACAGATCCGCCGCAGCCAAGATATCGGCGATATCTGCACGAACCCCCACGAACCGGCAGGCCCGCTCGACACCCAGCTCTCTCGCCATCCGGTGCAACACTGCTTGTAATTCGCCCTCTCCCACGAACAGACAGCAGAGTTGCGGCCATGTTTCGAGCAGGCGAGGAAGCGCCTCGAGCAAATATCGATGGCCCTTCGCTTCAGTTAGCCGCGCGATCGTCACCAAGAGTGGCCGCTGTCCAAGTCCCAACTCCTGCCTGACTTTCTGGCGATCCGGCTGTGCTGGAAAGGCCGAGGGATCCATGCCGTTGTGAACCACTTGCGCCTTCGCCTCCGCGGCCGGACATTCGTCGATCAAATCACGGCGAGTGGCGTCTGAGACGCAGATGATCCGTTGGACCAGCGAGAGTGTCAAACGAAGTACTGCCGCATAGACCCATCGTGTGAACGCAGGAACCTCATAGTCTTTTAGTGAATTATGAACAGTCGAGATAATGACTGGGACGCCGGCCAGACGCCCCGCAATCCGCCCATACAAGTTCGCCCTGGCACCGTGCGTTTGGAGAATGGTCACTCGTTCCCGAACCAGCAACCGAGTCAACCGCCAGAGGGCAAGGGGGTTCAACAGGGGAGACAGGTGCACGAGGTGCGTCTCCACCCCTCGCGCTTCCATCCGCCCTACAAACGAACCGGGCTCCGGACAAATCAAGAGCGGTCGGTACTGCGTGCGGTCGAGACGCTCAAAGAGTAGCTCCAGATACCGCTCACCGCCTCCATAGGCCGCGGACCCGGCCAGCTCTGCAACCACAAGTGGCATCAGGGTTTTCTCCCCAGGATCAACAGACTCCCGCGCAAGTGCGGAACAAGATAGAACGGCACCTTAGCCCAGTCGATCGCGCTCTGGCGGGCGGTCTGTTGGCAATCCTGCGTGTCTTCGCCCAAGAAAAACCTCGATAGTGCGACCTCGAATCCGACGTGACGCAGCATCTCCGCCAGTTCATGCATCGCGTATTCCCGCGCATGCGGTCGCCACTCATCGTTTGGATCGTTGTACCCGGGAGGAGCCAGCCGATCGTTGGGCGATCGGCCGATCAGCAGCTTGAAAATATTGCCGATGCGGGTGACATTCGGGGTGGTGATCACCACATGACCACCGGGCTTCAGCAATCTGTAGGCTTCCGTCATCAAATGAAACGGCGATGTCAAATGTTCGACGATCTCCAACGCAAAGACGAGCTGTGCAGAAGAGTCTGGCAGCGGTACGGTCTCCTGGTACCCTTTCGACGTGAACTGTTGCCCGGCAGGATCGAGATTCACGGTGAGAATCTCCACATCGGCATCCTGCTTCATGAATTGCACAAACTCTGGACTCGCCATCAGACCGGCGCCGAACAGCCGCGCCGTCTTCGTCGGCTGAATCCCCCGCAAGAGGCGTAAGAGACTGCCTGGAAAGGGACCGAAGTCCACAATCGTCTGAGGTCCGACCGGAAGGCGCTGCAACCCGCTTCGCAGCGCCACATGGAGGCGGTCGCGAGATTTCAAGGCATGATTCATCGGGTTCGAGAAGCGCGCGTCCTCCGCGCCAAACGTCTCATACCGCGAAGGCTGGTACGCTCGCACCAGGCGATTGAATTGGCTTCTGGTGAGGTCATCACCCATTGGAATCACGGCCTCAGGGAAAGAGGTTACCGATGACGCACAGACACTCTCGAGAGGCGAACCTGTGCCAACACCGCCACCGACAGCACCATAAGGCACGGTAACACAGGTAATGCATACCGGCCAGCTTCCACTGTGAATAATACGTAGCCCGACATCAGGCCGATGGGAAACAGATAGAGGGGAAGAAGCTCCTGCCAGCGCGTTCGATGAGACCAGGCGCTCCAGATCGCCAACAGAACCAATCCGGGAATCAGCAGCAGTCGTTTCCCGACACTATAGCCCGCCACCAGCCAGCCCCGGTCGGCAACATCCCTTCTGAGACCAGAGACAAATCCCTGATCCGAGTTGACCAGGTAGTAGGAGTTCCCGATCCAGAAATCGAACACCCTGGTCAGGGTCAGCCCGAGGTATCGAACCGGCGCTTCTCTGATACGCGCCCATCCCTTTTCCCGCAAAATCCGATCGGTCGACACCTCGTACATCGCATAGGCGTGAGGCAAAGGGGTAATCCCGGCGGTTTCCCAAATCTGCAACTCGGTCTCATCGGACATGGGCCAACTCCCTCGCGAGACAGGATCACTGCCCATCCAGAGACCGGCCCCGACTCCGGCAGAGACAGGCATGACCGTATCGAACGTCAGATAGTTACGGATTGTCCAGGGCATCACGATCAGCAGGCAAGCGAGCAGATAGACCGTTGCGTAGCGGGTCTTGATCCCGATGGTCTCGGGTCCCCCATAGGCCAGCGCTGCAACGCCGATCCCCAGCAGCATCGCAGCCGGCTTACACAGCACGGTCAACCCGGCGAGTATCCCCGTGATGGCGAAATGGTGGAGCCGTCTGGAGTCGATCGAAACGATCGTCGCCCATAACCAGACGCTCATCAGCAATGTCAGCAGGCTCTCACTCCTGATCCGGGGATCGTACGTCCAATAGGCTGGATAGAGAAACATGGCCGATGCCGCGATCGCACCGGTCCAAGAGCCAAACAGTCTCGTTCCCACCAGGTAGATACAGAGACTTGTGCCGATGTCGAAGACGACATGCAGAGAGGGCACCCAATCTGGTCTGTGACCGACCAGCTGATAGAACGCGGCTAGGACAGCAGAATAAAGAGGGCCGACATGGGCCGACGGCGTGCTCCCATCCAGAGTGAATCGTCCAATCGACGCAAGATTCCAGGCCAAGGTATCGAACAGATCATCGACGGCATAACCCTGTCTTGGCGTATGGGAAATCGTCCAGGCCCTGGCCAGCAATCCCAGCACTGCGGCCAACAGCAACAGCGCAGTGGGAGACCATCGTCCGGCTGATCGCTCGTCGCTGGCCTGCGTCATTTCATGCAAATCCCGATGAGATTCGTATCGCTGGCGATTCCTTCCGCATACTCAATATCTTCCGGAGTCAGGGCCTTCAACGATGGTCCACCCTGAAGCCGGCTGACCAGACCACCGAGCCAATGCCGAACGGGACGAGGCACGAGATTACGGAGACCCCCAGGATCAAATCGACGCACGGAGTCCATCGATTGCTCAGCCGCTTTCAATCGTGCCCCTTGACGGCGACCGAACCAGCGGATGTTCGAAAAGTACGGTGAGAGCATCTCGCGAAACTCTTCCTGGTTGTACTCCCGCTGTCGTAGCCACGTTCTATCAGCTGGTCGGTCACAGACCAGATTGGGTGCCCTCTCTGCATGTCGTCTTCGACATCGGC
>JANOMG010000277.1:0-2691 GCA_031420175.1 Nitrospira sp.
CCGCAGCGAGTTCAGACCCCTCAACGTACCCTTTGGGTACGTTGAGGGTCTGAACGATGTGAGAACGCCGCTGGAGGCCTTGTTCAACAGCCGTCAGTCCGGTGACGCGAGTGACCCAAGAATATGATACCCACCATCGACATAGATCACTTCTCCGGTAATTCCACGCCCTAATGGGCTGACCAAGAATAATGCGGTGTCGCCGACTTCGCCTTGCTCGGTTGCTCGGCGCAGCGGAGCGAATTCCCGGTGGTGGTCCACCATCTTGCTGATGCCGGAAACGCCGCGTGCTGCGAGAGTCTTGATCGGACCGGCGGAGATGGCATTCACCCGGATGTTCTTCGGACCGAGGTCGTGGGCCAGATAGCGGACGGTGGCTTCGAGTGCGGCCTTAGCCACCCCCATGACGTTGTAGTGAGGTACGACCCGTTCCGCCCCCAGATAGGTGAGCGTAACGACGGAGCCGCCGTCGGTCATCAAGGGCAGGGCCGCTCTGGTGACGGCGACGAGTGAATAGGCGCTGACGTCGAGGGCGATGGCAAACCCTTGCCGCGTGGTATTCACGAACTGCCCGGTGAGTTCTTCGCGCGGGGCAAAGGCGACTGAGTGGACGAGGAAGTCGAGCTTCGCGGTTTCTTTTCCCACGCTCTGCATCAAGGCTGCGATTTGCGCATCGTCTCCCACATCGCAGGGAAAGGCTTTCGCACCAGGCATAGTGGCGACCAGTTCTTCGACGTTCTCCCGTAGCCGCTCGCCCTGGTAGTTGAAGAAGAGCTTGGCGCCTTGGCCTGCCGCCGACTGGGCGATGGCCCAGGCGATGCTGTGTTTGTTTGCAACCCCGATAATCAGTCCCGTTTTGCCTGTCAGTAGGCTCATCGTCTCGATCTCCCTGAAAATGTTCCAACGGCTTCAGTATCCCGCTAGGGCTCTAAAGATAACATGATTGAGGCACATCTGTGAATCGCGAATCGACTGCTGTGGTGTTTGGTGAATTGATCTAGCCAAGGCCGTTGAGTGTCCTGAATGCCGCGAGCATCGCTCGATAGAGATAGTGGACATTCCGGCCACTGGGATTTGGCAGGACAAAGACGGGGCGGTCGGCCAAGGTCTTGTCCTGTAATCCGAGGCTGATCCGCCCGGTCTGGTGTTCCGGGAATAGCCGGCGATAAATCGTGACCCCCAGCAGGGCGACCGCGTGAGGGCGATAGCGTTGTACTGTGACAACAAGCCTCTTCCGTCCGGTGGCATATTCACTCGGCTTGAGCGCATCGATCCCCGCACTGGGTCGTTGGATGATGTTCGTTAGGCCGAGACCCCAATCCGGCAGGCGCCAATCGTCTTGGTATGTCAGTGGCTCAGATACGAGCTTCGACTCGAACAGGAGTTTCCAGAAACGGTTGGAGTACCCGGCAAAATGATGTCCGGTGCTTGCTGAACGAAGACCTGGATTGATGCCGACGAAGAGGATCCGGACTCCTGGCTTGATGTGATCGCTAAGCCGGCGAGATAGAGTCTCTCGTGACTGCCGCGGAACGGTTCTTCTCATCGATTCTGCCACATGATTCGTCTGACGCTTCATCGCGACTGCTGTTGCCCCTTACCCTGGCCTGGAACCTCGTGATGTGTGCTACCTCAATCTCAACTGAGTATGCCTTCCTGGTTTTGAGGCGGTTTAGCCAGTCTTCAACCATTTTGCCACAGAGCAGCGAAGGTCAGGCCCTTCAGATGAAGGTCGGTGAAAATACATAAACTATTGATAGATCGAGCGATGTGCTGATTTCAATAGCCCGGCACCAAGCTTGCTGAATATCCCCGGTGAGTGCCGATGAATGGCACAATCTTCAAACACTAACAAGGAGTGACATACTATGAAGCGCATCTTGATGGCAATCATGGCAGTGGCAGTGGCAGTGACGTTCAGCGCGCCTTCCTTCGCCGGTGAAGAGAAGAAGGACAAAAAGGACGAGAAGAAGGGCGGCCACGTCCTCGTGTACGCTGACGAGAAGAAGAAAGACGAGAAGAAGGACGAGAAGAAGGGCGGCCACGCCGATACGTTCGGCGATGACAAGAAGGACGAGAAGAAGAAAGACGAGAAGGGCAAGTAATCTCTTTTCTTTGGCAAGGCTAGCTGGCTTGAGGGGTCTCCTGCCTAGAGTGGGAGACCCTTTAAGCGCCCTTCCCTACCTGTTACTGCTTCGAAGATAGACTGCTTGTAACCCCACAATCGACTTCGCATCCCTGATCGCTCCCGTCTCAATCATCCTCATTGCTTCCAGTAGAGGCATCTCGATCACGTCGAGGACCTCATCTCGATCGAGCTGTTGCCGACCTGCCGTCAACCCGGTCCCCTTGTAGACGTGGATCACTTCGTCGGTGAACCCTGGCGCGGTAAAGATGCTGGAGAGGAGCTCAAGCTTGCCGACTCGGTATCCGATTTCTTCTTCCAGCTCTCGTGCCGCGCAGGCGGCGGGATCTTCACCAGGATGAAGTTTCCCTGCGGGAATTTCGTAGATGAACCCTCCTGCCGCGTGGCGGAACTGACGAATCAAGATGACCGTACCATCGTCTTTCAGCGGCACCACCGCGGCTGCTCCTGGATGGCGTACCACTTCCAAGTCGACCGTGAGGCCGTTGGGCAGCGTGACGGTATCGATATTCACGTTCACGATGATGCCTGTGTACATGCGTTTG
>JANOMG010000278.1:0-5876 GCA_031420175.1 Nitrospira sp.
GCACCTTACTCGTCGATATGACCACGACGGACCCGGCCCTCAGTCGCGAGATCGCCGAACGTGCGACGGCCAAGGGGCTCTCAGCGATCGATGCCCCGGTATCCGGTGGCGACGTCGGCGCGCGCAACGCCACCCTCTCGATCATGGTGGGAGGCGGCAGCGAAACCGTGCAAGCCGTGATGCCGCTCTTCGAGCTATTGGGGAAAAAGATCGTGCATCAGGGAGGGCCCGGCACCGGACAACAGACGAAACTCTGTAACCAGATCGTGATCGCCGGCACGATCATCGGTGTCTGCGAGAGTCTGCTCTACGGCTCCAAGGCGGGGCTCGATCTGAACAAGATGCTGGACTCCATCCGTGGGGGAGCCGCCGCCTGTTGGACCCTGGATCATCTCGCGCCTCGTATGCTGCAACGGAACTTCGACCCGGGATTTTTCGTCGAGCATTTCGTCAAAGATATGGGCCTCGCGCTGGAGGAGTCGAAACGGATGGGGCTTGCCCTGCCAGGTCTCGCCTTGGTACATCAGCTTTACCAGACCGTCCAACAGCTCGGACATGGCAGGAGCGGAACCCACGCGCTCATCCTGGCGCTTGAAAACCTCAACAACGTCCCCGGGAATGTATCGCCAGCATGAGTCCCCTCTCCTCCATACTGCCCGTCCTCTTACTCTTCTTCGCTGGTTGCGCAAGCAGTCAGGGCTTGCATCTGGATTCGCTCCAACAGACGCTGAACGATGAAGAGGCTCGCTTCGCCGGTGCTCAACCATCAACATCGGCGGTAAGCCCCTCGACCAACCAAGGCCCTCCCAAATTGGGCATCTATCTCATGCCGACCGGATTCCTTCACCATGAATTCGAGTGGACCAATACCGACCGGGAGTCCCTCCTGGCCTGGACCAACGAATTACAGCGCGACCGCCTCATCAGCGGCGCCTCCTTCATCCACATCGCTTCGATCAAGGGAAACCAACTGGTACAGTTACGCGAATCCGCCAGACGACACGGCCTGGACCTCTTGCTCATCGTAGATGGCGCCGCGTCCGTCGATCGCTATAACAACTACAAGGGGCCTCTGCTCTATTGGACGATCCTCGGAGCCTATTTCGCCCACGGCACCCACAGCGATGCCCTCTGTCTCGTGCGAGCGGCCCTGTGGGATGTTCGTGGGGAAGCCAAGCTGGCGCAGGAAGAGGCGCAGGGATCGTCGAAGATTGTCGGACCCGCCGCACGAGTGGATGATCGTGATGGGATCACCGCAGCACGCCGACAGGCGCTGACCACACTGATGGAGAATCTGCGAGATAATTTTCCCAGGACCGGAGGCGGACGCTAACAGACGTCACAACGCAATACTCGACAGACAAGATATTTTCAAGGGGCCATACCGATAGAGGGTTTGACGCACAGCCCCCCTCATTCACTCGTTCCCCTCGGAACGTGAGGCAGCCCACGGCAATCTGCAAACCGTTCCAATCGCCCTCTATCGCTGTGCGCGCTGGAAACGGAGAGAGGAAAGAATACGATGACGTGGCTTCGTTGTTTTTCAATCGTGCTCGTGCTGTGCTACTGGACGGGCTTTCTGGATTCTTTCGGGCTTGCTGCACAAGGAATCGACGCCAGCAACTGGAAGAGCTACACCAATAGCCGGTTCGGTTTTTCTGCGAGATATCCTTCGGACTGGCGGCTCGGCAACCCATTGCCGGATGGAACTGGGATAACCCTCTCTCCCCCTGCCGGGGATGGACAGGTCGCCCTTTCGGGGTTTATGAACGTGCTCGAGGGAAGCAGTCCTGACGGTCGCCAAACCCTCGATGAATTTGTCAGGGCTCACCGGCGCATTATCACGGACCTGTACGAGAAGAAACACATCAAAGTCGCGTGGGAGATGGACCGCCACACGACGCTCGGTGGATTTGAGGCCACGCAACTTACCTTCACTTATCGCAGTGACACCAATACCGAGGTGCGGGAAATCCACATCATGTCCGTGGGACGAAACGAAGGCAGGGGGGTCCGGATTAAAATCCAGGCGTCCAGCAACGGGACGATGATGCCGCTTGTGGCACAACTCCTGATGTCCTATCAAGCGGGGCGGGACCAAAACGCGGTGAGCCCGTTTGCGCCAAAGCCAGACGAGCAACCTTCGACACCGTTTCGATAGGGCACTAGGCTCCGCTCTCTTTGAGGGCCGCCAGGTGTTTCACCGCTTCCCGCGCTGCCGCACGGGCTTTAGTCGCCGGATTCAAACTCGCCCCCGGATCCACCCTGTCCCCCAGTTCCGCAACCCGTTGGCATTGCTTGATCGTCTCCAGTAAATACGGCAGGGCTTCCTTGCCATGGGGATCGCCCGGAGGAAGGGCCTTGAGAATCGCTTCTGCATGCTTACTGGCCTCACCGCAGTGATGGACGATCGCTTTGGTATCTCCCATCCCCCCGTGCATGACCATTTCCTCCGCATCCTTCATCATGGCAGTGCCTTGCGCTTGAAGGTCTTTCACGGTCGCGCCTAATACGCCCTGGACAGGGAACAACAATCCGAGCAGGAGTGCACCGGTCATACGGGTGAAAGTCATCACAATGTCCAGCCCTTTCTGTGGTGATGCCGGTCGCTTCAGGCTCGACGGCAGGAGAAATATCGAAATAGCTCTGTTGCCATGGTCGAATTTTATCGCACCTAGACGGTTCCAGTACAGGAGGAGTCCTTCGAGTAGCGGTACTGAGGATCGAAGAGGTGCCCGGAAGAGAACCCGGTGCTCCGCATACCTAAGGCCACAGCACGATACTAGTAGCGGCCGGCTGGTTTCAACGGAACCGACGTCAGTCGCCGATACAATTCGTGAAACTGTTCGGTCGTCAAGGAGGGGTCGAGCAGATGCGCGAGGTCTTCACTCAAAATGGGAGACTCGACGGTGTCATCAAAGTTGGATGAGGCGATGGTGACGAAGCGGGGAGGGAAAAGACGCTCGGGAAGGAGAATCGAGACCGCACGATTGTATTTCAGCGCCAGCCTGATGGCTTCGCGAGCCTTGTCAGCCGGAACCTGTGCCCCCAGCCCGATATTCGCCGGCGGGCTCCCTCTTCGCGCCACTTGCACATGGACGTTGGCCAATCCGGCCTCGACAAATTCCTGCGTGAGCACGTCCAGACGATCTTTGTATTGAGCCGAGACGACGATTTCGACGCGACTAACCGACGGGGTATCGGAAGATTCGGCGCGACTCTCCGCCGCAACGAAAAACAGGAAGGCGGCAGCCGCGAAACGAACCCTTGTCTGCCGGCTCATCGTCATTCTGTCACCGTGCATGGAACGTGAATCCTAGTGCCGCCGTCCCTCCTGCCGCTACGGTCAGCTGCTGCTCCTGCGTTCCCAGGATCGGATGCCAGGCCCTCACCCGATAGGTGCCGGACGGAAGGTCTTTAATCGTGAACGTGCCGTCAAGCCCGGTCATCGCATAGTAGGGATTATCGACCGCCACGCCATGGCCCTGCATATAGGGATGCATGCCGCATTGCATCGTGATCTCTCTCCGCTCACCGGTAAATTTGACCACGTCGGCCGTGCCCGCCTTCATCAACGCCGGGCGATGCAACATAATGAACACATGTTCGTCGTCCCGCTCGTAGATCTGGAGATCGTGGGCCACCGGATCCAGGTTCGTCACGGCGATCGGATGATGGTCCCGCACCACCGATACGAACGGCACGAACTGGCAGATGTTGGTTTCGAGCCGGGTCTCCTCCCAAACAAATGGTTTGCCTGCCCGCACGCCCTCAATCATCACTACGACATCCTGGAGTCGGCCTGCTTGGCCGACCGCGACCTCGCGCAGCAGCCGATAGCCCAAACCATCGGAGAGCGCTCCGCAGAATGCGGGATCCGGCGCCCGGCGCAACTCGAAGCTCTTAGGAGGCGGAACCTCACCCGTCAACGTGATCGTGCCCGTCACGGTGCCCCCATTCAGAACCGGTGCCTCTTCGTAGGCGGCTCCCTGTCCGATTCCGAGCAGCCACAACCCCAAGCCCATCGCAAGACGGAACGTTACTCTTCTTTTCTTCATCATCGACCAGGACCTCCCATGCGACCATCACACAAAGCAGAGCGGGGGAGCCACCTTGCTCCCCCGCTCCAGACCTCTATGTCCGATTCACGGACAGCACCCTTACCCGCCTTACCGCTGCCCTCCGTCAACACCGGAGGTACGCACCACCGGACGGTCCGATGGATGACCGGTCGTGCGCGTGTCAGCAGCCTGCGGCATGAGCGGCAGGATCTGCCGATCGCCGGCCGGGAGGACTTTAAAGAGGCCCCACTGGCCTGCATGCATGTAGGCCGGACGCTGGTTCTTCCAGAGGTAGTCTCCGACCAACTGGTTCGGTCCTCCTGCCCCGCCGTTCAGGTACGCGTTGATGACCTCGGAGCCCCCGAACTCCATGGTGCTCACCTGATCCGCGCCGATCATGTAGGGTTCATGCGGCCACTCATGACCGTCCAGGGTAAAGAGTTGTACCTGTTCACTGAACACACCGAGCACATGGACGGCGACAGGATCGCCCACGTGGGCTGCCAGCAAGGGCGTCGCCGGAAGGTCCCCGGTCTTCGTACAACTGAACACCTGAGACATCTCACAGCCCTTCTCGATCCGGTAGGCTGTTGGCTCAGACCGATAGTTCACCGCGGTGATACCCGCATTTTGCTGGAGGTAGGGCATGAAGCTGACGCCCAGGATATTATCTTCATCCTGGAACATGAGCGAGAACGAACGGTAGTTTTTCCGGTTCTCGTTCCCAGGAATCGATCGATCCACGATCACATCCGCGCGCCAGCTACTCCGCATCGTCAAGTCACCACCCGTGACCGGATCCCGGTAGGTTGATCCCTTCGGACCGATGATGATGGACCCGAAGAGGCCGTTCCGTGGATTCTCCACTACATTGCCCCAATCCTGAACCATGGCAGCTAACTCACCGTACTGGGGATGCGCGTAGTACGTATACGTGCGGCTCTGGCCCGGTGCGACCGTCTGATCTCCCGGATTGTTGCCGACATTGGCGCCAAATGAATCCTTCGGATCGAACGCCATCATATCCACATGGAAACCGGCCCGTTCCTTCGCCATCTCGTTTTTCAGGTTCACCTTGACGCAATCCCCCACATTCACGTGGAGCGTCAGCGGACTGGGCTTGAGCTCACCGGCTTTCACCCGGTTGCGATCCCCTTCCAGGACATACATCTTGCCCTGCGTATTCTCCAACACCAGTTTACGCTCCATGTCCACTTCCATCACGCCCGGTGTCCCCTCGTTGTAACGAAGGGTCTGGTCGACCGCCAGGACATTGAAGGACTTCATAGGCGCGTCCGCCGGACAGACCGATGGAGCCGACTTCTGGATCTCTTCCCGCCCAGGTAGAGGCTTCAGCGTCGGCTGGAGCTCGTCATGGACCCGGATCATGCCCCAACTGCCTTCGGCAAAATGCGAGGCCCGGCCGCTGTGGTAGAGATAGTCCCCTGCCATCTTCTGTGGGCCGCCGGCCGCTGGAATGGCCGGGTCGTAGCGTTCACCGATCGCCAAGTGAATCGTGCTGCGCGGCATCGCGGTGATGCCATACCGCTCCATCGGGAACCAGTGACCCGTCACGTGCCAGGTATGGACTTCATTGGCCGAGCCCACCAGCGCCCGGACCACAATCGGATCCCCGAGATAGGCCCGTAACAGCGGAGTGCCCGGATCTCCATGGATACCTGAGACGAACAGTTTGGACGGATCGGGATTGTTCAGCAGCCGCACACTCAACGGCTCAACCCGCATGCCGTAGCCGCTGCCGGTCGTAGCTTCGCCGCCGTTCAAAAACGACATCGCCGATGTATTGATACGGTC
>JANOMG010000279.1:0-5109 GCA_031420175.1 Nitrospira sp.
CTGTGCAAGTTGATCCGACGGTGCCTCGGTATCGGTGAAGGAAGCCGATTGAATCATCGCCATGGCGTAAATGGAGCTTTGTCAGATGTTGTGGACAAGGACGATCATCGCCAGACTTGCCGGCGCTGTCCTTCTGGCCCTAGGAGCCTGTCGGCCTTGGACTTTTGTGAATGCGTAACATATTGATTAATTGTAAGACCGAAGAAATTTCATAATATGACATATACATAAAAACAATGATTTACGTCATAAGTCCGACAGGCTGCTAGCTGAAGTGCAAGGTATTGCGCGCTGACCAATGCTGGGACACAAGTCCGGCAATTCCTCGTGGAGAGAAGAATAGGATGTGGGAGTTTGTGCGGAACAATGGGGCAAGGAAAAGCAGGAAGGTTAGGCAACGTCCTGTGCCTCCCAAACCCCCAGCCAAGCAGTCCTTCATCACGAAACATTTCTCTGGAGTATTACACCCCCTCGAATAGGGAGATTTGCCTGAATTTCCAATGCTCTTCGCCTTGACTTCGCGGCGACTGGAAAGTTAATCTACGCCTCTTTTCCCCTCCCTGAGGTGCAGGCATAGTCTGCCCGTTTTCTCGGGTTGGTTCGAGCTGTCTTCACAGAGCCGAAGGAGTGGTCTGTGTCATTGGGACATCCTGAACTCGTCGCTGCCATTTCGTCCGAGATCATCCGGAACGGACCCATGCCCTTCGTCCGCTTCATGGAACTGGCCCTCTACCATCCTCACTACGGCTATTACATGCGCCAACCGGACGGTGCGGACCATGAACGTATCGGCTGGTCCGGCGATTTCTACACTAGCTCCGATGTGCATCCGATTCTTGGCCGCGCCATTGCGGCGCAGGCCCGGCAAATGGACGAATTATTGGGCCACCCCCTCCCCTTCACCATCGTTGAAATGGGTGCCGGCAAAGGCTTGCTCGCCCGGGATTGTCTGGCGGCGATCCATGCCAAGCAGGACGACTTCGCCTCGCGCGCTCGCTACGTGCTGATCGAACGGAGCCCCGCGATGCAGGCACTCCAACGACAGAACCTGGCCCCTTGGCTGCGCGAGCCAGGACAGGTCACTTGGATCGAAGGATTGGACGCCCTCGCCCTTCAGAGCGTGACCGGCCTCTTCTTCAGCAATGAACTCGTGGATGCCTTCCCGGTTCACCGCATTCAAATGGTCGCCGGTCAGGCACAAGAACTCTTCGTCGACTATCGGGATGGGCGCTTTGAGGAAGGTCTCAAGCCCCTGTCGAATCCTGCGCTCGATCAATATATCCAGAGACTCGACCCAAGCTGGCCGGACGGGTACCGCACCGAGGTGAATCTCCAGGCCCTGGAATGGATGGAACAGGTCGCGCAGCGGATCGATCACGGCTTCGTGGTGACCATCGACTATGGCCATACGGCGGAAGATTTGTACGGACCGGATCGAAAGGACGGCACATTCCTCTGCTACTACCAGCAACTGACCGGCGATGTGCCCTATGTGCGCATCGGACAACAAGATATGACCGCCCATGTGGACTTTACCAGTCTGGCAACCGTCGGAACAGCCGCAGGCTTGAGCGTGACAGGCTTTACCAATCAGATGAGTTTTCTCATGGGGCTCGGAGCCGAAGAGATGATCGGCCAACTCGATCCGGAAAGTCCGGAGTTTGGCTCGGCCATCCAGCTTCTCAAGCCGGACGGGATGGGACGGACCTTCAAGATCCTGGTGCAACATCGAGGGGTTGAACGCCCAGATTTGGCCGGGTTGAAATTCAAGCCGTTCTTTGGTTCTGCACTGACGACGAGCCAGGCACGAGGCGAGAGGCACGAGGCGATGGGTCAGAGTCTTCCCTCTAGCCGCTCGCCCCTCACCCCTAGCCTACAGGCGTAACGAAGATGGGTAACACCGCCATTCCCGAGAACTACATACCGATTCTCTTGTTTATCGGTATGGCCATTGTCTTTGGCGCTGTCTCGCTTGGCGCCGGCTGGTTCGTCCGGCCGAGTCGTCCCTATCGCGCCAAGCTGACCCCCTATGAGAGCGGAAGCCCGTTGTTTTCCGACGCGCGCATCCAGTTTCCGATGCGCTACTACATCATCGCGATGTTGTTTGTCATTTTCGATATCGAGATCATTTTCATGATTCCCTGGGCCGTCCGGTTTCAGTCGCTCGGCCTGCTGGGGCTCATCGAAATGCTCGTGTTTCTGAGCATCCTGCTGGTCGGATTCTGGTACGCCTGGAAAAAGGGGGCGCTCGAGTGGGACTAGGATGGACGGGAAGCCTGGTCGACTCCTGTGCTCGCAGAGCGCGCACGATCAGAATGTGCTCACTTGATGCGCGCAATGGGAGCCGACCAGGCCACCCGTCCCCATCGATGCGTGGGGAGAGAGAGGAAAATAAGAACAGATGAGCTTTCTGGAGAGACAGTTTGAGGCGAACATTCTGACGACCAATCTAGATGCGGTCGTGAATTGGTCCCGGAAATCGGCGTTGTGGCCGATGACGTTCGGCCTGGCCTGCTGCGCCATTGAAATGATTGCGAGTGTGTCGTCGCGGTACGACCTGGATCGATTCGGCGCCGGGGTCTTTCGGGCTTCGCCCCGGCAGTCCGATCTCATGATCATCGCCGGCACCGTGACGCGCAAGATGGCGCCGGTGATCCGCCGTATCTACGACCAGATGCCGGAACCACGGTATGTCATTTCTATGGGCTCCTGCGCCACCTCCGGCAACCACTACAATAGTTACGCCGTGGTCCAAGGCGTCGACCAGATTATTCCGGTCGATGTGTATGTGCCAGGCTGTCCGCCCCGTCCGGAAGCGTTGATCGATGGATTGCTGAAATTACAAGAAAAGATTCAACGGGAAAAGGTGTTCGTAAAATAGTCCGCGAGGCGAGCGAGAATGGCGGGACATGCGTGACTGGCCAATCGCGCGTTTCTCGCAAGTCGCGCACTTCTCGCAATTAGAATTATGCAAGCCCTGCTCGACAGCCTAAAGACAAAATTCCCGGACGCGATCCTCGCGACCCGCGTTGATACCGCACGTGCCGAGACCGCTGTCTCTGTGGCCTCCGCGCGCCTGCTGGATATTGCGCGCTATTTACACGATGCGCCGGAGGCGGCCTTTGACCATCTTACCGATATTTGCTCGGTCGACTATCCCGAAGACCAGCTACGGTTCGAGGTCGTCTACCACTTGCACTCGCTCCCTCTTCGGCACCGTCTTCGACTCAAGGTCCGCCTCACGGAAGACGCCCCGACGATTGCGTCGGTCACCGGCATTTGGAAGGGAGCGGAGTTCCTGGAACGCGAAGTGTTCGACATGATGGGCATTCACTTTTCCGGCCATCCCGATCTCCGGCGCATTTTGATGCCGGAAGATTATGCCGAGGGATATCCGTTGAGAAAAGACTTTCCGACCGAAGGGCGTGGCTGGCGCAGCGAGTTCGACTTCATCCCGAGATTGGACGAACCCCCGCTCGACGTCACTGAGAGTGAGATCCCCGAAGAGCAGAAGAACGCCTTTCGCGCCGAGCCTGGCTTGCCCGGTTCCCGACGGAAAGAAGAATTGCTGCTGAACATGGGGCCACAGCATCCGAGCACCCACGGCGTCTTGCGTGTGGTACTCGAATTGGACGGCGAACGGATCGTGAAAGCCACACCGGACCTCGGGTACCTGCATCGAGGCGTCGAGAAATTGTCCGAGGGACTGACCTACATGCAGATCATCCCGCACACGGACCGGCTCGACTATGTCTGCGCCATGTCCAACAACTACGCGTACGTGCGGGCCGTGGAGAAACTCCTCGAGATCACCGTGCCGGTCCGGGCCGAATACATCCGGACCCTCGTGGCCGAGATGCAACGCATCATCGGGCACCTCTTTTGGCTCGGCACGCAGGCCCTCGATATCGGCGCGATGACCGTGTTCTTCTGGACCTTCCGGGAGCGCGAAATTCTGCTGGATATGTTCGAACAGCTCTGCGGCGCCCGTCTGACGCTGAACTATTATCGCATCGGCGGGGTCGACAGCGATTTCACCCCCGAGCTGGTCCAACGGATGAGAGCGTTCCTCGACACCTTTCCCGAGAAGGTCAAGGAATACGACTCGCTCATCGCGTCGAATCGCATCTGGCTCGGCCGCACGAAGAACGTGGCCGTGCTCTCGGCCGAGGACGCGATCAACTTCGGCTGCACCGGGCCGGTCTTGCGAGGGTCGGGCGTCGCCTACGATATCCGCAAGGTCGAGCCCTACGGCGTGTATGACAAGGTCGAGTGGGACGTGCCGATCGGCAAGCACGGCGATACCTACGACCGGTACTGGATTCGCATGGAAGAGATGCGGCAGAGCGCCAGGATCATCGCCCAATGTCTCGATCAGCTGCCGGCGGGGCCAATCATGGCCGAGGCGCCGCAATATATCCCGCCGCCCAAAGAACTGGTCATGCGGGACATGGAAAGCTTGATCCATCATTTCATCATTTACACCCAGGGCATCAAGCCGCCCAAGGCCGAGACCTACTGTGCGACCGAAGCCCCGAAGGGCGAATTGGGATTTTTTATTGTCAGCGACGGCAGCGCCCGTCCCTATCGGCTGAAGATTCGCTCGCCGTCCTTTGTGCATATGGGCGCCTTCGACCACATGGCGCGAGGCTACTTGATTTCCGACATCATCACGATCTTCGGAACGTACGATATCGTGATGGGAGAATGTGATCGATGAGGCGTAGGAGCCAGGCGTCCGCAGTGCTCGCGGAACGCGCGCCTCAGAAGGCCTCGTTCGACGCGCGCACATTGGGACACACTGGCTCCAGCCTCATCTTGTTGTGGTAGCGGGGAAAATGCTGAAAGAGAAGCATCAGAAAGAAATTGACGACATCCTGAGCCGGTATCCGGTAAAGCGCTCGGCGTTGATTCCATTGCTGTACCTGGCGCAACAGGACGAGGGCTTCGTGTCCGAGACGGCGATGAAGGAGATCGCGGGGCTCTTGCGTCTGACCCCGTCCCAAGTCTATGAGACGGCCACGTTTTATACGATGCTCAATCTCAAACGCGTCGGGAAATTTCATCTTCAAGTCTGCAAGTCCCTGATGTGCGCACTGGCCGGGTCGG
>JANOMG010000280.1:0-5638 GCA_031420175.1 Nitrospira sp.
CGGCCTATGGCCACCTGTTTGCCGGCAGCTACATCCGGGAGAACCTGGGTACCAGCAGCAACCAAGACTGGGCCTATGTCCAACTCTGGATGAATTTCTTGAATCAGGCAAGAGGCATAAGGCTAAGGGCGAGAGGATCTCTCGGCCCCTGCGAAAAAAGAAAGCCCCGCTGGGAGATCCCCAGTGGGGCTTCTTTGTGTTTCGTTGATGGCTGTCAGTCGGTATGGAGGAGAGTGTGTCACTGTCCGATCCATGCAGTACACTTGCAAACATCACGCGTCCGCTGGCCTGCCAGGGCAATAGGAGACATGGCGATGAAGCTCCACGTACTGATTGAACAGGATGAAGCCGGATATTTTGTGGCCGAAGTACCCGCCTTGCCGGGCTGCTTGTCTCAAGGCAAGACGCATGAAGAAGCTCTGGCCAATGTAAAGGAGGCCATCGCGGGCTGGCTGGAGACCATGGAGGGCAAGGCGGAGCTGGCAGGATGCTGAAAAAGTCCGCCAGCGGCGTTCTCACTTCACGAAGAGGCTCAACGTACCGACGCGTACGCCTCGCCTCTTCGCTCGCTGCGGCCTTGCTGGACGGCCTTTTTGAGCATCCTGAAGCGATTGAGGCCTCCATGCCATACGGAGTATTTCGCCCGTGTGTATCGCAGGCACCGAGTTTTTCCGCAGTCTGCTAGAGCAGAGCGTCGAGATCCTGGTCTGATGGGAGCGTCCCGATTGTCTTCCTCTCATCTTGAAAATCTATTTCTTGAAAACCGATAGCTGACTGCTTTCTTCTTCCCCTCCTTCGTAAGGAGGGGCAAGGGGAGGTCGCTCCTCATGAGACTGCCACGATCAACGGTTGATCGAGCGCAGAAGCGCTACCCCTCCTGGCCTCCCCTTACAAAGGGGAGGAATACAGTACAGCCGTCCGCCGAGAGCTGATGTCGCTCGTGTCGTTGACCATAGTCATTGACCATGGTATGGTTTCGGCATGAGTAAAGTGCGCAAACATACTGAGATGGAAGAGGTCTCGATTTCTCATTTCAAGGCGACGTGTTTGGCTATTCTTGCCCGAGTCAACCGAACGAAAAAACCTATTCTGGTCCTTCGCAAGGGGGAACCTATCGCGCAGGTGGGCCCACCTCCTCCCTCATCAATGCCACAGTCATGGCTGGGCTCGCTCTCCAGTTCCGGCGCCATCACGGGTGACATTATCGATCCCATCTCCAGCTCCAGCTCTGAGGAATGGGAAGCCCTTCGCTCGTGAAGCTTCTGCTCGATACTCACGTCCTGCTCTGGGCCGTGCTTGAGCCGGATCAGCTCTCTGCAAAGATACGGGCCGAGTTAGAACATCTTCACAACGAGCTCTGGTTGTCCCCCATCACGCTCTGGGAAGTGCATCTGTTGGCTGAGAAGAAGCGTATTCAACTTCAACCTGATCCTGCCGGATGGATTCAGCGTCTGCTGGATACGATTCCATTTCGGGAAGCCCCTCTCACCCATGCCGTTGCGTTGATGAGTCGGCACATCGAGCTTTCCCATCAAGATCCAGCCGATCGGTTTCTTGCTGCGACTGCCGCTGTATATGGATTGACACTCCTGACAGCCGATGAGCGGCTCCTGCACTCGGACCAGTTTTCCACGTTGGCCGCGCGATAATGTATTTCGCCACTTGTTGGTCTTCTTCTCATCCTCCGAAATCTACTCCTGCAGAAGCTGACAGCTGAAGGCTGAGAGCTTTCTTCTTCCCCTCCTTCGTAAGGAGGGGCAAGGGGAGGTCGCTCCTCATGAGGCTGCCTCGGGCGATCGCGTTATAGGCCAATTCCAGTTCCGTTCGGGAATCCCACATTTTCAAGGCGAAGTCCTCTGGCATGATAGAGAAGGACTCTTGACGTCACGTGTCCGCCTTCCTAGAATACGCTGTGATCGTGAGCTGCGCAGATCGACGGACTACTGATTTGGCTCATGGGAAGCGGGTTCCTGCTTTCGCGGGGATTGAGCGTATGGCGCGGCTGAAACTCGATCGGCTCGAAGCTGCGACGAGTCTTCATGACCTGGCAGCCTTACCTGGGAACCGATTCGAAACATTGAAAGGGAATCGGAAAGGGCAATACAGTATTCGGATCAACGACCAGTGGCGAGTGTGTTTCCAATGGCCCAAGGGCTCGCCGGGTCCAATCAATATCGAAATTGTCGATTATCACTGAAGGGTCAATCCTATGTCTTCGACCACGATTCATCCAGGCGAACATTTAGTTGAAGAGCTTCGCGAGTTAGGATTGAGTGCCGCGGCTTTGGCACGGCATCTGAAGGTGCCAAGCAGCCGCATTACCCAAATTCTCAACGGGCGCCGCGCGATCTCAGGAGATACCGCCATTCGGCTCGGGCACTTCTTCGGCACGAGTGCACAATTCTGGATGAATCTGCAGGCCCTCTATGACGTGAAGTGCGCACAGCACAAAGTAGGGAAAACTATTCTGACCCTGCCCACTATTCAAGCCTTACGCCGCATCGCCTAGCTTCCCTCAGACTGCCACGATCAACGTGTGGCCGAGCCAGAGACGCTACCCCACCTAACCTCCCCTTAAAGGGGAGGAATAGATCGGAGCCGTCAGTGTTCAGTCTCTGAAGTATTTCATTTCGCAAGCTGGTTGCTGAGAGCTGTGGCTCGAATCCCCGGCTTGCCCACCGTCAGTCAGTCATCTATACTCTGCTCGCTATCTCACTCATCGCCACCTCCAATCTTTCTGAATAACCTTGCCGTGGATGATCTGACTCGACAGCTCAGCGAACAGTTCGGCTTTGCGACCTTTCGGCCTGGTCAGGAGGAGGTCATTCGCGCGGTGCTGGCCGGGCGCGACGCGATGACGGTCATGCCGACCGGGCAGGGGAAATCGCTCTGTTACCAATTGCCCGCGACCCTCTTGCCAGGGTTGACCCTGGTGATCTCTCCGCTGATCGCCCTCATGCAAGATCAGGTGGCGAGCTTGAAACAGCGAGGGATCAAGGCTGCGGCATTTCATTCAGGCCTTACCGGCTCTGAAAAACACCGCGTGATTCAAGACCTCAATCAGAAGCGGCTACAGTTGCTCTATCTGGCGCCTGAACGGATGCAGCATGAGGGCTTTCTCCAGCTCTTGCGCACCCTCTGGGTGTCATTGCTGGTGGTCGACGAAGCGCATTGCATCTCCCAGTGGGGCCACGATTTCAGGCCGGACTATCTCAAAATCGGCCGCCTCCGCCAGGAACTCACGAATCCTCCATGCCTCGCCCTGACGGCCACGGCCACCACCCGCGTGCAAATCGATCTGTGCAAACGTCTGTCGCTCCGTGATCCGCTCAAATTGGTTGCGGGATTCCGTCGGCCTAATTTGGCCCTGTCTGTCCGCCCCTGTCAGTCCCGCCAGGAGAAGCTGGCGACGTTGGAGCGTCTGGTGCGCGAGAGGGAGAAAGGCACGATCCTGGTCTATTGCGCCACGCGCCGGGCGGTCGAGGAAGTGGCGGAGTGGCTAGGACATTCAAACCAATCAGTGGGCTACTACCATGCCGGGCTTTCCGATGAAGAGCGCCGGCTCGTGCATGACGACTTTCGCCGGGGGACCGTCAGGATTCTCGCTGCGACGAATGCCTTCGGTATGGGCATCGATAAGTCGGATGTCCGGCTGGTTGTCCATTTCGACATTCCGGGAAGTGTGGAGGCCTATTATCAAGAGGTCGGGCGGGCCGGCCGCGATGGGCAGCCCGCTGCCTGCGTGCTGCTATTCCATGAACGGGATCTGGCCACGCAGGAATATTTCATTCAGTTAGCGGCAAAAGACCCTGAAGGCTCAGATCGCGCCGCGCGGATGAGAACGCTGCTTCAAGAAATGCTGGGCTATGTGTCCGTGCTGACTTGCCGGCAACTCGCGATTCTCGATTATTTCAGTGATGAAGCCGAGCGAGCGTTGGGCCCTTGCGGCCTCTGCGATCGCTGTGTCGCGCCGGTGCAGCAGGCTTGTCGAGAGGTCTCCCGAGACGATGCCGATTCCGCGAAGGCTGTCCTAGAGACGGTGTCCTGGTGCGGGGGCAGGTTTGGGGTGAGCCGCATCGTTGAGATTCTCCGAGGCAGCCGTTCGAAAGTGCTGATGGCCTTTGGCGGGGAAGCCTGTCCAACGTACGGGACTTGTCGTGCGCTCTCGAAGCCATCCGTGACCGGGCTCGTGAAGGATCTGATCGAGTCGGGCTATCTTCAGGTTGAAGGCGCGGAGTATCCCACCATCGATCTGACGGGGCAGGGGCAGGAGAGTCTACGAGGAACCAGTGCCGTGCTATTGAAGGGTGCGGAGAAACGCCCGCGAGATATGCCGTTGAAGAAGCCGTCCCGCGACAGAGCCCTTCCGATCGTGGCCCTTGGAGCCTCGCCGGCAGACCAACAGATTTTTGAACGGCTCCGGCAACTCCGCACGGAGCTTGCCGAAGAGGAGAACGTCGCGCCCTTCGTGATCTTTCACGACAAGACGTTGAAAGCCATTGCCAGCCACAAGCCTGCGACAACCGCGGCTCTGTTGGAGGTTCCAGGTATCGGCGAGTTGAAGGCGGAGCGCTATGGCCGGCGCGTGCTGGCGGTGGTGAATGAAACTCAATAAGCTATCAGCCATCAGCTTCTTCACCCCTCCTTGGTAAGGAGGGGCAAGGGGAGGTCGCTCTTGTCAGATCGCGCGAGCTTCTACCCCTCCTAGCCTCCCCTTACCAAGGGGAGGAACCGTGTAGAAGGCTGACAGCTACTATAGATTTCCCGCCTCCGCGAAGCGCACTTGCAACTCCTTGTAGGTCTTGGTCACCGGATACTGCGGGAACTCCTTGGGCAGATGATCCGGCGGACAGAAGAAGAATCCCGCATGAGCCTCTCCTAACATAGCCGTGTCGTTGTAGGCGTCGCCGGCAGCCATGGTGAAAAAGTTCAGCGATTTGAACGCGGCCACCGAATGTTTTTTCTGGTTCGGCATCCGCATGTGGAAGTTGACGATGCGGCCGGCTGGATCGATTTCCAGCTGGTTGCAAAAGAGCGTCGGGAATCCCAGCTGGCGCATCAGCGGTTGGGCGAATTGGTAGAACGTATCGGACAAGATGATCACCTGGCAGCGCTCGCGAATCCATGCGACAAAGTCGTTGGCCCCTTCCAGCGGGCCCATCTTGTCGATGACGCTTTGGATATCGTGAATGGTCAGCTTGTGCTGATCAAGAATGGCCAGGCGTCGTTTCATCAAGGCATCGTAATCCGGCATCTCACGGGTCGTAATTTTCAATTCCTCAATGCCGGTCTTGAGTGCGACGTTGATCCAGATCTCCGGCACCAACACGCCTTCCAAATCTAAACAGACGATGACGGGTTTTTGCATGTGCAGTTCTCCTTCGATGTCATGTGCCATGGTCATGTGATGAGTGATCTGTGATGGGTGATGAGTCATGAGTGGAAGACCATAGAGGTGCAGCGTAATGGCTCATCACCCGTCACTTCTTCTGAAACGCCTGGCTGAGAAAGCGCCACATGTTGTCGAGGACCTGATCTAAGAGGGATGAGCCAGGCCAGGTCTGTCGGGATTCCTCTTCATGTCGCTCGGCCCACTCCAGGGCCATCGGGAGCGGGATGAGTCGAGGCGGAGAACTGG
>JANOMG010000281.1:0-2395 GCA_031420175.1 Nitrospira sp.
GGAACCGGCTCTACCCCAAAGAGGCTAGCGGTCGCAGTCAAGAACATGAGGATGGTAAAAAGACTGGCTCTGCGGAAAAGAATACTCATAGGCCGCACAGCCACCTAGCAGGTTGCGGAAAAACTATGTGTGCACGCTAAACCGTCACGGATCTTCACGCCCGAAACAACAAGAGAAACCCACGCAGGATGCTCAAAAAGGCCGTCAGCAAGGCCGCAGCGAGCGAAGACCGGAGGCGTACCCTCGGGGGTACGTTGAGGATCTGAGCGATGCGAGAACGAAGCTGGCGGGCTTTTTGAGCATCCTGCCAGGAGATTACGCCTTCAGGGCCGCAAGCACCTCATCCACATGACCATCAACCTTAACCTTGCGGAAGATCGCCTTCAGCTTACCGGCCTGGTCGATCACAAAGGTGCTGCGCTCGATGCCCCAATACTTCTTGCCGTACATGCTTTTTTCTTTATAGACCCCGTAGGCGGTCGCGACGACTTTCTCCTCGTCGCTGAGTAACGGGAACGGCAAGGTAAACTTCTTGATGAATTTCTGATGGGACGCCTGGCCGTCGAAACTCAGACCGAGCACGACGGCCCCCGCCTTCTTGATCGGCGTGATGGCATCGCGAAAGTCGCACGATTCCTTGGTGCAACCCGGTGTATCGTCTTTGGGATAAAAAAAGAGGACCACCTGCTTGCCAACAAAATCCTTCAAGCTGACCGACTCTCCCGATTGGTCAGGGAGCGAAAACGCCGGAGCCTTCTTCCCAACTTCTAGTTCTGTTGCCATCTCAGCTCACTCCCTCTCCATCAATCAGATTACCGCGGGCCGCTTCCAATGCCAGGCCTGCTGGTCCCGACCGGATGTTCCTTGTGCACTTTCGGACCTTCCGGGCTGCCGAAGGGACGGAGCGCGGGAGAATCCCAGATGACTTTGTCGCCGGGAGCCAGATTCGCCGCGTCTAAAAACTGTTGTCGTGCTTGCTCCGTATCGCCCAGGGCATTTAAGGCCAAGGCATAGTTGTAATGCGCGGGCCCCGATTGCGGAGCCGCATCCATCGCTTGGGAAAAATACTTCTTCGCCTCGTCGAACTGCCTGGATTGATAGGCCTGTGTGCCCTGTTCGGTCAGGCTCACGGCTTGCGGCTTGACTCCGGACTCAAGCGCCAACGGAACCAACGGCTTCTCCTTACTCTTGGCACAGGCCACAGAACCGAGCAGCAACAGGGCCACTCCAAGGAGGGATAGGTATTTCATGGCAGATACAGGTTTCATCGGCACCTCACCCCTTCGTATGTTTCCGTGATTCTTCTTCACACGTTTTCCGATACAGCACGTCCCATTCCCCACTGCCCTCGATGATCCCGCGGGAATAGGAGGCCAACTTGGCCCGAACCTTTCGATCGATCTCTGCCTCTTGTGCCAACTCGGCTGCCAGCACCTTCTTAATCTCTTTGAGGACCCGCCCGTCGTCAGCCCCTACCGTCACCAGCGGGCTTTTCTTCACCGCGTGAAGAATGATGTGGGAGAGATGGCTGATTTTGTCTTCGCTCAACATGTCCGGTCCCCGCGTGAAGGGTGATGTGTGATCAGTGCTGCGTACTTCATCATGTCCTGCCATCCCATCTCATCACCGATCACTTCTCACTGATCACTTCTCAGAGAATGATGCCCCGCTCTCGCGCCAGCTTCGTCTTGACCATGGTGAACATCCGCTGAAAGTCCACTTGCCCTCGCTCGATATCTTGCTCGTAGGCTTTTAACATCTGTCGTACTTCGGCGTTCAGGCGGTCTTCGATCGACAGTTCCTCGAGAATGGCATGGTCGATCTCCTCGACGAACGCCTTGCGATCCCCGACAATCGTCAGTTGCCCTTCTTGCTGCAGCCGGGTGGCCACCGACTCTGAGATGTGACGCACGCGTTCTTTCGAGAGTCTCATGGCTAGATCTTCTCGATCCGGATGTTCGGCTGGTCCATCACGTTACGCAATACCGAGGCATCGCCGACAATACGCCCGATCACATTGACCCGGTCGGCCGGGACGGGATCCTGCCCCATGCTCATCGGGGTACGTCCGAAGAAAATAGCCAGGACTTGCCCGGCGCCCCAGAAAGCGACATCGCCAACTTTCACTTGGTTCGTCGCCGTCTCTCGATGATCCTTGACCCCGGCCAGTTTAAAATAGAACTCTTCGCCCCAGGTGTTGACTGGACTGTCAACCGGCAACGCGGCGTACACTTCCTGTGCTGTTTTCGTCGACTTGAGTTCTGCGTCGAGCCGTACCGAGCCGACGGTGATACGAATTTTATTGGGGAAATCAGCCATTGCGTTCCAATCGGCGCTACTCGGCGCTTCTAAGATGAAAACCCGCTCAGGACGCGGACTTTAGCTTGTTTATTCG
>JANOMG010000282.1:0-2642 GCA_031420175.1 Nitrospira sp.
ATCCCCGAAACCCCTTCACGCTTTTTCTCTCTTCACTTCAAACGGGCTCACTATAAGAATTGCGAAATTCCAATGAGGAAATTGTTATGACTTCATCATATAAGCTCTTCCAACTCCTCACGACAACCGGCCTCATGCAACTATTTGGTGGTCACGCAGTAGCAGAAGCTTTCCCATTTGGAGAGGGTATGCCGTTTCTCAACAACATCGACAAGAACACCTCCATGCGCTTTCAGCACTGATTCAACTTCCGAACGCTCGATTCCATACATCTCCATGATAGGTTCCTTGTTCCAGTCCCGTACCGTACGATAGAGCTGTCGCAGTGGCTGTGGGGTGACATTCTTGACGAGTGTACGGACCCTGAGCCCCGGTGAGATGTTTTCTCGATATTTATCCAGCGGTGCCTGCGTGTCCTCGCCTCCGAGGTATCGACTTGGCAGCTGGAAATAGAGGACTCCTCCCGGAGCAAGAACCCGTAGAAACTCAGCCAAGTATCGCCGCACACACTGAGGATGAATATGTTGGAGAACAAGGAACGAGAACACAAGATCGAACGAATCATCCTTAAACAGGGTAAGAGCGTCACGTTCGTTGAGGTAGTAGCGGCATTGGCCCTCAAACCGATTGTACTGCTGAGCCAGTTTGATCATGGATGGAGCGATATCAACGCCTGCCACTTTGTCAAAGTTCGGCGCCAGCGCTTGCGTCAGGCGTCCGACGCCACAACCAAAATCCAATGCATGCCACCTAGGGATAGCAATCCCCAGGTTGGAGAGGTATTCGAAAAATTCAGAGATGATATCTTCCCCTGTCTGAAAAAACTGTTTGGGTGCCCATTTCCCACCCTTCTTATCGGGATCGGATGAGATAGCCCATAAGGGATCCTGTTTGCCGAACCGGTTCCAGTTTTCTTGGAGCTCATGCAAGTTCATTGCTGCCCTCCTTTATTATCCGCATACTCTTCTCAAAACTTCCCGATACGCCTCTTCAATCTTCCCCAAATCCTTCCGAAACCGATCCTTATCCATCGACTCCTTTGTCGTCTGATCCCAGAAACGGCAGGTATCCGGTGAAATTTCATCGGCAAGAATCAGCTGGCCGTTGTGCAGACCAAACTCCAATTTGAAATCGACAAGAATCATCTGTCGTTCAAGGAAAAACGGCTGCAACAGACTGTTGATTTTCAACGCGAGCCTTTTGATCTCCGTCATTTGCTCTGCCGTCGCCAACTTCATCAATCGAATATGCTCATCAGCGATAAGCGGATCGCCCAACGCATCGTTCTTGTAGTACCACTCCACGATGGCCGGCTCGATGGGATCGCCCTCTTTCAACCCCAGCCGCTTCGCCAAGCTACCTGCCACGACGTTGCGGACCACCACCTCGACCGGCACAATATTGACCTTCTTCGTGAGCAACTCCCGATCGCTGAGTCGCTCGATAAAATGTGTGGGCACACCGGCCTGTTCCAGCAACCGAAAGAGCCGCTCGGATACCTTGTTATTGATGACGCCCTTCTCGACGATGGTCCCGCGCTTTTGCGCGTTGAACGCCGTCGCATCGTCCTTGAAGTACTGGACGACCTGATCCGGCTTATCCGTCGCAAAGACCTTCTTGGCCTTACCTTCGTAGAGTAGTGCGCCTGTTGTCATCGTTCTTCCTTCACCCGCATGATTCGTGAACGCTTCTGCTGCAATCGCGATATGCATATGTGAACCGTCGTTCGTGAAGCGTATTTCGTTCCGGAGCCGGGCGCTTCATGTTTCGCACCTGCTTCCAGCGCTTCACGCTTCACGAGATACGCCCTGAGCTTTGTCGAAGGGCCACGAATCGTCATGAATCATGCGGGCGAGCCTGCCTAAAACTGATTCCAGAGCATCTGATTGGTGACTTCGTGGTGAAAGAGCACTTCGGACGCCTTCACCATGGTGCCGAGCTCGTGAGGGGAGCGATCGGCTACCGCCTGTTTGAAGCTCACAAACTTCTGCCGGCTGTCCTCGCCGAGGATGTCGGCGATAAACCTCGACGCGTGAAACAGCGCGATCGCCTCATTGAGGGAACTCGGAAGGAATCGCACGCGGTCCTCCGTTGCCTTGTCCGTGTCCAGACGCTCCCCTTCAAAGCCGGTTTTGAGCATCGTGTACAGCACGAGGTAGGGGTTGGCATCGGGGGCCACGGACCGCAGTTCAATGCGCGCCGTCTTTTCGTTGGCCATCGGAATGCGGATCATGGACCCGCGATCGATCGCCGAGACCTTAATCTGGTTCGGCGCCTCAAAATGCGGATCCAGCCGGCGATAGGCATTCACCGACGAATTGAGCACGAGACAGATCTCGGGCGCATGATTGAGGAGTTTGAGAATGAAGTCCCAGGCCACATCGGACAGGCCGTTCTTCCCCTTCGCGTGGTAGAAGAGATTCTTGCCCTGCTTGCTCAAGGAGAAGTTCGTGTGCATGCCGGACCCATTGATCCCCACAAAGGGCTTCGGCAGGAACGTGGCCGTGTACCCCATGGATCGCGCCACTTGGCGACAGATCAGTTTGTACAGCTGCACATGGTCGGCCGCACGCACCACCTCCGCATAGGAAAAGTTCATTTCGAACTGCGAGGGCGCGACTTCTGGATGGTCTTTTTCGTTC
>JANOMG010000283.1:0-19320 GCA_031420175.1 Nitrospira sp.
TCCTGCTCGCCCCGTTCGACCGGCGGGGGAGCGGTCCCGACAGCCAGGCCCTGACGTCGCTTCTTTGGGCGTGTGACTATTGTGCGAGGCAATGGCATAGATAATGTGGAGTGAGGAGTGTGATTCTAGATCCGCCGCGAGGGGGAAGGCAATAGCCTCTCGCAGCAATCTTCTCTTGTTTTGGCCGCCGCGCCATCCATGCCGGTATGTTTAACCACGTTGATCATGGGTTCGCGACCGACTGAAGACCACGACGCTAGTGATAGAGGGTGGGCATGACGCTCCAGACACCCGTGAAGCGTGAAGGGTAGCTTGATATCGCTAGTCAGTATTTTCGTGGTCGGTCGCCTATCTCGGACTTCAAAGCCCACTCATTAGTTCGTTCTCGCCCCTCCAAACTTGATCAATTCATGATTTTCTTGAGCCGCTGCCATAACGCTGTATAGTACGGCTTTGTCGAGAGGGTGCCCCTATGAATGACCAGCAGAGAGCCACCGCGATTCTGGGTCTTGAAGAGTGCATCGACCAGTACATCGCGGACTGCCGCAGTCGCGTGGACAGCTTTGTGGAGCGGCACTTCTCGCTTCAGGAAACCATCGCGCTGCAGAAACAGTCGCTCGTGAGCGATTTACTGTGCCACCCCATCAATGCCCTCTGGGCGATCCCCTCTCTCTTTGTGAAAAAGCTCATCGAGATCCCGGTGAAAGTCGGCTGGCGCTCCGGCGCCGACTTGATCACACGGCTACCCAGGGGGCTCAAAACACGTTATCAGAGAGAAATTGAACGGCTGATTGCGACGGAGTTACTGGAATGGCCTCGCACGATGGGTGACTGGCAGGCCTCCCCGAACGGATTGCTCGAACGCATCAAGCATCATGAACAGCTGGCTCCCCTGCTCGCATCAGGCGCACTGTCTGACGAGACACTCAAAAAACTGTCAGACATCCCCCATCTCATTGCCGAACATGCAGCCAGCCGTGCATTGGTCTTCGACACCACGGCGACTGTGCTGACGCTGATGACCGGATGGCTCTTCTTCGGCGATCACTCGCTCGGCCTTTCAGGGATCGGCGATCAGATCGCCAGAAGCAGAGCCAAGGACCGGGCGGCCTCCACGTTTATGTTCGGCTCCAGTCTCGGATCGGCCTTCTATTCCGTGTTTCCGCCGAAGCCCTCCTTCTGGCAAGTCGTGGGCGCCACGCTCACCGTGGGGCTCTTCGTGACGGCGATGAGCCTGCTCGTCGGCGCGCTGAGCGATCCCTGGCTGAAACGGATGGGGTTCCAACACACACAACTGAATATGCTGATCGATGCCGTGGAGGACCACTTGCATCGACAATTACGAAAACGCCTCAAGCCCGCCCTCAAACAACTGGCGGCATGATGAGCACAGTCTTTTACTGTGTGATTCGGAGGCAGGAATGGCCAGTGACTTATTAGCGCCGGTCGCCTCGCTTGAAGAGTTGGAGGGCTCGGCAGGCTTTCTTCCAAGCCAGCCCCCCTCCCGCGACTTCCGTCACGAACAGCTCAACACCAGTGCGGCGTATCTCGCGAACGTTCTGCAGGCCGTTCGACCCTCTCACCCGTCCCTTGGGAACAGATCGCCAGCGGGCGAACACTCTCCTCCTCACCCCTTCCGGTGCGCATTCAGGCGATATTACCCGGAGGAGACGCTCCTGCGTTGACGATGCCCTTGAAATGACTTAGAGCTGCGGAAAGCCACGAGACTGGGATCTTTTTTGAAATCCCGAGGGCTACCGCATGGATATTTGCGCAGACATGACCACCTCCGACCCGGCTCTGGCACGGATTATTCGTCGCTTGGTGACGGCCTATGAACCGGAACAGATCTTTCTGTTCGGCTCGCGGGCGCGCGGCGATGCCGGCCCGGATAGCGATTACGATCTGCTCCTAGTGGTGCCGGACCAGGCCCCACCAGAACGGACGCGGAGCAAACTGGCGTATCGGGTTCTATGGGGAATAGGCACGGCTGCCGACGTGGTGGTCTGGACCAGGAGCGCCTTCGATTCGCGGGTTCACCTGGCCGCGTCGTTACCCGCCACCGTCATGCGGGAAGGCAAACTACTCCATGCCCATGATCCGGCCCTCGTCGCAGAGACCCGTGCCTGGTTCTCGAAGGCCAGGAACGACTTGCGCGCTGGAACCTTCGAACTGGATGCCGTCCCACCCTTAACCCGCATTGCTCATGAACGCTTCTGCTGCAATAGCCGATCCGCTGCTCCGACAGGCCTCCGTCCGGCGGGCTCGCCCCTCGCGCCCTCACCGTGCTGCACGAGTACGCATCGGGTCCTCAGGACTCCGCGCGCCGGTCTCGCGACGCGGCTCAGCGATTTCGCGACGAACCGTCATGAATAATTCGGGTTAACCTCCGACATCGTGTTTCATACGCAGCAAGCCGCCGAAAAGGCGATGAAGGGATTTCTTACCTGGCATAGACAGGTCTATCGCAAGACCCATAATCTTGTCGAAATCGGGGAAGCGTGCGCCGCGATGGATCCGACACTCGAACCCTTGGTCAGGCGAGCGGCGGAACTCACCGAGTACGCCTGGAGATTTCGGTATCCAGGCAACCCTGAAGAACCCACCGAGAAAGAGGCCAGAGAAGCGTTGGCGCTCGCTCGCGAGGTGTTCGATTCGCTCCTGCACCTCCTGCCGCCAGACGTCCGCCCGTAACTCACGATCCCTGAAGACTCCTGCTCTCCATTCCGAACCATACGCTATCGGCTATACGTCATAGGCTCTTTTCTTCGGACGAGAGACGAGCGACGCTTCACGAACGACCTACGAAGAGGTGCCTCTCGCGACGCCTGATCCCCTTGCCCGGCGCGGTGCTGCTTACTTGAACGACTCCCCGCTTTCCCCCAAGTACAGCAGTGATTGGTGTCATCTGAGTCGTCCCAGCATGGGCATCAGTGCTCCATCACCTTCGATCTCGCTCTTACGGCATCCTCAACAGCGTTCGGACTGTACCCATGAGCGCATGATCTCATGCTCTGTGATCCTGAAAGATACATGGCTGAATCTCTTTAGGTACGTCTTCAACATGTCTCCGAAAGGCTGCCCCCTATTTATCCAGTCAATTGCTGGCGAATCTCCATTGGCACACCTGGCATAGAACTCGCTTTCTGTACAGACCAGAGGGCAGCGATGAACAACACGGTAATTCTCGGTTTTGTCGAAGGGCTCGACGAACACTATCCGGGTGATTCAACGGCGCGCCTACGGTTATCGGGATGAGGAGTATCTCCGGCTCAAGACTCTGACCGTCTCCTCGCCTCGAACATGAGCAGAAATGACCCGCATGAATCTGTGGTGAATCGGCTAGTTGGACAGCTTTCAGACCGGAGAGTATGATGATTCATCATATGATCCGGTGGGTACGTTACATCATACTGACAGGGAGAACCGGGCTATGGCTTCGGTATTTTCCTACTACGTGGCCTCCTTCTACGACTCCAGCGATCGTCACGACCAGCTGACTCAGCCGCCTCGTGCAGGTCACGGCTTCCACTCCTCTCACGCCATTCCCGACTCCAGTTTGACGGTCGAACTGATCCATCTGCTCATAGTTACGACTGTGAAATCTTGTATCCGCAACGCACCTCACCCCCTCATGGAACCGCGGCGCATGACGCCGACCGGTCCGTGAGGAAACCAAGGAGGTTACGATGACATGCTCCAACAAGTTGCGATGGGGAGTTCCCATGCTGGTGTTCGGGCTGGGCGTCGCCGGCTTCGTCTGGCCGAGCAGCGCGACGACGGAAGGGACCGCTGTGAGTCTGCCCGTCGAAATGGTGGCGGACTATGTGCACGCCGTGATCGAAGCGGACCGTGAGGTCTACACCAAGCACGTCGTTGAACGGATGCAGGCCAAGGGGATAGTCGTGGCCTCGGAGAACTGGGAGCAGAAGAATACGCTGCCGCTCCCGGCTCAATTCCTGATGGAGTCGGGCCGCGTCATGGCCAGAAAAGGCCTCGGCATACAGTATCGATTGATCAGTCTCTGGCCGATCAACAAGCGGAATGCCGCCTCCAGCGAGCTGGAAAAGGCAGGCCTGGGTACTGTCCTCACTCATCCGACCAAACCCTATACTGGTTTTGTGAAAGAAGGAGGAGCCCGTTACTTCCAGGCCGTCTATCCGGATCTTGCGGTGACCCAGGCTTGCATCGGCTGCCATAATGCCCATCCGGACAGCCCTAAACGGGACTTCAAGATCAATGACGTTATGGGGGCGATCGTGATCAGTATTCCCGTGAAATAGATGTACGGGTGGGGGTGACTATCCGGTCGATGACCGAACAATCTTGCGGTCCGATCCAGCCGACCGCAAGATTGTTCCGCATCTCGCCATCCGGGGAGTGCAACGGGAATCTCTAGAGGTGTGCTGCAGTCGAACCGCTGAGGATAGAGCCTGGCGTTCTCAACACCCGTGAATTGTGCATTGTATCTCGTTGGAAATAGGAACTGATAGCGAAGGGCTGACAGTACGGACAAAGCGAGTCCTGCTTCTCCTGCACCTGCTATCGGCTATACGCCATAGGCTCTTTTCTTCGGACGAGAGACGAACGACTTTTCACGAACGACGCACAATAAATACTTTTCTCGCGTCCGCGATCGGGATCTCGCGCCATGCACCGGGTGGGAGGTCTTCCAATTTGAAGGGACCGTATTGAATGCGCCTGAGCCTGGTCACTTCATGTCCCAATGCCATGAACAGTCTTCTGATTTCACGGTTCTTTCCTTGGACCAGCACGACTTCCAGATGCGATTCACGTCCGGAACTCTTCTGAATCTTCACGGTATGGCACTGGAGGCGCTCGTCCTCCTCGACCACTCCGACTGTGGCCTCTTTGGCTTGTGTCTCAGTGAATTCTCCCCGCACGGAGACCAGGTAGGTCCTCATGACTTTATGGGCAGGATCGGTGAGATAGCTCGATAAAGTCGAATCGTTGGTGAGCAGAAGTAGCCCGCTGGTCGCCTGATCGAGTCTCCCGACGGCATGCATATAGCCCAGGTCCGTCGGTAACACATCGAAGATCGTCTTACGATCCTTTTCATCACTGTGCGTCGTGATGACCCCTTTGGGTTTATGAAAGAGGAGAAATCGTTTGGCCGAGTCGTGAATCGGTTGGTCGTCGACCGAGAGAGAATCTTTCGGCCACAAGACCCACGTGGCCGGATCGCGTATGACTCGGCCGTTGACCTGGACCCGCCCTGCACGGACCCATTCCTGGCTCGTGCCACGGGAGGCAATGCCAAGCTTCGAGAGCAATCGATCCACCGTGAAACGTTTAGAAGATATCGAGGCCTTCTGTGCCATCCTGAACCCTATTCATTTTGAAAAGTGATCGCTGAAAGCCGACGGCTTCGGATTATAGCAGTCCGCAACACAGAAGATCGCCTTTGTCGAATGTATGGGATAACAAGACAGGCCCTGGCAGGATAGCAGCGCGAGACCCGCGGGAGTGGCGAGCCACTCGAAGGAGGGGCTTGCACGTCTCGCCTGTCTCGCCAATCATGCCCGTCACGCGTTTGAGAAGCTGGCGGGCTTTTTCAGCATCCTGCTATGAACTGGCTTTGAGCCCGAGGATTCCCAGAATAATCAACACGAGTGAGGCCAGCCGTGGTAGGGCCGTCGACTCGGCAAACAGCACAATCCCCAACAGGGCAGTCCCGACGGCTCCGATCCCGGTCCACACGGCATAGCCGGTCCCGACTGGGATGGTTCGTAACCCCAGCGCCAGGAAGTAGAAACTGCCGATCATGGCCAGCACAGTCCAGGCGCTAGGCCAGGGACGTGAGAATCCATCCGTATACTTCAGTCCGATTGCCCAGCCTATTTCCAATAGCCCCGCTACACAGAGAGAGAACCAACCCATGACACCCTACTCTCCCTTTCAATCGCCCACTTATCGACTCTTCCTTGCAGGATTAGTATTCCGTCATGTTTGAACTATGGATGCACCGGCCCTACTCCATCCGCTTGGTCATTGCTGGTTGCGGAAGCGAGCACAGGCACTGCTGTCTCGGCGGCATCGGACACCGTGTCACGGGCCTGAGTCACGACCCGGCCCTCCATCCACCGGTACAGCACCGGCAAGACAATCAACGTCAGCAAGGTGGAGCTGACGAGTCCTCCGATGACGACAATCGCCAAGGGCCGTTGCACCTCAGAACCGATGCCACGGGCAAATGCTAGGGGCAGCAAGCCAAGGAGAGCGACCAGCGCGGTCATGAGGACTGGGCGTAGCCTGAGCAGACACCCGACCATCACGGCCTCGTCCAAACTGCGGCCCTCTCCACGTAACGTGTTCATATACGAGACCAGCACAATGCCGTTCAGGACGGCCACACCGAAGAGGTTGATGAAGCCGATGGAGGCAGGTACGCTAAGGTATTCCCCCGTCAGCCACAGCGCCACGACTCCTCCCACCAACGCGAAGGGGAGGTTCAGGATGATGAGTGTGGCCTGACGGAGCGAATCGAACGACGAATACAGCAACAGAAAGATGAGCCCGATGGTCATGGGCACAATGATCTTGAGCCTGGACATCGCCCGTTCCATGTTTTCGAACGACCCTCCCCACGTGATCGTGTACCCGGTCGGGAGAACGACCTGGGCGGAAATTTTCTCCTGGGCGTCGGACACCAGGCTGCCGATGTCACGCCCCTGCGTGTTGAACCCGATGGATACATAGCGCTGCAGCCGTTCTCGGCTGATCCTTCCCGGCCCTTCCTCCACCCGAACAGTCCCCAGATCGCCAAGAGGCACCAGCCTGCCGGATGCGTCGGTCAGCAGAATATTGGCGATGGTCTCGGCACTGTTCCGATACTGCTCAGGAAAGCGGACGAACAGGTCGAATCGTTGCTGGCCCTCATACACCCGGGTGGCGGCGCTCCCGCCGATCGCCGTCGTGATAATCTCCCGCACATCGGCCACGTTGATGCCGTGCCGCGCAATCTTGCCTCGATCGATGTCGATCGTCAGGTAGGGCTGCCCGAAGACTTGTTCGACCTTGATGTCCCGCACTCCGCGCACCGTCGCCAGCACGCCGGCAATATCGGCCGCTTTGAGCCGCAACAGCTCCAGATCCTCACCGAACAACTTGACCGTCGCTTCCGTCCGCACCCCCGAAATCAACTCATCGACTCGTTGTTGAATGGGCTGACTGATCAGGAAGGTGGCGCCGGGGACCTGCGTCAACCGTTCACGGAACTTCTGCATCAATTCCGGCATGGTGCGGGCAGTCGTCCATTGATCGACCGGGCGAAGCCGCACGACAGGATCGCTTTCGTTGGCCTCTTGCGGATCGTTCCCCAATTCGGTTCTGCCGATCTTGGACAGCACCATTTCGACTTCCGGGAACTCCAGCACCGCTCGCTGCATGTCTTTTTCGATATCGATCGAGGCTTGCAGCGACACGCTGGGAAGGCGAATGGTCTGGGGCGCGACGGTACCCTCGTTCAAGATCGGAATGAACTCACTCCCCAAAAATGGAACGAGCACCAGGCTGGACAGGAGCAATCCGACGGCCAGGCTGAGCACGACCTTTCCATTCCCGAGCGCCCAGCGGAGCGAGGGCGCATAGAGGCGCTTGGCCCAGCGGACGATCCAGGGATCTTCTTCGCTTCCCCGTTTCAACATCAGGGAACAGAGGACCGGCGACAGCGTCAGCGACAGGATAAGAGACACCAGGAGCGCGATCATGATGGTGTACGCCAACGGCTTGAACATTTTACCCTCCATTCCATGGAGGGACAGCACCGGCAGGAAGACAATGATGATGATCAGGATGCCGAACACCACGGGCTGCGCGACCTCTTTTGCTGCTGCCAGGATCACCTCACTGTGCTTTCTGGTACTGCCATGCTGCAGCGAGAGCTGACGATAGACGTTCTCCACCACCACCACTGATCCATCTACGATCATGCCGATCGCAATGGTCAGTCCTCCCAGCGACATGAGATTGGCCGTCAGGCCGACCTGGCCCATCACGATGAACGTGGCCAAGGGGGCCAAGACCAGGGTGCCGACGACAATCAGCGCGCTCCGAACGTTGCCCAGGAAGAGGAAGAGGACGAGGACGACCAGCACCACCCCTTCCGCGAGCGCCTTATAGACGGTGCTCAACGCCGCGTTGATCAGCTCGATCCGGTCGTAGAACGGCACGATCCGCAGTCCATCGGGAAGCAGTTGCTTGGCATGGATGTCCTCGATGCGAGCCTTGATGCTCTCAACGACGTCGCGAGCATTGCCTCCCCGCAACATCAGGACAATGCCGCTCACCACCTCCCGCTCTCCATTCAACACGGTAGCGCCGTGCCGAACGGCGTGGCCGACCAGGACCTGGGCGACATCGCCCACGAAGACCGGTGTCCCTGCGACGGCCTTCACCACGATGCGTTCGATATCCTGAAGGCTACGAATGAGTCCGACGCCTCGCACGATGTACTTCTCAGCGTGCTTTTCCAGGATCTCGCCGCCGGCGTTGGCGTTGTTGCTGGCGATGGCCTCAAACACGTCGTGGAGAGTGAGGTTATATTTGCGCAACATCGCCGGCTCGACCAGGACTTGGTACTGCTTGCTGTAGCCGCCCATTGAATTAACGTCGATGACCTCCGGCGTACTCTTCAATAGCGGTCGAATGACCCAATCCTGAATCGTGCGCTGATCGATCAATTCTCGCTCATTGGTGGCAGGGTCCTGCCCGGGACGAGAAGGCGCCTCCAGGTAATATTGGAAGACCTCCCCCAGTCCCGTACTATTCGGCACCAACATCGGTTCTGCCCCTGGAGGGAGCAGCTCCTTCACTTCGATCAGCCGTTCGAGTACCAGCTGGCGCGCGAGATTGATATCCATCGAATCGTCGAAGACGATCGTGACGAGCGAAAGGCCGACCTTGGTCAAGGATCGCAGTTCAGTCAGGGAGGGCACACCGGTCAGCTGCAGTTCGATCGGGTACGTCACCAGCCGTTCGACTTCTGCGGGAGACAGTCCTGGCGCCTTGGTGACCACCTGTACCAGTACACTGGTGACGTCGGGAAAGGCATCGATGGGAATGGTTCGAAAGGCGTACAGGCCCCCCGCCGCGATCATGACCGAGAAGATCACGATCAGCATCCGCTGGCGGAGCGACATTTCGAGGATTCGTGAAACCATCAGACTTGCTTCTTCAGCAATTCCGACTTCAAGAGGAAGGCTCCGTGCGTCACGACCGGATCCCCTTCGCTCAGGCCGCCGAGAATGGTCGTGACGCTCCCGTTGGATTCACCGACTTGGACGTCACGGACCTCGTAGGTATCCGCATCCCGCTGCACAAAGACGAAGGTCCGACCCTGATCCCGCTGCAAGGCGGCCTCCGGCACCGCCAGCTGGTCCGGCTGAGGCTCGGACGAGAGACGGATCGTCGCGAACATTTCCGGTTTGAGCCGCCCGTCAGGGTTCGGCAACTCAAGCCGGAGCTGCATCGTCCGTGTAGCAGGGTCCAGCACATCGCCCACGTAGGTGATGGTACCCGTCATCACCTCTTTCGGATACGCGTTGATCCGGACCTCCACCTGTCGACCTCCGGAAGCATGGCTGGCGTGAACGAACGCAATGTCTCGTTCCGGAATGTTGGCCAGCACCCAGACCTCCGACAGGTCGGCGATGACAAAGAGTTTCTCGGTCGTCTCGACGACTTCACCTCTCGTCATGTTGCGCCCGATAATGCGGCCGGCGAAAGGGGCGACGATCGGCACATGGGATTGAATGTCCCGACTGCGTCCGAGGCGAAGAAATTCGTCGTCCTTCATCCCCAGCAGTTTCAAGCGGTCTCGCGACTCATGCGCTTCCGCTTGCATGCTGAGCAATTCCCCCTGTCGACGTTGCGCCTCTGCTTCGCCGATCACTTTTTCCTGCAACAGAAATTTCGCCCGTGCATACGCTTGCTCCGCGACGTGGAGTTTGGCCCGTGCTTTCAAATACGCGGATTGGGCGAGGCCTAAGTCACTGCTATAGAGGATCGCGAGAAGGGCGTTCGCTTCAACCTGTTGGCCTAGATCCGCGTACACGTCGACGACGCGGCCCCGGACCAGCGTCGTAATATCAGCCATGGAACGCTGATTCGGCTTAACGAGGGCAGGAAACTCCCGGTGGGTCCGGAACTCTCTCCGAACCACCGGGGCAACTGCCACCCCGACACGCAAGGATTCTTTCGCCGACAGACGGACGAGTCCCTCGACGGGGGCAGCCTGCGGCGGCGCAACCGCAGACGTGGACGGCGCACCGTCACATCCGGATACGACCGCTGCTGCGCCGAGGAGCAGACCGAGAGCCGCGACCGTGAAACCTCGTGCCAGCCTCCTCATGCCTGTCTCCCTCTCCACGCCTGACTCTGTGCGGCACAGACGATATCACTCATAGCGTCCCTCCGACCGCTCGTTCGAGCCGAGCCAGCGACACTGACAAGTCATAGCGAGCCTGCACGTAGTCCATCTGGATCTGTCGCTGCACACGTTGCGCGTCAAAGACCTCCAACAGGCTGGACGCCCCCTGCTGAAAGCTGAACTGAGCGAGCCGCAGAGCTTCCTGAGCTTGTTTCAGCAAACCTTTGTCGAACACCTCGATGAGTTCAGCCGTAGTCCTGACATCCTGATAATGTTGGTGCACCGCTCGCACAAGCTCGTTGCGAGCCCGCAGCAGTTCAGCTTCCTCGCGTCGCCTGGTGCCCAACGCCGAGGCGATCTCCCCCTGGCGGCGATACCAGGTCGGGATCGGAACCGAGAGTCCGCCCTGCCACGCTTCACGGCCAATCTCCCGCCAATGACTGCCATTCACCGTCACGTTCGGCACCCGGGATTGCCGCTCAAACTCGAGCTTCCACTCGGATTGTTCAACCGATTGAAGCAGACGTTGAATGGTGGGATGCTGGTCCAGCATGCGTGTCATTAAGGGATCGATGTGAATTCCTTTGGGGATGCCAACGAACTCACCGTTCACCGAATAGGAGAGTCCCAGGACGCCGCCGGTGTAGGTATCCACGACGACGCGATTGATCCGGACTGAATTGTCCGCCCGCGTCAGCTGTTGCCGCGCCTTGAGGACTTCAACTTCGGCCTTGATAGCCTCAAACTGAGGTGCTTCCCCTGATTTCACCCGTGCTTTGACGATTCTGACCACCCCGTCGACGATGTCGAGGTTCTGCCGAGCCAAGATGGCAGCCTGCTGGGCCAGCAGGAGATCGTAGAAGGCCACTTTGACCTGGGCGATAAGATTCAAGCGGGTTTCCGTAAGACCGGAATTGGCAGTGGCCACTCCGGCATCTGCCGCCCGCTGCCGTGCGGCACGCATCCCAGGCCATTCCAAGGGCTGCCCGATCGTGGCGTTATATTCTGTCAGTGATTCCCGTGTGAGCGATTCACGAATTTGAGCCCGTCCCGCATCTCTGATCTCTCCCACTCCGGTGTTTCCGGTTATCGTCGGATTGGGGTAGGAGCCCGCAAGGGTTTGTTGGCCACGCTGCTGATCGATAAACCCTTGCGCGCCTGCCATCACCGGATTGTGTTCCAGAGCCAGCTGGACAATCCCCTCCAGCGTGTATATCTCCGGAACGTTCCCGGCTGCATGAGTCGTTGAACAGACGAGAACCATCGTACATGTCGCTGCGAGAGCGATCATCGAGAAGAACCCCGTCGATGCGGTCCTGCTTCTTGCGACGAAAAATCCACGAGCATGTTCTTGCGCGAAACGCGGCCATTGAGTTGTTCTGTTCATCGTACAATCCCGTTTGTCCACCATACATTTGCTGTCAGCCTGCGAGAGATCGTCCACTGTGCATCCCGGCAAGCGCATAACGCCTCGTACAAGCCGCTATCCGGCGTGCAGAATTGATTTTAAGGATACGCTCTTTTTCTATTATTTTCGACTGGTCGAGAGGCTAGATACCTGGATTCTCGCTGTGGGAGTCATGCGTCCGCGTGGATCGGCAGGATTCAACCAGACGTTGTACTGAACAATCCCAGGTCTGGAAAAGCATAAGCTCACGTAGCCCATCGGTGGAATCGTCGCCGTATCATCTACCATGCCGAACCGCTTGAATCCCTTCTCACATAAAACAAGATTCAGATGGTGATGACTGAGCAGCCCAACTTTGACGGGATCGGGCCGCAGATTCTGCCATCGCACCTCATCTCCGATGCTAACATACAAGTCTTGAGGGCTGACATGCTCCCGGATTTGAATGTCATGTGTCCGTACCGGCTGAGTGCCCGGCGGATTCGCACAACCGGCTACCAATGCCAGGCAGACCAAGGCGACCGTGAGACCGTTCCGCTGCGCGTCTCTTCGGTCTCCAGATTGAAACTGGTGGGTCCTGGCGACGAACCGTCGGAGCATTGACAGGATGCGCTGCTGGATTTCTTCAGACATTGAGTAATCCTCTTGCCGTGATGTTTAATTCTTGCTCGACCGCCTTCTACAAAGTCGCCAAGCTCGAAGGGTTTCCAGAACGTCCTGGCCACTCCCGCAAGATTGTCTTCGAACAGGCTGTTGACGGATCGACTCCCGCCGCCAATCGCGATGATTTTCATTTTTGGATGCTCGCGCTTCGCTGTCAGAATGGCGCCGGGTTCTCCCTCTTGGGACGTGGAGAGATCCACGATCATGAGGGGATGGGATTGCTCATGTGCCGCACAGAACTCCGGAACGACTTGTGCTTCTTGGACCTCGTATCCTGCTTCTTCCATGGCCAGCCGTACAATCATCCGCAGATCCGGATCGTTAGCGACGACAAGAATGCTGTATGTCTGCTGCGCTTCACTCATGAATGTGCCCTCCCGATATACGAACGCAGAGACACACATCGCCCTCGCCTATCCCCGTCGAGTCGATCTTCGACTGTGGCCGTTTGAATCATGCGCGAGGGACACGAAGAGGTTGGATCGAACCGACAGCGCCCCGTGCTGGACGCATTCCTCGTTGTGTCATTGGCCCTACGCTCCCATGAGCCTGCACATCCCTATTGGTCTCAATGAGGGGATCGATCACGTTTCCGCAATTCACACAAAGCCACCCGTCATACTCCCACGTATGCTCGTGGCAGAAATGCATCGGAATGATGAACCCGCGGCAGCGTTCACATCTCATGTGACACTCGCGATACGCCTGAGTATCTTTAGCCTGGAGCCGACATTCTCCAGGCCTCCATTATCGCGCGAAGCGGGTCGGTTCGACGGATCAGAGGAACCGATCTAAATTATTCGAACGTCAGGGATGTAATCGTCTGGACCTTTCAATGAATCAGGTCGAACTGACAATGTCAGGAAATATGCGTCGGCACTTTCTCGTGAAGAGTTCAACATCAAACGGCTTCACGAGATACTCTTTGGCTCCCAGATTCACCGCGTCGCGGAGACGATTGATCTTTCCCGATGGCGCGGTCACAATCACCGGGATCTCCGGGTGCCGCTCCCGCATTTCCTGCAAAATCGCCATCCCGCCGAGCAACGGCATATCGAGCTCCAGTACGAGTCCGTCGAAGGGAGCCCGCACTTGTTCCTGCGCGATTCGAACAAGACCGGAAAACCCGCTGTCTTCACTCGCGACAGAGAACCCAAGCCTGAGCAGATGCTCACAGACCATGTCCCTCGCTTCATCGTCATGATCGATGACCAGAATGCGTCGACGCATGGACATCTGCCCAGTGGCACAACCCCTTTCCCCTGATAACGATTCTTTCCGAACAAGAGCGGGAAGTCTCATACGCGCTGGTCTCTCCCGTTCCTATGATAGGGTCCTCTCAAAAGGAGTCATGACGTATCCCCTTGTTGCAAGGCTACTTCGTCACATCCAACACAACCGGTTCTCGCATTTTTGGGGCCTATCGGGCAACCTCCGATGATTTCGACGCAAGCCGCCCATCTACGCGATCTTCAATGAGAATCATAATGTGTTGTTCGGCTCGCTCACTGCGACCCGGGACTCGCACCGCGCGCAAGTGAAATGCTCCCTGTTTCGTCCTGACGGTTTTCCGGGTTTCGCCCCCATCAGGGTAGAGCCACGATCCCACGGTGTTTCGTTCCCTGATTTGTGTCCCCAATTCGATAATTTCAAGACGAAGATCATGTGTATGTGGCAGGGCCGCATCCATGCTCCCCGCTCGGTCCATGTAATGGCGTGCCCGATCATTCACATCGTGCAGTTGCAACGACTCCCCGAGCATGACAATGCCAACGTCGGTGGTGTTGCCCGGTCTGTACGCTTCCGGCTCTAAGCCTGCCCCCATTGCCACCTCGCGACATCGGAACGACCTGAACAGAGAAGACACAGACTGAAGCTCATGGCCCGGCAGACAGTTTTTTTCTCTGCCTCGCTGGTTACGCATCTCATATAGCGGGAGGAATATGGATATTCCCCCCTCCCACTCCCTGCCCTGGATGGCCGTACGTCAACAGTTGGCGATAAAAGACGGCGCATTCTTCACAATAGGTATCGGACACGACAACATCGGGCAGCCTGATCCGATAGCGGTGCAAGAGCCTCGGCAACTCGTCCCATTCCACCGTGGCAAGCTCAGCTGATTCAGCTGGGCGTATCCTGCGACAAAGCAAACAACGAACCGCGTGAAAATCCTGAGCAGATGTTTGCGTGACACCTTCGTCAAACTTCATGTCCCAACACTCCATTTTTCAGGGATCCAAAGCCTGAGTGCTTCGCCATACCATGTCCCACGAGTTCTTCAGATGCTGGCCGAGCGAGGGCTTTTCTGATAATGCCATTAAAGGTGGTCCGCAGGTCCCCTGCCTGTCCCTTTGACACAAAGGCACAGGCGCCCGCAGCAAAAGCGCCAGCAACATGCTTCGAGTCGTCATGACCGCTCATGAGGATGACTTTTGTGTCCGGAAGCAGCTCCCGCAATTGACGGGCTGCCTCCAATCCATTGACGCCAGGCATGTCGATGTCTGAAATAACGATGTCCGGCCTAAGTTCAGCCGCAGCGGTGAGGAGAGCTCTCCCATCCTGGGCCGTCCTCACAATCCGATCTTCACCCGATAAGAGGCAGGCCAGCATCTGCAACACATGTGAATTATCATCAGCAAGAAGAAGCCGTATCTTCTCCATGATTTGCCCTCCACTAATTGAGAATGCTCCTGTGAACAATTTGCTGATGTATATTAAAGCGGAGGAAGGAGGAAGCATACTAGGCTTGTCCCTAGGGATGCGAGGCAATCTCCCTAGGCAAACAGAACCACATTCTTCATGAGTGTTGCTGCGGCAAGTACTGCTGCGCCTGTCTGCCTCGCAACGAGACTGCTCGATTTCCCGATGAACCGTCATGAACAGTGCGGGCGACGGAAAGGTTGAGTGAGGATAGGGAACGGAAGGGCTTAGTCCGATGCGATGAGGCCGTGGGCGAGCGCGTACCTTGTCAGCTCCGCCGTCGTATGAAGATCGAGTTGGGTCATGATCTGCGACTTGTGATACTCGACGGTCTTCGGTGAGATATTGAGGGTCGTCGCAATCTCCTTGACCGTCATCCCTTCCGCAACGAGTTGCAATACTTCTCGTTGACGCGCCGTCAATGGTTCGTCCTTCAACACTGCAGGCCTGCCGCCGGTGATGATCGACTTCACCAGATCTTTTGCGACCAATGGGGTGACATAACACTGTCCGTCCATAGCCGATTGAATGGCTTGGAGTAATTCTGAGCCAGCGGATCGTTTGAGCAGATAGCCGGAGGCACCGGCCTTGAAGGCTTCATTCACATAAGCCGGGTCAGCGTGCATCGTCACAAAGATCAGTTTGGTGAGAGGAAGCATCTTCTTCAGCTTCCTGGCGGCGTCGATCCCATTGAGCTGCGGCATCGAGATATCGAGCGTCACGATGTCTGGTTGAAGTTCCTGGGCCTTTCGAAGCAGCGCGCGGCCATCCTCTGCCACACCCACGATCTCACACTGATCCTCCAACAGCTTCCGGAATCCGTCCAACACCAGGGTATGGTCATCAGCCAAAAGAACCCGAGGCCTATTCATTCCTCCTCCTTTAAAAAGGGCACCACCACCTGTACCCTCGTTCCCTTCCCCACGGCAGAGATAATCTGCAAGGCCCCATGAACCAGGGCGACTCGCTCTTTCATGCTGAGCAACCCCAATCCATGTTCTCCATACTGGGATGCTTCAGAGTCAAATCCCACTCCGTCATCCACAATCGTGACTAACAGCTCGAATTGTGACCGCACCAGTTCCACATCGACTCGCGATGCCTGCGCATGGCGAAGCACGTTATTGAGACTTTCCTGAGCCACGCGGTAGAGACAAGTCGCGATCTCCTGGGGGACGACTTCTGGAATGCTCTTGTGATGAAAGCTCCCTCGGACATTGCTTCGAGCTGAGAAATCGTCCACCAAACGCTGCAACGCGATCGGAAGGCCAAGGTCATCGAGAATAGATGGATGAAACTGATAGGCCAGATGACGCACATCCTCCGACAACTCCACAACACGGTCCTGTATCGCACGGACGGCCCGGCCCACGTGAACGGGTGACACGCTGAGCTGCCGTTCTACCGCTTCGATCTCCATGGCAAGGAGCGCGAGCCGTTGATTGATGTCATCGTGAAGATCGCGCGAGATACGGCGCCGCTCTTCCTCCTGCACACGCAGCAGCCGGGACGCCAACTTCTGTAGTTCTTGCCGGTTAGATTCGAGGGACTGCTCGGTCTGCATCCGCTCAGCCACTTCTGCCACCAATGCTTCGTTGACGGAGGCCAGCTCTCGAGTTCTGACCTGCACCCGCCTATCCAACGTTTCGTTGATTCGTTGCAGTTCCTCTTCGTGCTTGCGCCGTTGGAAGGAGAACCAGACCGGCATCCAAATCACGACGCCGCTGAGCATGTGATTGACCAACGGGATCCAGAGAGGAATGTCATACAGGCGCGGACTCCATATGCCCCCAATAGCCGTCAATAGGGTCACCACTACGGCCACCGTAACAGGAAACCACCGAACCGGATAAAACAGCGCCAGAAGGACCGGCACGATGTAGAGCACATGGATGGCCAGAGTCAGCGGCGTGTGAAGATCCAAGACAAAGAGCACGACCGTCGATGTTGCGACACCGGCGGCAATGAATCCTTGTCGAGCCCCTCTGTTCATCGCTAGCTCCCGATGGATTATCCGCCCACAGCGGTATGGATTCAAGCTCAGCGGGTACGGAAAACCAGTGTGCACGGCTTGACCCACGACAAGCCGTATGATCGAACGGCTCGGCCAGTGAAACAGGTAACCACGCTTGAACAGAGCCTGTCGATGTCGGCCTCGCGTCACGCCACGGATCGAGCCAAGGACTCAAGTCGAGCGTTAGAGGAGTCCGCGCTTCTGCAGAAAGTCTTTGTCGATGACGGGGGCTGGTTTGGCCGGAAGCTGTCCCCGTTCCTGCAGCAGACGCTCGACGTATTTCCCGATCAGATCTGATTCGAGATTGACCTGATCGCCGACTTGCTTGAGGCCCAGGGTGGTCACCTTCGCCGTGTGAGGAATAATCGAGACGGAGAAACCACGATCTGTCACCTGGTTGATCGTCAGGCTAATACCGTCGACGGTGACAGACCCCTTCACGATGCAGTGGCGCAGAATCTCCGGCGGGGCTTCGACCGTGAACAGGATGGCGTTCCCATCCTGTTGGCGGCTACGAACCGTGCCGATACCATCTACATGACCGGCCACGAGATGCCCGCCGAGCCGTTCGTTGAGCTTCATCGCCCGTTCCAGATTCAGCGGCGCGCCGGCCGTGAACTGTCCGAGGGTGGTCACGGAGAGTGTTTCAGGAGAGACCTCTACGGAAAAGTTGTGTTCGCTCTTGTTGACCACGGTCAGACAGGTGCCGTTCACGCTGATGCTGTCCCCGATTTTGAGGTCGCCCATGACTGTTGAGGCTAGAATCGTCATCCTCGTCCCGACGAGGGTCTTCTCAATCGAGATGATGGCACCAAGCTCTTCTACGATACCTGTGAACATTACTCGTCCCTCATGATCCGTTTCACGACATAGACACACAGTACGATCAGCACAACCAAGCCGATGCCGGCCAACGTGCCAATCACAATATTCTCTGTCGCGATCGTGTTCATCACCGGCCCATTATATACAGGTGAGACTCCGTTCGTCTCATCGTCATCCAGAACAGCGCCGCCGCGACTAATTGGAGGCCTGCGATGATGGCGAAGGCGTTGGCATAGTTCAGGTGTGCGATCAGAACCCCTGCCAGGAGCGGCCCGCTGGCATGGCCGATGTCCCCGATCGTCCCTTGCATACCCATCCCCGCCCCGAGCGTCTTGAACTCGGAACTATCCGCGACCAGCGCGGACGACGACGAGGAGACGACGGCTTCGCCGAATCCGAAACCAGCCGAGAGCAGCAATAGCAGCCAGAACATCGACACCTGAGGGATACAGACGAAGGTCACCGCGCAGATCACGAGGCCGATGACGATAAGCGGCTGACGCCCGGCGCGATCGGACACCCGGCCCATGATCGGCTTCGACACAAGCGACGTGAGGGCCTGAACCGTAAACAGCAGCCCGACTTCTCCCGGATTCAATCCTACCGAGATACCATAGAGTGGGAGGAACGCCATCAAGGCTCCGTTCGCAATCATCTTGGCTGCGTCGGTCGAGCTGGTGATGAGGACCTTGCGATTCTTGGCGACGACCCTGAAGCCCTTCCACATTTCCGCCAGCAGCGGGGCCACTCCTTTCTCCGAAACTCGCGGGGGAGGTGGCGTGAGGTGCAGGCTATAGAAGATGCCAATGGCGATGCAGCCGAAGAGGCCGGCCGTCACGAAGGCAGCAGGGAATCCCGACGCATAGATCAGATAACCACCGATGAAGGGGCCGAGCAACGCGCCTGATTGCGTCGAAGCCGTGTAGGTGCCGAGCGCGGCACCTCGCCGCTGTCGATAGAGATCGGCCACGGTCGCCAGGGCGCTCGGCGCGAAGATGGCGGTGGCCAGTCCATGGAAGAACCGCAAGGCGGTCAGCGTATCGAGATCTGTGACCCAGAGGTATAGAAACGGCGGGAGCCCGAAGGCCACGACACCGATCTGCAAGAGGACGCGCCGACCGTAGATGTCGGACAATGCGCCGGACGGCAGCTTGAGGAAGACCCCGGTGAGCGTGGAGACCGACACGATAAGCCCGATCCGTTCAGGACTGGCCCCGAGCGATTCTGCAAACAGCGCTAACACCGGCATCCGGACCATGTTATAGCTGATAAAGCAGAACACGCCGACAGTGCAAAGCAACGTGAAGCTGCGTGACGTCG
>JANOMG010000284.1:0-7117 GCA_031420175.1 Nitrospira sp.
CCCCGTCACCCTATAAACTCGGCGAGTCCGCCGCGACGCGCGAAGCCTTCGGTGTGGCGCTCGAAGCCATCGGCGGTGCAAACCCCTTGGTAGTCGGACTCGACGCCGACGTCAAGAACTCAACCTATACCGACAAATTCGGCAAAAAGTTTCCCAATCGGTTTTTCGAAAACTTCATCGCTGAACAAAACATGCTTGGCGCGGCAGCCGGGCTTGCCGCCTGCGGCAAGATTCCCTTCGTCGCGACCTTTGCGGCGTTCTTCACCCGCGCCTACGACTTCATCCGGATGGCGGCCATCAGCCAATCGAACATCAAGCTGGTGGGCACACACGTCGGCGTGAGCATCGGCGAAGACGGCCCCTCGCAAATGGGACTCGAAGATATCGCCATGATGGCGGCCCAGCCAGGCGTCGTTGTGCTCTATCCCTCAGATGCCACCTGCACCTATCGACTAGTCGAAATAGCGGCCGCTCACAAAGGGATGGTGTACCTACGCGTCGGCCGGCCTAAAGCACCGGTCATCTATGGACCAGAGGAACGTTTTCAGATCGGCGGCTCCAAGGTCCTTCGCCAGAGCGCCTCGGACGTCCTCACGATCGTCGCAGCGGGCGTGACACTCTTCGAAGCGCTCAAGGCCTACGATCAACTCAAGGCAGCGGGAATTTTTGTACGAGTGATCGACCTCTACAGCATCGCACCGATCGACCGCACAACCTTGATCGACAGTGCCCGAGCCACCCAGGGACGCATCCTTACGGTGGAAGACCACTATGCCCACGGAGGGCTAGGCGACGCGGTCCTCAGTGCGGTTGGCCCCGAAGGCTTGAAGGTTCACAAGCTTGCAGTCCGGGTCATTCCGCACAGCGGAAAGCCGGACGAACTCGTGGATCACTTTGGGATCGGAGCACGCTCGATTGTCGAAGCGACCAAGCAAATCACCAAGTAAGCCGTCGACCCCTGTCCTTTCTCAAGGGCTCGACCGCATTCCGCTCCTGAACATTCTGTCTGCATCGGACCGCCAGCGCATGCTCCAGGAATTGACCGAAACCCGTTACGGCAAGCACGACTACATCTTCCGCGAAGGCGATCCCACCGAATACTTCCACATCGTCAAGGAAGGGACGGTCAAGTGCGTGAAGTCCACGCCGGATGGAAAAGAATGCACGCTGAAGATGCTGATGCCGGGCGACCTCTTCTGTTGCGACGCGGCGGCGTTCGACGGCACCGCTCATCCCGGCTCGGCCCAGCCCATGGGAGACGTCAGCATTCTCCGGATGAAAAAGAAATCCTATTTCGAGATGCTGCGGCGAAATCCCGATGCCGCGATGGAAGTCATTAAATACCTGGGCAATCGTTTGAACGAAGCACAGGAGAAAATCAAAGACCTGGCGCTCGACCGTGCCGATCGACGGCTCGCATCGCTGCTCGTGGACCTCGCAACCCGCAACGGGATCAAAGATCCGAACGGGATTCGTCTCACGATTCGTCTCACCAGGCAAGATATGGCCAACATGGTCGGGATCACGACGGAAACGGCTATTCGAATCATGAGCCGATTCAAGCGCGGCCAGTTGGTCTCTGGAACCGCCAACCGCCTCCTGATTCGCGATCTTCCCGGACTGAGAGCCCTTGCCTCCGCCACCTGATCTCTGCTCTGTACCGCCGTGACCCGAAAACATCAGAAACATGATATGGGTCATGTTTAGTCATGTCGATCTGGCGTATGCTGGCTTCGTCAGTGTGTACGACTTCGCAGTTCTGATCTCATCAGACTTGTGGATTCACGCGCTTGTAGAACCATCCATCCCTAACATGAGGAGCAGAGAGACTATGCGTGCATCAGAGAGAGCATTCGGTGTCTGTGCCATCATCACGGGCTTGCTGACCGGAAGCCTGGTGTTGTCGTCACCAACCTGGGCCAAGACCCATAACATCGCCATGACGGCGGTGGAAACAGATGTCGTCATTGAAGGGAACGGCGAGAAGTATGCCGCCTGGACCTTCAACGGCACAGTCCCCGGACCGGTCGTGCGCGTCACGGAAGGCGACACGATCAATTTCACCTTAACCAATCCCGCCACGAATAAAAATCCTCATGCGATGGATTTCCATGCGGCAGAAATCGACTTCCTGAAAAACTATCGGGCCATCAATGCCGGCGAAACCATCAGCTTCACGTTTGTGGCCAAGAAGCCGGGCATCTTCTTCTACCATTGCGGGGCGCCGCCGATGATCCAACATGTCGCCCGAGGCATGTTCGGCGCGATTATCGTAGACCCGAAAAATTCGAAAGCCTGGGCAAAAGCCGATCGCGAATATGTCCTCGTGCAGTCGGAGTTCTTCAAGAATCCTGACGATGTGCAAGCGATGTTCGATCGCAAGTATGACAATGTCCTCTTCAACGGCGGGATCTTCAAGTACCACCCGTTCGTCACTGGTGGCGGAAAGTTGGACGCGAAACCGGGTGAGCGCGTCAGGATTTATTTTGTGAACGCCGGCCCAAATGAATTCTCCTCGTTCCATCCGATTGGAGAAATCTGGGACAACGTCTACGAGAGCGGCAACCCGATCAATAAGCTCACTGGCATCCAGACCTATGTCGTTGGACCAGGCAGCGCGGCGACGTTCGACGTCGTCGTTGAATCAGCCGGCGCCTACCCGCTCGTTACCCATTCCCTCACCGGTGCGCTGCGTGGCGCCATTGCAGTATTACTGGTAGGACCAGATGCGAAAGATGCGCCACTCATGCCGATGGTGCCTTGGGTACTGCCAGCAAAATAAGCGGCTGGAGCAGGGAGTGATCCGCCCATGGCGGATCACTCCCTGCCATTACCGGGACAAAGAACATCTCGCCCAAACGTATCAAATCATGTCGAACGCCATATCAGCCAGGTTCGCGCTCCTCACCACCATCTGCATGGCCATGCTCATTTCCCACTCCCCTCTTTCGGCTGCCGCACCGAAAGAACGCCTTGCCCTCATGCTGTCAGGCTCACAATGTCAGGAGGCACAGCAGATGCTCGAACCCATCTTTAGGCAAACGGAGGGAGTCTTCGCGGTCGACGGAGCCAGCGTCCCGGGGCATCTGCTCCTCGATGTCGAAGAGGGAAAAATCTCCGCACAGGATATGCTCACGGTCGCTCAGACGACACTCGGCACCGCGCTTTCCTGCCAGGTCGACATTATGCGATCATGCATCACCGCCCCAAAGCATACCGGGACAGAGGCATCAGCCAAGTAACACTCGCTTCGAAAAACTCCCGTCGCGCATGATGCAAAAACGACTAACGCCTGCCGAGCCATATCGGCCCCATCGCCTCATGCGCCACCTCTCAGTCATCGCCCTCAGCCTCATAACCTATCTGCTCGCCTCACCGGTCAACGCCCAGGACTCGTTCCTCGAATGGCTCCCTATCCGGCCGATTAATCTTGATGCTGTCCTCCGCCAGCAAACCTTTGGGCCGAGCGACCGTGAAGTCACCATCCAAGCCGGAATTACCGCCCTCCGCTATGGCGACATCGAGGTACGGGGACTCTACCGTTATTTCAGTTCGCACAGCCGCGAGTTCACCGGATTCAAGACAGACCAGCATGCGATCCTCCTCAACCCACGCTGGAACAATTTTATCGACATCCTGGACTTCCCAAAAGGGATGCCAATCAACCGAACCATCCGCCACATCCTATTCGGCCCGCTCGAAGATCGTGCGGTACCCTATGTCGGACTCCTTGCAGGCACAAACATGCCTGGTGCGGGGCCGTCTTCGCCTGGACATTTTTTCGGAGGACAACTCGGCGTACGATTCCCACTCGCCCTCGGCGTATCACTCGATATCGCCATAGAATATAGTCAGTTCCAGGTCTACTTCCTGGGCGACAGCAAAGAAGCCCAGCAGTGGGTCATGACCACAGGGATACGATTCTGATGCGTACGTGCAATCCATCTGTTCCCAGTCCATGGTTGCCTGGTCTAATCCTCCTGCTCAGCCTCATGGCCCAGGGCTGTGGGTTGATCTATGACGCCGTTCAACATGTCGCACCGATCGCCACCGATGAACTGAACTCCATCTGCCGCCGCCAGACAGTGCGCATCGGGATGGCAGCGGAACCCTTGCGGCCATTTGTGTTCCCGGCCATCTGGACTGACGAGGGGGCTCGGATCACTGGCCTCGACGTCGAGGTCGTGAAGTACATCACGGCAGCCCTCGCGCAACATTGCGGGAGTCCTATCGCCCCAGTCTTACGCGTATTTCGGTTCCGGGATCTGTTCACGCTCTTGAACGAGGGGCAGCTTGACCTATTCGTTTCAGCCGTGGCTGCCAATACGCCATCACCATCACGAGCCGGGTTCGCCTATTCCATTCCCTACTTCTACAATGGAGGCATCAGCGGGATCACCGCACGAGCTGACATGGTGGAGCGCCTACGCACGAATATCCGCGCTCAGACAGAACGGTCTGCGCCGGATGGAGTGGATGCGAACGAACAGGCATTCGCCGGGCTCACGATTGCGGTGCAGGAATTGACCGCGGCACACCTCTATGCCGAAGCAAATCTACAATCGAGCCATCTGGTGGTGTGCGACTCGCTACCGGCTGCATTTGAGCATGCCGATGCCGCCACCGATCCTGCTATTGACGTGATCCTGGGAGCTGAGCCGGTCCTTGAGTTCATGGTGACCCGCGTGCGAAAGGATTGGCGACTCCTGACACTCGACACGGGAAAGCCCCTCGTGTTAACTCGCGGGCAATACGCGGTCGTGATGGCGGAGGAGAGCTACCGGCTGCGCTGGTTCGTCAATAATGTGCTATTCAAACTCGACGAATCCGGCAAGTTGGCTGCAATGCGGAAGCGGTGGCTGGAGGAATCCTATGCCTTCCCACGCCGGGCGGCTGCCGAAGGCCTGCCCTTCGACGTGGAGAAGATGGTCGCGCATTACGACCAAGGCACATGCAGAGTGGCGTCAACTCGCTGAAGAGAAAGAATGGAGGCTCCATGAAGAAGGTGTGGATCGCGTTGATTGCCGTACTCATCATGATGCTCGTTACTGTTCAGTTCGTTCTGCCGCCATCAAGTTGGGCCGTCGATCGTGCAGAGGCAGAAGAGACCGCTCGACTCTTGGCCAAGCTACTTAGATCAGGACGATTGGTCATTGAACAGAACCAACTATTGATCGACGATCAACGTAAAGGCGATAAGGGCTTTACCCCGGACGTATTTGAGAAACAACTGGTCGAGGAGTTTCGACAACAGACAGGCATCGACCTCACCAAGATCCAGAACACGCCTCTATCCATCGCGTTCCCACCCCTCGCCAAAGAACTTTTGCCGAACTTTGTGCTCGCCAGCAAAGAGGTCGTGCGTGATGCCCAGGTCGTGATCAACCAACGAGGTATCGGCTACAAGAATTTCATCCCGGCTACGTACGGCAGCCAGGCTGCAGCACGGTTCTCCAAACAGTCGCGCGTCCGGCTGAAGCAAACGACGCTAGAGCCCCGCAATCCGAAAAACGAACCGGACGACTACGAAGCCTCCGTACTGAAATGGCTGTCAGGACGCCCAAAAGCCGACGCCTATGTCAGCGAGTTGACCGATCAAGGACAGACCCTGCGGGTCGTGATGCCGATCTATTACGTCCCGGCTTGTTTAACATGCCATGGTGAACCGAAAGGCGATCTCGATATCTCAGGCTATCCAAAAGAAGGACATCGAGACGGGGATCTTGCAGGAGCGATTACCGTCACCGCCCCCTTGAGCCCTCGCTGAAGGAGGACCGCTCCAGACCTTGCAGCCCTGCTATGACATTGATACATTCTTGACTGTCATGGCACCTCTGCATGGATAAGGACAGGCGGCAACCCTACGTGGTGCTGGGCCACAGGAAGAGGTCTTTCCCAGCCTAAATATGTTATCCTGTGCGCAGCAGAATGGCAGAAGGCCGAACGTGTGTGGCCCGCTGCCGACCCTGGATCGGACAACTTTTATACCTGAACCCATGCACAAAGACTCATTCCGAGACCCAGATTGAGAACGAGGAGAATCCACATGCATTTCGTACGTACAGCCGTCATCGTCGCCATGCTCGGATTCGGGCATCCGGTGTTGGCCTATGAGGAAATTACCGTATCGGAAGGTGGCACCATCGTCGGCACTGTGACGATGGAGGGCAAAGTGCCCAAACCCAAAGGGTACAACCTCATTACGTTACCGGACCAATACTATTGCGGACGCATTTCTGATGGAGAAGGCTGGCGCATCCTGCAACCCTTCCAGATCGGGCCTGCGGGCGAGTTTCGCGATGTGGTGGTCTATCTGGAAGGAATCGACAAAGGTAAACCCTTTGCTGAAAAGATCGCGCCGCAGATCGAGGCACGAGACTGCCTGTTCCTCCCATTCACGACCGTCGTACGAGACGATCAAACGGTGACGGTCGTCAACATGGACCCCGTCATGCACGACATTCAAGCCTATGAAACGTCGAATTTGGGTGCGCGCGTGCTCTTCAACGTGCCCCTACCGATGAATCCCCAACACCCGCGAAACTTGAAGGATCGCACCGATGCCGGGATGTACCACAAACATATGGCCGGTCCGCCGATGAAGCAACTGGTCAATCTCAGCAAGGGCCGCCGGATCTTCGTCATGCAATGCGGCTTCCACGTGTACATGGAGAGTTGGGGCTTGGCCATTACCAATCCGTACTTTGCCAAAACGGACGAGCAGGGCCGGTTTACCCTGAACGATGTGCCGGCTGGCACCTATAAGCTGGTCATCTGGCATCCCTACATCCGTACCGCGATCGAGCAAACTGTCACCATCGGCCCGAATGGGAACGTGGAAGCCAAAATTGCGGTTCCAGCCCCGACCGGCAGGCTCTACGCCAACGAGGTGTTGGATCATCCGTCAGGCCGCTACACTGTGGAAGCACAGAAAGACATCGATCCAATCATCAAAAAGCAGGATCACTAACGAGGACATAACCGAGGCTCAACGCACCCGGCATCATCTCGCGGAGGCGAAGAAACATAAAGAGGCGACGAGGAAAAATCCCGAGCCCAACGGGTCTTGCTGTTGGATTTAGCCGCGGCCTGAACAAGGTCAAGGCCACTCCCTGAC
>JANOMG010000285.1:0-2871 GCA_031420175.1 Nitrospira sp.
AAAGAGGCACACCACATGGTCTTCAAACTCGACGCGGTGGATGCCTACGAGCGCAAGTTGGTCAAGCAGATCGAAGTGGCGGCGGCTTCCGTGGAGGGCGGGCACAACAAGGCGTATGTACGGTTTATCGCGCCTGTATCCCGTGGCAAAAGTGTAGTGGGCGCAAAGGTGGAACTGGACATCGCTACTGCACATGGTGTCGCCCGGCAAACGGTAACTGTGGCACCGCTCGATAAACTCGAAGAGGTCACTAAACGGGAGATCTACCGGGACCATATCATCGGGCAGGACATCCGGGATGCCAAGGACGATAAGTTCATGGAGCTCCGCTACCCAGGCGGTGAGCAATATCTCCGTCGCGGCCAAGCATACGGCGACGTGGACGCGCTGGCCGTGCAGCGCCAGATGATCCACCGCACCATCAAGGAACACCTGGACAAGGAAAAGCGCCTTCGTCCACAAGGCATCAAGGTACTCAGCCTGTTCTTTATCGATGCCGTGGAGAAATACCGGCAATACGACGCCGACGGCAACCCGGTGAAGGGAGATTACGCCCGCATCTTCGAGGAAGAATACCGCCGCCTCGCCAAGCATCCCGACTACCAGAGTCTCTTCAAGGAAGTGGACCTGACGACCGCCGCTGAGGATGTACACGACGGCTACTTCTCCATCGATAAGAAGAAGGTCGGGAGCAAGACGGTTGAGGTATTCAAGGATACCAAAGGCACGACTCAGGCCGATGACGACACCTACGGCTTGATCATGCGCAACAAGGAGAAGCTGCTGAGCTTCGATACCCCGCTGAAGTTCATCTTCTCGCATTCCGCGCTACGCGAAGGTTGGGACAATCCGAACGTCTTTCAAATCTGCGCATTGCGGGAGATGGCTTCCGAGCAGCAGCGACGCCAGACCATCGGACGAGGTCTGCGCCTCTGCGTGAACCAGAACGGCGAGCGCCTGCGCGGCTTCGAGATCAACACGCTGACTGTGATTGCGACCGAGAGCTACGAACAGTTCGCCGAGAAACTCCAGAAGGAGATCGAGGACGAAACTGGCATCCGCTTTGGCATTGTGGAGGCGCACCAATTCGCCGGAGTCACCGTCACCGGAGCCGATGGCCAGCCCGCGCCGCTGGGCTTCGACCAGTCGAAGGTGCTGTGGGAGCATTTGAAAACCGCCGGTCTCGTGAACGCCCAAGGCAAGGTGCAGGACTCGCTACGCAAGGCGCTCAAGGACGGCACGCTGGCCCTGCCGGAGCCATTTTCCGCTCAGCTACCGCAGGTGAAGGAGATTCTTCGCAAGCTGGCCGGACGGTTGGAAATCAAGAACGCTGATGAGCGCAAGCAGGTGAAGAGCCGCCAGGCCGTGCTGCAAGGTGCCGACTTCAAGGCGCTGTGGGAGCGCATCAAGCACAAGACCACGTACCGCGTGCAGTTCGACAATGAGGTCCTCCTGGTGACCTGCATCAAGACGCTTGCGGGCGCGCAGCCCATCGCCAAGACGCGCCTGCAATGGCGAAAAGCCGATCTCGCCATCGGACGATCCGGCGTGGACGCGAAGGAAACAGCCACCTCCGCCCCCGTGACCCTCGATGAAGGCGACATCGAACTGCCCGATATCCTCACCGACCTCCAAGATAAAACCCAACTCACCCGTCGCAGCATCCACCGCATTCTTGTGGACAGCGGCCGGCTCGATGACTTCACGCGCAACCCGCAGCAGTTCATCGAACTTGCCGCAGAAATCATCAACCGCACCAAGCGCATGACCCTCGTGGACGGCATCAAGTACCAGCGCATCGGCGACGAGGCGTACTACGCCCAACAGCTCTTCGAGACCGAGGAGCTGTCCGGTTATCTCAAGTCGATGATCGACGCCAACAAGAGCGTCCACGAGCAGGTGATCTATCAGTCCGACACCGAGCGCACCTTTGCCGAGGAGTTGGAAAAGAACGAGGCGATCAAGGTCTATGCCAAGCTCCCCGCGTGGTTCCGCGTCCCCACGCCCCAGGGCCCCTACAACCCCGACTGGGCTGTGCTGGTCCAGGCGGACGATGGCGAGCGACTGTATTTCGTTGTCGAAACCAAGAGCGGTCTTTTCACCGACGACTTGCGCGACAAGGAACGCGCCAAGATTGAATATGGTAAGGCACACTTCAAGGCATTAAGGGTAGGGGAGTCACCCGCTGAATACATCGTGGCCTGTTCGGTCGATGATGTTCTGAGTCACTCACAGGCAAAGGCTAGGCATGGTGGAGGCTGAAACCGCTATTGAGGAACTCCGCTTGGGCTTGATGCTGTGACTTTGGGCTCTGAGATATAACTCGCATCCCGTCTAGGTCAAAGTTGAGTCGGAAGATTTCGACAGTATCCCTCCGTGAACCGATGACGTGTCGCCCGTTCCTTTCCTGGGCTCTTATGGCGATGACATCAGACCTGCCAAGGTCGAAATGAAAACGGCCACTTCGAAAGAGGGGCTTCGGTTCGGGCATGACTATTGATCTATTAAAGCCGGTCGCCTCGCCTGAAGGGATTGGGGCCCCGCCAGTTTTTCCTCTAAGGTAGTCCTCTCCCGTGCCTCCCGTCGTCTCTACATTCGCCCGCGTCGTTCTCACCTGCGAGCCACCACGGCGAGCTCTAGCAGGGTAACTGCGCGAGACAGGCGCGACGAGCGAGACGGACGAGGGTTCAAAGGTTCGAGGTTTCCGGAACTTCGAACTTCGCATCACGCACGTCTCGCCTGTCCCGGTTCTCGCGCTTCACACGTCACGGTCCATGCACGGTGACTTTCCGACAGGCGGAAGTTATACTTCGAGCAGTATGTGCGCGTCGGTGAGATGGAGGCGATTGCTATGAAGAATTATGTCGGAAT
>JANOMG010000286.1:0-8500 GCA_031420175.1 Nitrospira sp.
GCCATGCTGTGAGTCACACCACGCTCGTCTTTGTAGGTACTCCGGTAGAAGCCGCGGAGCTTGTCATTGAGCGTGCCGCAGAATGTCATCGTCAGCCTCCAGATACCTGGCGAGAGAGGCGTGGTGAACGTGAGAAGGCAACGTTGCAGGGATGCATCCAAGGCAATCGTGGCCTGTCTCGCTGGGCCTGAGGCTCCTTCGATCTGGGCCGTGGTGATGTCGAGTTCAATGGCGTTGAGGACGATTGCAGAGGTTGGCTGAGAGACCGTGAGGGTGATGGTTTGCTGTCCAGCAAAACGTGCAGCAGTCAGGTCCGGCTCCAATCGCAGATCGTAGCGAGTCGGGACCACCTGTCTCGGAAGCCGGTATGGATCGAGCGTGCCTGGAGCAGAGGCCTGGTTCATCATTTCACCTTTCGGTCGTTCGGTCGCTGCTTGTGCGAAGGGAGGCTGGAGCCACGAGTTGAAGAATGGTGTGAGTGGAATGGCAAGAAGGAATCGGACATGCTTTGTGAGGGTCTGTAACGTCTGTCGTCTACTGATCGGCTCGGTCATGTCCTCGTCGCGGGGTACGTCTCAACCCCGTTGGGGGTGCCCACGATGAGCAGGTCTGTTCGTCCGACAAAGAGGCCGGTTTCGACGACTCCGGGAATCTGGTTCAGGGCGATCTCCAATTCTCTCGGGTTGTCGATCCGTGGAAGATGGACATCCAGAATCACGTGGCCTGCTTCCGTGTTAACCGGCAATCCGTCCCGTTCCCGGAGCACCACAGGACTCTTCGTCAGGGCCTCAATTTGGCGCGCCGTACTTCCCCAGCCGAAGGGGATGACCTCGATCGGGAGCGGAAAGGATCCCCCCAGTACCGGAACTCGCTTGGTATAGTCGACCAATATGATGAGCTGCTTGGCCGAGGCCGCGACAATCTTCTCTTTGAGGAGTGCGCCACCTCCGCCCTTGATGAGATTGAAACTGGGATCGACCTGATCCGCCCCGTCGATCGCCACATCAATCACCCACGCATGATCAGCATCGATGAGCGTGATTCCTTGTTGTCTGGCAAGCGTGGCCGTTTCCTTCGACGTGGGCACTCCGCGAAGTCTCATCCCCGCGCGGACCTTTTCCCCCAGCGCGACGATCATATGTTTCGCCGTTGAGCCAGTCCCGAGTCCCACGACCATCCCATCGCGGACGTACTCAACGGCTGTTAACGCCGCCGCCCGTTTCAGCGTATCGAGATCTGTCGTCATCATGCGGTTTGTCGTGCGAGGTGGGCTGCGAATGCGGCGGCGCCGAGCAAGGCGGTTTTTTCGTTCATCACGACTTTGACCGGGATCGAACTCATCAAACGCTTGTAGCGGCCCTTGTTCGTGAACGACTTCATGAATGTCCCGTCCTTGAGTTTGGCGAGCAGCTTCGGAGCGATGCCGCCGCCCAGATAGACACCGTTAAGCGACATGGCCTTCAGAGCAAGATTGCCGGCTTCGGCACCGTAGATAGAGGCAAAGAGATCAAGCGCCTGCTGGGCGATCTCCGCCTGACCTTTGAGGCCGGCTTCGGCGATCACCGCCGCCGGGTCGCCGGCTTTGATTTGTTCGGAGAGCCACGTGGGCTCATTCTTCTTGCTGTCGCGGACATAGTCATAGATAGCATGCAAGCCCGGGCCTGACAGCACTCGCTCGTAACTGACGTGCAAGTAGTTACTGCGAAGATGGCGCAAGAGTTCAATCTCATTATCATTGGTCGGTGCGAAGTCTGCATGACCACCTTCCGACGGCATCGGTTGATAGCGTGAGCCGTTCCAGAAGAGGATGGCTTCACCCAGCCCGGTTCCCGCTGCGATCAGGGCGAGCGCCTGATTGTGGGGTGGGGGAGTTCCGGCGTTCAGCACTTCGAACTCGTCCGGTCGGAGCAACAGAATGCCGTGGGCCATGGCTTCGAGATCGTTGAGAAGGCGGACGTTCGGTATGTCGAACTGTTTCGCCAGCGCTGCGCCATCGACCACCCACGGGAGGTTGGTCGTTTGGCAACGGTTCTGAATGACGGGGCCGGCGATGCCGAAACAGCCCGCGTCGATCTTCAGCGGTGCTTCCGCTGGGCGCTCCTCTTCCAGTTCGACAGCGCTGTTCTTCTCGGCTTCGTATTCGTCGATCGGTGTCGGAGGTTTCGGCGGGACGAGAAACTCAGCAAGCATGTCCTCAAGGGAGGTGTAGTCGGCACTGTGAAACGACTCCAGTCGAACGGGATCGACGCGGTCCTTCTTCCAGTCGAACAGCGCTAAGTGCGTTTTCGTGCCCCCGATATCACCGGCAACAATCATCTAATCCTCACCTGGGGTCATCCGCGATCGATCCCTCGGAAGCTCGGCGGCAGCCGCTTGGTCAAGGAGCCAGACAAGGCGACCCTCTTCTGGTGCGACCAGCGCAGCTGGAAGCTGTCGTTCTGCCTCGGTCTTCGGATCGAGGATGGCTCTCACAATTCCTGCTTTGCCGGCTCCCACGACGAGAAACAGTATCACACTCGCCCGGTTGATCACACCTAGGGTCATGGTCAATCTGGTCGGTGGATCTTTCGAAGATTGGGTGACCGCAATCATACGTTGACGGTCCCGTAAGATTGGCATTCTTGGAAAAAGTGAGGCCGTGTGGCCATCCTCTCCTAGCCCTAAGAGGATGAGGTCAAGGCGTGGCTGGGCCGAGGCTGGGGTCTTAGTAGCGCGCCGTAGCTGCTGTTCGTACTCAGAGGCCGCCGCCTGTGGGTTCTGGAATTCCCCTGCCATACGATAGACCTGTGAGGGCGTAATATTCAGAGGAGTGAACAGGGTGTTGTTGGCCAAGGCATAGTTACTCCGAGGGTCATCCGGAGGGACGCAGCGTTCGTCGCTGAAAAAAAAGGTGGTCCTGGACCAATCGAAGCGATCGGCGAGGGAAGGAGAAGTCAGGGCTCTGTACAGGATTTCCGGCGTCTTGCCGCCGGAGAGCGCGATGAAGAATTGTCCCTTCGCGCGAATAGCCTCTTGACCCACCGCCTGCACAAACTCTGCTGCTGCTACAGCCCAGGTGTGGTTGTTCTGCGAGATGCTAATGTCGGGGGCGGCGGGCATCCTAGTTTTTACGGGCGCGGCCATTTTTGGTGCGGGTCGTGGTGGAACGGCGTGCTGGGGCACGAGGCACAAGGGATTTCGTGAGCGCTTGTATCGTTGAGATTGGGTTCTTGCCCAATGGCATGACGATGGCTTGTCGATCATGCGCGTGCAACGCCTGTATGTCGCCGGCTGCTTGGGCCCGTGCGAGGGTGCCAAAGGTCACTGCGGCTCCGGGGATCGCGAGATCGGGACTCATCGGATCAATGAGCTGCAGGAATAGTCCGCTATTCTGGCCTCCTTTATGGAGCTGGCCTGTCGAATGGAGGTAGCGAGGTCCGTAGCCGGCTGTCGTGGTCACATGGTGATGGGAGACGAGCGCTCTTCGCAGCGAACGAATGGCCTGCTCCATCTTTGGAGAGGGTGTCGCATAGACCAGGATGGCGACATAGATGCCAGGGCGACATTGCCGCTTCAGCTGTACCGCAGCTTTAACCGGAGTGACGATGACCTGCTTCGGCAACTTGCCGGTGGACTGGACGGTTTTCAGCACGCGGGCCGTATTGTCTTTGCTTTCCTGGACGTTCGGTTGATCGAAGGGGTGAATTCCCAAAAGATGGCCTGCCACGGCCGTGGCGACTTCCCATCGAAAAAATTCTGCCGCGAGATCGTAACGGTCTTGGAGCGTGAGTGTCAGGACTGGGTGGCCCTGTCGCGCAAGCTTGGCGACTTGTCGGTCGAACGGTCTATTCAGATCGTTCTTAAGCCTGAGATACACAAAGAGTCGGTCTGTGCCATAGGCGGTCGGTGAGACGATCGGTTCGTTTGCGACAGGGATCAGGCCGATTCCTTCCTTGCCCGTGCTTTCTGCGAGAAGCTGCTCCGCCCACAGACCAAATGCCGTGATCTGGGGTGAGGTAATGAGTGTGATTTTGTTTCGACCCGCTTGAGCCAGTGCGGCCATCGTCGCGCCAAGGTCGGCTCCGGGGTTGTGTTCGAGCGGAGACTGAATATGGCAGACTCGAGCCATCATGGCAGCGCGTGCTAGCAACTGTCCTACATCGATACCCATCAGCGCCGCGGGGACTAATCCAAAATAGGAGAGAACCGAGTACCGCCCACCGATGTCAGGAGGGCTGGTAAATATGCGACAGAACTGATGCGCCGCTGCTAGCTTTTCCAATCCGGTGCCCGGATCAGTAATGGCAACAAACTGTTTCCCACCATGATGGCCCGTGGTTCTGTGAACAAGTTCCCAAAAGTGGGCGAAGAGGGACATGACCTCGATGGTTCCGCCGGACTTGCTAGCCAGGATGAACAGACTTCGAGCCGGGTCGATGGCCTGCGTGACCCGTCTAACCCATCCCGGGACGGTGGAATCGAGGACCCATAAGCGCGGAAAGCCACGGCTTGATCCAAACGAAGCGCGCAACACTTCCGGTCCCAAACTGCTGCCACCCATCCCGAGCAGGACCACATCGCGAATGCCGCGATTCTTCACCGAGCTTGCGAAGGTCCGCATCTCCTCGGTTCGATCTTTCATATCGTCGATGATGGTCAGCCAGCCGAGCCGGTTGGTGATGTCGGTGGGGTCTTGCTTCCAGAGTCGATGATCGCGCGCCCACAGTCGCTCGACCGCATGGGTGGCGGTGAGTCGCGCATGTGCCACGGTGACCAGGGATTGAAGTTCCAAGGGAAATGATCGATCAGTCTCAATCTTCATGGGGACCCTTCCGTATATCTTAGATATCGGATGAGAGAAACACAAACATAAGGCCTCACTTATGACGTCGTGGATCGACGGATTAGAACAGGCATGCCTTCTATGACCGTCCAGGCGAGAGATTGTGCATGATCGGAAGAGACGGTGAGATCCAGGGAGGGGGAAGACGGAGACTGGCCTCCTGTCCAGAGGGTGTTTACCCAGATTGTGAACCTCCGCCACCACACCCGTCCTCGTTGCCTGGTCCATTGCCAGGGATTGCCATCAGTATTCGAGAAAACAAGGATTCTCAACGGGGGGGAGAATTGCAGCGTAAATGTTGTCGGCATATCCGCAAGTGAGATAGGCTCCTGTTCAGCCTCGGCCACGGGATCAATCTTTCGGCGATTGACTGGAGGACGTTCACGTAGTCGGTACGCGGTCATGAATTGGGCGAGATGAGAAGCCGACCAGCTTTCGAGTGGAATGCGGTGAAGTTCGACGCCCCGGCCTTTAATCAGAATCACGTTGGCCGTTAGGTCAATGAGCACATAGGTCTGTGGCCGAGCAGCGAGCTTGATCTCTTCTTCTAGCACGCGGGTGGCCTCTTGGAGCGCTGCGGGATCGGTCATGTCCAATGCAGGAGTCACGTCCAGTTCGGCAGTCCAGCTTACCGACGTGAGGGATAGGAGAATGGAGAGCGTTGCGCAGAGAAAAATCATAGGGACTGCGCCAGTGCGAGGCAGGTTAGAAAATCATGATCGGTGTGCCAACTTTGGCTAGCCGATATACACTTTTCAGATCGTCGTCGTTGAGTCTGATACAGCCGTGCGTCACATTTTTCCCAAGGAGGCGGGTGTAGAGCGTACCGTGGATAAAATAGCCCTTCCCGAACCCGAGTGCATATTCACCGAGTACTCCTGATTCAAGGCGATCAGCTTGACTCTTGGGGACCTCGAGCCCCTCTTCAATAAAGGCCCAGTCCGGCTTCACCCAGACGGGATTGGTCAACTTGGATTGAACGGTAAATTCCCCCCGGGGGGTATCGAAGATCCATTGCTCTTTCGAATCGCCCGGCTTGTCGAGAATCGTCCCGCTGCCGGTGGAAGCCAGCGCATCCAACATCACCTGATCACCCCGTTTGATATAGAGGTGATTCCGAGCCGTATCGACGAGGATATAGGGCTGCGTCGGCATCAACTGGGTCAGTTGTTTGGCGAGCGTCTTATAGCGCGCTTGGAGTGCATGCGATACAGCGTGATCCACCGCGGTGGGCTGAGCGGTCAACGCATCCGACATCGGCAGGCCACTGCTCTGCACAAGGGTAATAAGTAAGAGGCCCATCACGCCGGACCACAGAGACAGGAGGACGCGCTTCATGAATCCTCCTCAGGTTTCTTCCCTTTGAACACCGAGCACCGCTAAAATCTGCGCGACTGAGTTCTGTTCGTGCAGGGCACCAACGATGGTCACCGGCGTTCCCTTGTCGACTCGATCAAAGAGAAGGACCATCTGCGGATTGTCGAGCATGACGCACCCCAACGTTTGGGCCATCAATTCGTTCTCGACTCCGTGGATTTCAATTTGTCCCCCGATGGCTCGCGATGCCGGGATCTGTCCCGTCTTTCGTTCGAGCCGGTAGCGTCGTCGATCCTCTTCGTTGGGATAGTCGAGCACCAAGGCTCGATAAAACTGAGTCTGTCCCTGTCCGCGCTTACGACTGATCCGATACCGGCCTTCCGGGGTGGCACCGTCGCCCTGGTATCGCTTCTCGCGAATACCATTGAACCCGAGGCGGACGGGGTAGGATATCACCTTCTGCCCATTTCTGTAGAGGGTCAACACTCGATCGGCCTTGCTGACCACAATAGCCGAGGTTCGGTGGATGCGTGACCAGGTGATGGTGTCCTTAGCCATCTGCTGCCAGCCGGTGATTTGACCTCGATTGGCATATCGTCCAAATTCATGGCTCAACAGGACCGCTTGCGTGTCCAAATTCTGCGCAGCCCGGTCAGCCGCGTCGAGAGATCGATCGTACTGGCCCTGTTCATAGAAGGCATGGGCCTGCTTCATGAGCAGATCGGTTTCAACGGGTTTTTGCCCCAGTACGAGCCGGCTATCAATGGCACTGACTTGCACGGTCATCATCCGGGATCGATCCTCAACCTGAGCAATCTTGCTTTCAGCTGAATGGCGCAACATCTCACGCTCTTGAGTGAGGCGAGTCACCGTATGGGCCCCTTCTTCTTGTAGCTGGCGAAGGGCGGTTTCTAAGTCGTTGGGCTCCCAGGGCCAACGGATCAGATCTTCGTCGGCCTGAACGCGACTTTTCAGCGCCATCCACTGATGCGCAAATTGAGCATAGTCGTTCGGCGAGAACTCAGCCGCCCGCAGCTGCATTAAGTCCCGATCAATATTTTCAACGGCTTCGATCGCGTCTTGGGGCACAGCTTCTATGCAGCCGATAAGCGAGCCGGCTAGGGCCAGAGCCCCACACCCCAAGACGACCGATGTTATTCGTAGACGGTGACCAGGCATATGATACGTCTATCTTATTTCCTTTTCGCCGTAGAAGTTTTTCCCTTTCCAATCTTGGCAAGCGCTGTCTCGATTTCGCGGGAGACGGCCTGACTCTTCTCGTGAATAGCTTTCGCCTTCGTTTGTGCGACCGGATAGTCTGCTGTGTCAATTGCGATTTGCACCTGATTGAGAGATGCCTTGAGGGCCTCAGCATCGGCCTTAATTGACTCCAATGCGGCGCGATCTTTTCCGGTAGGCGCTTTGGCGACTAACGCGAGTGTGGCCGCAACGGCCTCTTGCGCGACTTGCTGCGCCTGGAGTGCAGCGGCTTTGGCCTCGTCCTTTTTCTTTGTCGCCTCCGCTTTGAGACGTTCCGCCTCGCTCTTCGCTGTAACGGCTAGCTGTTCGACTTTGCCGTAATCGCGAAATATTGCGAGTTTGCCGTCTTGATCGCTCACTTCTTTCTTGAGCGCGGCGAGTGTGCCTTCAACTTTGGCATATTCGTCCGCGACATAGGTTGAAGCACCACTCTGTTGCGCCTCTGTCACGGCTTTTTCTGCCGCCACTATCTGTTCCGTTGGCGGCTTCGCGCAGGCCACAAGCATCAGAAGGGCACATATCACTGGAAGTATTGTTGATCTCGTATTCATGGTTTCTCTCCTCCTCAAATTGCCAGCTGAAAGCCAGCGTTCATCGTGTGATGTTGTATTACGGTCAATGCTCTTTGCATAGTAAGATGCTGAGAACCCTATCTGATGCGCAAGGGTAATGCCATTTAAAGGCATGCCGATCTCTCCAGCAAACATCATTTATTACAACGACATATCTGGTAAACTAGCCAAAGGCTTGCGACATCATGGGGCGGTCTAGCCCGTTATCGACAAAAGCGCCTCAATCAAGAATGCGTTATTTCGGAGGGAGTGGGAGGGCGGGGCCGCGTCCTCTTAATCACGTAGAGACATGCTCATTTATGGTTATGCAGAAAGACCCTCGGTCTTGGAGAGGCAATGAGTAGTATATTCCAATTCAGAAATGAGTCTGAACGGCGGTCGGCGAATCGGAGTCGCTGCCCGCTGGTCGGATTCGGTCGGGTGCATCCATGCACGGGCAGCCGTGCCGGTTTCGGTCATGCCTGCTTCCTGTTTGTCGCCGCGATGGTCTGGACCCGCGGGCGTCTCGCGTGGTTCAGCGCCCAGGCGG
>JANOMG010000287.1:0-7151 GCA_031420175.1 Nitrospira sp.
TGTTTCTGCCACGTCCCTTGGTCTGTGTCCCCAGTCTGCCTCGCAATGCCACCGGAAAATTACCATATGAATCGGTACGTGAGCTGGCCCGGCAATGGCTGGCAGGGCAGGGCCATGGTGCATGAGCGGGTGCTCTCCATCTGCCATGATCATCCATCGCTGGCGGGACATTTCCCCGGCTATCCCGTCGTGCCAGGTGTGGTGCTGCTGAACGAAGTGCTTGACATCCTGCGTCGGGGATCGGCTGCTTCATTGGTGGTGAAGGGGCTGCCGATGGTGAAATTTTCTTCTCCTCTCCGACCGGGCGAGGCTGTGACCATCCGTGTGGATGAAGAGGGAGCCGGGCGGGCTACATTTTCTTGCCGGGTGGATACACGCCTCGTGGCGTCCGGTACCATCGAGTTCAGGCCTGGCGCAACGGCGCACAGGGAACGGACGTGAGCCTCGCTTGGCGACAGCAGCAGGAGCGCGGGAGCCGGACGGCCATCCGGTTGATGGCCTGGGTTGCGCAATCGCTCGGCCGTCCGACCGCGCGGGTCTTGCTCCACCCGATCGGTCTCTACTTTCTGCTGGCCTCAGGGTCTGCTCGTCGGGCGATCGCGCGATTTCGTGAGCGGCTGTTCGGTCGGCCGGTCGTGTGGTGCGATCTCTATCGCCATTACCTTGCATTTGCCTCAACGATTCTTGACCGGGTCTACTTTCTGCGCGGCCGGTTCGATCTGTTCGATATTCAGATCCATGGGTTAGAGGTGCTGGACCGGGAGTTGGCGAAAGGCCATGGCTGTGTGCTCCTGGGGTCGCACCTCGGGAGCTTTGAAGTGGTGCGGGCCGTAGGACTGTCCCGTCAGCACATCGAGATCCGCGTCCTGATGGATGAGCAGAACGCGCCCTTGATTCGTCACCTGATCCAGGAGTTGAATCCCGCCGTCGCTGAGACGGTCATTCAGGTCGGCGGGGCTGGCACCATGCTGCAAGTAAAGGAATGTCTGGATAGGGGCGGTGTGGTCGGGATCATGGGTGATCGTGTGATGCAGAACGATCAGTCGGTTGCCTGTACCTTCTTGGGGGGGCAGGCCAGGTTTCCGACCGGAGCGATGCGATTGGCCCGCGTCGTCCAAGCTCCGGTGGTCCTGTTCTTCGGGCTGTACCGGGGGGGGAACCGCTATGAGGTGCACCTCGAGTCCTTTAGCGAGGGGATGGAGCTGTCGCCCGATCAGCGCGCCATAGACCTTCAGCAGTGGACGCAACGGTATGCCGATCGCCTTGAGGTATTTTGCCGCCTCGCGCCGGACAATTGGTTTAACTTTTATGAATTTTGGAACGATAAGCCATAGCAGGATGAGCATCCTGTGGGCCAGTACGTCCATTATCCTAGTCGCGCTGTCACTGATCGGCTCTCTGTCAACAGCCGGCGAGAATGTGCCGTCTCACAGCGACCATTCAAGTAGTGCTTGGACGGTTGAGCAGGTCGTGGCCTCGCTGAAAGAGGGTCGGGAGCCCTCGGTGTCGTTTGAAGAAGCGACCTACTCCTCATTGCTCACCGAGCCCTTGATCGTGCGCGGCCTGTTGCGCTTCACGCCCCCGTCGACATTGGAGAAGGAAGTGCTGGAGCCGTACCGGGAACGGTACGTCATTGAGGGAGACCGGGTGACCTTCGAGAGTGAACGCAAGCATGTGAAGAAAACCATTTCACTGGAAGACTATCCAGCGTTACGCAGCTTTGTTGAAGTCTTTCGGGCGACGCTTACGGGCGATGTGGCACAGCTCAAGAAAGTGTACGAAACCACCGTTGACGGCACCAGCCGACAATGGACGTTGCTGCTCCGTCCCTACGATCCGGCCGGAAAATCCATGGTCGACTATCTGCTGTTGTCCGGGTCGGAAGGACGCCTGACTACCATCGCCATCCGAGCGCCGGATGGCGACCGCTCAGTGATGACGCTTCGCCGGGGACCATCCAAATGAAAGCCGCCTGGTGGCCAGTTCTCGTCTGGGTCGCCCTCGTCACCGGTGCACTCTGGTTCACCGGGACCCGTCTGTCTGTCCATAGCGAACTCGGTGACCTGCTTCCCGAAGGCACCACGGCCACGCAACGGTTGTTGCTGACGCAGGTACGCTCGGGCCTGGCCGGCCGGATGCTGCTGCTGGCCATTGAGGGGGTGCCGCCGGATGAACTGGCCGGGCTCAGCAAGACGTTGGGCGAAGGGCTGCGAGGGCATGCCCAGATCGATTTCGTGGGCAATGGCATGCAGGCATTGTCGCCCGAAGAGCGGCAGGTCTTGTTTCGCGCGCGCTATCTCCTGAGCCGGACGGTGAGCGCCGAGACCTTTTCTGCCGAGTCGCTGCATGCCGCCCTTGAGCAACGGCTCGACGATTTACGCTCTCCTCTCGCCCCGATGATCAAGGCATATATTCCGACCGATCCAACCGGAGAATTTCTCGGGATCCTCCAGTCCTGGTCTGGATGGGAATCGCCGGCCACACATCGCGGAGTCTGGATGTCGGACGATCACCAGCGCGCCTTGTTGGTCATTGAAACCAAAGCCGCGGGGTTCGATGCCGATGCGCAGGAAGCGATTCAACGGGATATCCGGGCATCGTTTCATCGGGTGGCCGATGGGCTATCACCATCCGCCCGGTTGTTGATGAGCGGCCCCGGGGTCTTTACGGTCGAGATCCAGCGGAGGATTGAGCGGGAAGTCTGGTGGCTTTCGGTCGTGGCGGCTACGCTGGTCTTCCTCTTTCTCTACGCCAGCTATCGATCGCTGACGCTGGTACTCCTCAGCCTGATTCCGCTCTCAAGCGGGATTCTGGCTGGCATGATGGCGGTGAATAGTTGGTTCGGCTTTGTGCATGGCATTACATTAGGATTCGGGATCACGCTACTCGGTGTGGTCGATGATTACCCTATCCATTTATTCAGCCATCTGAACAAGCAGATCTCTGCTCGCGCGACCATGCGGGCGATCTGGCCGACGATGCGGCTCGGGATGCTCACGACCGCGATCGGATTTTCCTCCCTGCTGCTGGCCGGGTTCCCCGCGTTGGCGCAACTGGGACTCTTCGCTCTGGCGGGCCTGGGTACGGCAGCGTTGGTGACTCGATGGGTATTGCCGGTCTGTATCCCAACCGGTTTTATTCCACGGGAGATCCGGACCGATCTGCTGAGGACGATGGCGTATTTGTCTAAGGCGAAGATGGCGGTGCCGGTGGCCGTCGTCCTTGCGACAATCGTGGTGATATGGTCAGATACGCCATTGTGGGAAGAGGATCTGGCGAAGATTAGTCCGGTATCGGAGGAGAAGAAGCAACTCGACCAGCAGTTGCGTCGTGCGCTCGGTGCACCGGATATGCGGGATCTCCTGGTGATCGAAGCGGCGATGCAAGAAGATCTGTTGGAACGGAGTGAAGCGGTGATGCCACAACTGGATCGTCTTCGAGTCGCAGGCGCTTTGGAGGGATACGATCTGGTGTCGCGTTATTTACCCAGCCATCGTGTGCAGCGGGAGCGGCAGCAGGCCTTGCCAGATTCTGTTGAGTTGAAGGATCGGCTAAGCGAGGCGGTGAAGGGATTGCCGTTTGCGCCAGGGCTGTTCGAACCATTCCTGGACGAGGTCTCGGTGGCTCGCAGGCAACCATTGGTTGATCGCGAATCGTTCCGTGGCACGCCGTTAGGCCTGAAGATCGAGGCGCTCATGCTGGAACATCACGGGCGATGGGTGGCCATTGCGCCGCTGCGCGGGGTGGTCGATCGGCGGGGGCTGCAGGCGGCAGTGGCTGGCTGGGGTGATTCGGCGGTCGCGTATGTGGATCTCAAGGAAGAGTCCAACCGGCTGATGATGGACTATCGTGATAGAACGGTACAGTTGCTCGGGTGGGGAACGATCGCCATTGCGGGGGCCTTAGCCATCGGTTTGAAATCACTTTCCCAGCTTTGGCGTGTGCTCGTCCCGATTATTGCCGGGCTCATCGTCGTGGTGGGTATTCTCAATCTGTCCGGTGAATCGCTCTCCCTGTTTCATGTCGCGACGTTACTCCTGGTGGTCGGCTTGGGACTCGATTACGCGCTGTTCTTCAATCGTGCGGAGGACCAAGGTGAGGAACGGCAGAGGACAGTCTTTGGGTTGCTGGTCTGTAGCACCACGACCGTTCTGGTATTCGGGGTACTCGCCTGTTCGACCATTCCTGTGTTGCATGCGATTGGCCTGACAGCAGCCTGTGGGTCGTTGAGCTGTTTGCTCTTTGCGGGATTCTTAGCCGGGCAGGATTCCCATGTCAGCTAACGTGCAGCCGATCACTCCCTTGACCCTGACGGCCTATACCCTCGTCACAGCCAACGGTCGTGGGGTGGGGCCTGTTCTTCAAGCTTTGCGCGGGCGGCGGTCGGGATTGAAACCCTGCGACTTCGAGGATGTCACGCTCAAGACCTACATTGGACGCGTCGAGGGTCTTGAGGATTTTTCGCTCGGCAATGAACTGGAGCGATTCGATTGTCGCAACAATCGGCTGGCCTGGCTCGGCCTGCAGCAGGACGGGTTCATGGTCGCGGTGGCGGAAGCGAAGCAGCGCTATGGCGCCCACCGTGTCGCCGTCGTCATGGGTACCAGCACCTCGGGCATTCTGGAAACGGAACATGCCTATCAGGCGCGGGATCTCGCAGGCTCGCTACCGGCCTGGTACACGTCGCGCTATCGTTATACGCACAACATGTTTTCGCTGGGCCACTTCGTGCGGGCCTGTCTCGGTGTGCGCGGCCCCGCGACAGTGATCTCGACCGCCTGTTCGTCTAGCGCGAAGGTGTTTGCGACGGCCGATCGCTTGTTGCGAGCCGGTCTCTGCGATGCCGCCATTGTCGGCGGCGTCGACAGCCTCTGCTTGACCACCCTGTATGGGTTCTCGGCGCTGCAGCTGCTCTCGGCCGGTCCCTGCCGTCCCTGCGACGAAGATCGCGATGGGTTGTCGCTGGGCGAGGCAGCGGGGTTTGCCTTGTTGGAATCCAGCGAGCGGGTCAGCAGACGTGGTGCGGTGGCGCTCCTTGGTTACGGTGAGAGCACAGATGGCTATCACATGTCGCATCCCCATCCGGAAGGCGCCGGTGCCATTCGCGCGATCCGGGATGCGCTGGCCCGAGCCGGGCTTCGCCCTGAAGACATCGAATACGTGAATTTGCATGGGACCGCCACCAAGGCCAACGATTCAGTCGAGGATAAAGCCGTCTACAGCATGTTTGGCGCGCGGCCGGCCTGCAGTTCAACCAAAGGCTGGACCGGCCATACGTTAGGCGCCGCCGGCATCACCGAGGCAGTCATTTCTGCGCTGTGCCTCACAGAGGGATTGATCCCTGGCACGCTCAATTGTGCGCGCGTCGATCCCTCGTTGAAGAGTCGAATTCTTCGTGAGAACCAGATCGGCTCGCTCTCCTGCGTGGCGAGCAATATTTTCGGGTTCGGCGGGAACAACTGCAGCCTAATTTTAGGGAAATTATGATGAAGGTTGCGATTCAGGGCATCGGCCTTCTTGCCCCTGGTCTCGCCGGTTGGGAGACAGGCCGTGCCGTGCTGGCCGGTCACGGGTCGTTTCAATCGGGAGAGATTCCCGATCCTGAAGCGGCGCTGTTGCCTCCGAACGAACGACGACGGAGCAGCGACTGTGTCCGGTGGGCCGTGCAGGTCGCACAAGAAGCGATCGCCCAATCGGGTCTGGATCCGCGTGAGGTGCCCACGGTCTTTGCGTCCTCGGGCGGAGAAATGGGGGTGCTCGATACATTGTGCCGCACCTTAGCGACCCCTGAGCGGGTGATTTCGCCCACGCTCTTTCATCAATCGGTCCACAACACGCCGTCCGGCTATTGGGGAATCGCCACAACCTGTCAGCAGTCGTCGACGGCGCTTTCCTGCTACGACGACTCGTTCGCGGCCGGTCTGCTGGAAGCCGTGACCTTCGTCTACGTGGAGCAACGTCCGCTGTTGCTGGTGGCTTACGATCTGGCCGTGCCTGCTCCGCTCAACGAAGCGCGTCCGATCGCGGCGGGTTTTGCCGTTGCCCTCGTGCTTGCTCCGCCGTCGAACGCTGCGCTCGTCACCATGCAACTGCATCTCACAGAGACAGATCAAGAACCGGCGAGCAATCTGCAAGACCTTGCATTGGAGCACGTGCGACTGGGCAATCCCGCGGCCCGATCGCTGCCGCTCTTGAAAGCTCTTGCCACCGGCGGTTCGGAGAGGGTGATCGTGAGTCTGCTCGAGAGTCAGCAGCTCGTGCTGGAAATCGATTCATGCCGCCATTGACCAAAGAAGAACTGAGCACGTTCCTTCCCCATACCGGGGCGATGCGGCTGATCGATCTCGTGGAGTCGTGGGATGCCATGACGATTCGATGCCGCACGCGATCGCATCGCGATGTGGCGAATCCGCTGCGGCAGGGCGGGCGCCTCGACGCGGTGACCGGACTGGAATATGCGGCACAGGCGATGGGGGTTCATGTGGGGCTTCTGAATCGAGAGCGCTCCACGGACGGGTTGATCGGCTATGTCGGTGGGGTGAAGGATGTGGTCCTGTCGGTGGACCGTCTCGACGACTGTCCAGGGGAACTCACGGTTGAGGCCTCGCGTCTGTTCGAGGGCGGCGATAGTTTCATGTATCAGTTTGCCATTTCATCCGGAGGCCAACACATGATGACGGGGCGCGCCTCGATTTTCCTGAAGTACGTGCAGTCATGATGCGGAAACGCGCCCTCGTGACCGGAGGCAGTGGTGTCATCGGTTCGGCCATCGCCGAGCGACTGGCGTCGGATGGATATGCCGTCATCGTGCATGCCCATCGGCATCCTGAATCGGCTGAGCAGGTGGCGGAGAAGATTCGAAATAAAAACGGGTCGGCGTCGGTTGTCTGTTTCGATATTACCGATGAGTCTGCCACGAGGCAGGCACTCGATGCGCTGCTGAAGGATGGACCGATCCAAGTCGTTGTGAACAATGCCGGTCTTCACGACGATGCGCCCATGGCCGGTATGACTAGCGAGCAGTGGACGAGCGTCATCGATCTCTCGCTCAATGGGTTCTTCAATGTAACGCAACCGCTGTTGCTGCCGATGATCGGTACGCGCTGGGGGCGGATCGTGTCGATTTCGTCACTGGCCGGTGTGACGGGCAA
>JANOMG010000288.1:0-3870 GCA_031420175.1 Nitrospira sp.
ATCATTTCCAGCGCCATGTGGAGATTGAGGTGCCGCGTGGCGCGCTGCTCGGTCATCTCAATCTCACGGAGCAGGTCCAACAGCGAATCGGTGTTGGCCTGTTGCGCATAGGCTTCTAGCGTCGTGAGATCGTCGAGGTAGAGCAACTGGTCACGATCTCCTCCGACCTGAATCAAAACGAGGTCGCGGATCCAGCGCGCCAGCCATGCGAGCATGTCCTGTGCGCGGTCGGCCTTCGCAATCGCTTCCGCTGAGGACAGGATGGACCCGATCGATTGTAAGGATTGGGGACAGACCAAGTCCACGAGTTCCTGTTGGCGCGCGCGCGTGTCTTTCACATCGGCGGTAAGGGCTTCCCCGAGACGGCCTTCGCTGATGATAGCGAGGAATCGCGCATCCGCGGGAGGGATTTCGCGTTGCAGGATGAGCGCGGCTTCCACCTGTGTCCGCGCCGGTGTCGTAAAGCGAAGGGCCTGACAGCGTGACCGGACGGTCGCCGGGAGGGCAGCGGGGCGACTCGAGATGACGAGGAAGAGACTATGCGCTGGTGGCTCTTCCAACGTTTTTAATAGCGCGTTGGCCGCGCCGATCGTCATGCGGTCGGCGTCGTTGATTAGACAGATTTTGCGTTCCCCGATGAGCGGACGGTACATGATCTGGTGCTCGATCTCGCGGACTTGCTCGATCTTGATTTGCTGGGTGGCCTGTTCCGGGTCCGGTTCGATGACGAAAAAGTCCGGATGCGTGCGGGCTTCGATCTGGTGGCAGGACCGGCATGTACCACAACTGTCGAGCCCTTCCGCATCGGGAGGCTGTTCGCAGTTGAGCGCTTGCGCGAGGCGTAGGGCCGTCAACCGTTTCCCAATCGCGTCCTCGCCGTGGAACAGATAGGCGTGAGCCAGGCGCTCATGGGTGACGGCGGATTGTAAGAGAGCGATGGATGGTTGATGGCCGATACAGTCGCGAAAGGGCATGCTAACTCCGGCGGCGTGGAGGGCGACGCAGTCGAGCCATCCAGCCTAGCACGATCTCACTGAGCTCGTCCTGAACGTCTTGCGCGGGTCGATTCGCATTCACGATCGTCATGCGGGCAGGCTCTTCGGCGGCGAGCGCCAGAAATCCCCGGCGCACCTTTCGATGAAAGCGCTCTGTCTCACGGTCCAGCCGATTCTGTTGTCCACGATCGGCTCGCCGCCTGGCCAAGCCTACTGAAACCGGGAGGTCGAGTACGATGGTGAGATCCGGTGTCAGCCCGCCCGTTGCGACCTCATTGGCCGCCCGCAACCACTGAAGATCAAGGCCGCGCGCGAATCCTTGATAGGCCAACGTGGAATCGGAAAACCGATCGCAGAGCACCACGGTGCCGCGCCGCAGCGCCGGCCTGATGAGATGCGTGACGTGCTGGCATCTCGCAGCGAGGATCAGCAGGGCTTCGGCCTGAGGCGTGACTAGTTCGTGTGACGCTGCCGTGAGGAGGATATGGCGGATCGCTTCGGCGGTAGTCGTGCCACCCGGCTCTCTGGTTTGGAGTACACGGTATCCTGCCTGAGTCAGCACTTCCGCGAGGTGGCGAATCTGGGTGCTTTTCCCACTGCCTTCGACTCCCTCCAGGGTAATAAAGAGGCCACGAGCCCGCTGCTTTTTTGTTCCCATCGCTCAGGTACCATCGTCGGTGAAGAAAACGGGCGGGATACTATTCCAAGTTGTTGAAAATAGCAAGAAAAGGCTTGCGAGGCCCTCGTAATTTTCTGTATGATGGCCCCTACTTCAATCGGCTCGCATGTATGCTGAAAACCTCGCTAAAACGCTACTTTTTGACAGGCCTGCTCGTGATTATCCCCATCTGGGGAACCGTCCTCATTTTGAAGACCCTGTTCGTGGCCGTCGATGGAATTCTGGGGGATCTCCTGGTCCAGTTAGTGCCGAGTCATTATGTGCCGGGGTTGGGGATTCTGGCGTTGATCGTGTTGGTCTTTGTAGCCGGGCTGTTTGCCACCAATTTTATGGGCCGGCAAATCGTGAAGTGGTGGGAGGAATGGTTGAATCGTGTGCCGCTCGTGCGGGGGATCTACTCGACGTTGAAGTCCATGATGGACATTTTGTCGTTTTCGGATCAGGCCTCATATAACCGCGTCGTGCTGATTCAGTTTCCCAAGAATGGCCACTATTGTTTTGCCTTCGTGACGGGTGTGACCAAAGGAGAGATGCAGGATCTCGCGCAGGAGCCGCTCATTCACGTGTATGTGCCCACGTCACCGAATCCGACGTCGGGGTATTTTCTGTTGGTGCCGGAGCATGAAGTCACCTCGGTCGATATGAGCGTCGAAGAGGCGATGAAGCTGATCGTCTCAGGCGGGCTCTGTTCACCGTCTACGTCTCTGGCATCGGCCATAACGGCCGCGACGAAGTGGGGGGCAGTGAAACAGCCTGACGCGGGAGTGCCGATCGGATGAGTCGTTCACGAGCCACTGAAGTCTCGAAGGTGAAGAAGCCGGTCGGCCTGGATCATCAGGGGAAGGTTGCCGGCCTTGCTGTGGTGGTGATGGCTGCCGGGCGCGGGACGCGCATGAACTCGAAGCAGGTGAAGGTGCTGCATTCGGTGGCCGGCCAGGCGATGGTGCTGTATTCGGTGGGGCTCGGATTGCGCGTCGCCGGGGATCGTGTGGCGGTCGTGGTGGGACATCAAGCCGATCTGGTTCGCCAGGTCATCGACCGCGTGGCGTCAGGAACGAGCGGCAGTTCTCCCGTGGCAATTGTCGAACAGCGGGAGCAGTTAGGCACAGGGCATGCGGTCTTGCAGAGCCGTCAGGCGTTTGCGGTGGGCAAGCGGAGCGCCCCATCAAGTTATCTGATTCTGAACGGTGACACGCCGCTGCTTCAGGACAAGACTGTGCGCGAACTCCTTCGTGTGCATCAGGCGGAACGAGCGACCGTGACCATTCTGACTGCGGTGCTTGAAGACGCGAGCGGATATGGGCGAGTTGTGCGTGCGCATTCAGCCGAGCGGGCGGTCTCTCGTATTGTTGAGGATCGCGATGCCAACGACGGGGAACGGGCGATTCGCGAAATCAACGTGGGCACCTATGTGGTCGACGGGGAGTTTCTTTTCAGCGCGTTGGAAAAGCTCGACCCGAGCAATGCCCAAGGGGAATATTATTTGACGGATATCATTCATCTCGCTGCGGAGCAGGGACGGCCTGTGGCCGCGGTAGTCCTCGACAATCCCGTCGAAGGGCTTGGCGTGAATACGCGCCGACAGCTTGCGACGGCTGAACAGGTGGTGCGGCAGCAGATTCGAGAACGATGGCTCGATGCCGGGGTGACGATGATCGATCCGGCTTCAACCTGGATTGACGAGACCGTCACCATCGGGAAAGACACCGTGCTCTATCCCAACGTGACGCTCGAAGGCACCACGGTTATCGGGGAAGATTGTGTCCTGCGTTCCTATACCAGACTGACGAATTGCATTGTTGGCAATGGCGTGGAGATTCTCGATCACTGTGTGTTCGCCGATTCTCAGATTGAGGACGACGCGCACCTGGGCCCCTTCGTCCATCTGCGTCCCGGTGTGGTGGTGCGGAAGAAGGCCAAGGTCGGGAACTTTGTCGAGATGAAAAAAACCGATCTGGGCGAAGGATCGAAGGCGAACCATCTGAGTTACCTGGGGGACGCGAAGATTGGGAAAGGGGTCAACATTGGCGCCGGCACCGTCACCTGTAACTACGACGGTGTACACAAATTTCAGACCGTGATCGGAGATGGGGTCTTTCTTGGCAGCGATACGCAGTTGATTGCACCGGTGACAGTGGGGGCAGGAGCCATCATCGCAGCCGGTACCACGGTCACGCAGGACGTGCCTGCGGATGC
>JANOMG010000289.1:0-2337 GCA_031420175.1 Nitrospira sp.
GAGTAAGGTGCCAAGCGGCGCACTCGGAGGCATCAGCGCCGTGGCCTTGGGAACATGGACGGTGAAGGTGGCCACGGTCCGCTCGCGCCCTTGGCTCTTCAGCACCATCGGGCCGGACTCCGCACCGAGGGGCACATGGACCACGATGACATCGTCTTTCCATTGCGCAATCGTGGCCGGCTGCCCGCCGATCAGCACCGCGTCGTTCGCCCCCTTGCCGACGCCGACCCCCTGCCCGAACAGCACGACCTTGGTGCCGGCAGGACCACTGACGGGGTCCACACGGACTGAAGGAATCAACGAGATCGGCACCGCGTTACTGACCACATGCTCCACAGGCGCGCAGCAGGATCCATCCGGTAACGGATCGGAAGAGGCTAACCGAACGACGACATCCCCGGACACCGCGTTCGCGGGGATCTCGACTTCAATCCGGTCGTCTTTCCATCGCCGAGGGCGCACCACGCCGCCGCCGATCACCACATCATTCACCCCGAACATGGTATTCGGATCACGTGCCCCCGCCGTCATGCCGAAATGGCGCCCCGTGATCTGAAGCAGCGTACCTCGCTCGGCTTCCGCCGGTGTGATGCTCTCGATGTGCGGCTGCACGATCGTCAATGTGCCGGCCGACAGCTTCTTCTTGCCCACCACCACCTCAACGGGGCCGCTTGTCGCCGCAAACGGCACTTTCACCTCAATCAGGTCCGCCTCCCATCGCTGTACGAGGGCCGGCACCCCGTTCACCGTGACTGTATTGCTCTGGACGGATTGAAAATTCCCAAATCCTTTCCCACTGAGCGACAGGGTTGCGCCCGGAGTCGCATGGTCCGGCTGGAGCGTGACCGGTCGGGTGGATGCGCCAAATCCCTGCGGGGCTCCGGCAAACCCAAGTACTGTGACAACCAGCGCCAGGCTCCACATCTTCTGAATCTTCTGGACCTTGCGGGACGGCCAAATCGATCGACTCACCGGCGCTCCTAGTTGGTCTTGCATGTAGTCATCCATCTCATCTCCTTGTCTCGACAGCGCAGGGTTGGTCTTTCCTGCCGTCAGCTATCTGCAAACCCTGACGGCGATATACACGCAAAGAGCAGCGCCGACAGCGTCTGGGGCTCAACCGGCTTGCTCAGACATTCCATGACTCCCCGGCTGCGCCACACACGCCGCAACTCCGGTGTCATCCGTGCGCCCATGATGACGACCGGCAGGTCGCGGGTTCGTTGCCGGACGGCAGCGACGATCTCGGCGCAATCCATGCCCTGCGGAGCGACATCCAACAGCACCACGTCGATCGCGTGACGATTCAGGATGTCCAGCGCCTGACGGCCTGACGAGGCTTCCAGGACGTCCCACTGCCAGTCTGTGAACAAGGCGTTGAGCCTTCCTCGATAGGTCGGATCATCATCGACAATGAGAACCCACCGGGCTCGTCTCCACGTTTGGCCTGAGGCCACCTGCCGCTGTGTCGTCATGCAAAATTCCTCAGCTCGTCTCGGTGAGATTCGTTATCGTCTGTCGCGCCCGTGCGAACGGCCGCAGGCAGCCCGCCAAGTGGATCGAGCCGGTCACAATCACCACGCCCTCTCCTCCCGCGATTTCCACCGCTCGCGCAAAGGCCTCATCCGGTTCTTCAATCACCTCCGCCGGCGCCGCGCTCCACCGACTCCAGAGGGTGACCAATTCCGCCGGGGGGGTCGCGCGCGTTCCTGGGTAGCGCGTGAAAATCACGTGCCGGGCTCCGGCGTCGGCAAAGTGGACGATCAGTTTCCACACCTCTTTGTCCCGCGGCACCCCCACGACGAGGATTCGATCGCGGCCTTCGAACAGGGTGCGGACGATGGTCGCCAAACTGGCCGCTGCCATGGCATTGTGCGACCCGTCGATGACGATGGTCGGCTGGCCGGGGAACACCTCGCAACAGGCAGGCAGGCGAACCGCCTCCAGCGTCCGGCGGACGTGGTCTTCCGTCAGCCCAGGAATCAACGTCCGTTGGCACAACGTCTGGAAGGCCGCCATCGCATGCGCGGCGTTCGTCGCCATGAAGGCAGCCGGACAGTTCAGCGTGATGTTACGCCAGACGGTCCGGTCCACACGAAGGGCGCAGGTTCCCCGATAGCCGGTGCGCACAAATTCGCTTGCCTCGTACTCATGTCCCAGCAGCCGCACCGACGCCTCGAGTTCGGCGGCGCGCGCGAGAATCACCGCCCTTGGTCCATCCCCCATTGCGCCGACCACCATCGGCACGTTCGGCTTGATGATGCCGGCCTTCTCGAACGCAATCTGCTCCAAGGTATTCCCGAGCAGATCCATATGGTCGTAGTCCACGTTGGTGAT
>JANOMG010000290.1:0-5795 GCA_031420175.1 Nitrospira sp.
GTGACCCCGCTGCCGTGCCCATTCCGCGCGGCCAGTTCGCGCGCCACTTCACGAGATTGGTTTTCCCGGATCGCAATGAACTCCATTTCCGGTGTCACGATGCCTTTTCTGGCATAGTGGATCTGGGTCACGTTCATGCCAGGCTTGGCGCGTAGCGGTTTGCGAATGTGTTGAAAGCGGAGTTCATCCAGCTTGGGATCGGCCGCACGTACGCGGCCATAATGGGAGGAGATATCCGGGAGCTCGACGACATCATTTCGGCCAATCACCCAGTTCCGGCGATAGGGAGCCAATCCAGCCTGCGCGTCGATTGTTACGTCCGGGTCTGTGTAAGGGCCGGAGGTGTCGTAGATCGTGATCGATTCATTAGCGATGGGCGTGCCCCCATTCATCGCCTTCGTGGCGGTCAGGCTGATCTCTCTCATCGGGACCCGCACGCCGGCCTGTGTCCCCTGCACGTATACTTTGCGCGAGGCGGGGAACGGCGTGGTCGTCAAGGGTGATTCGGCAGACTTCTGTCCGTTATCAGTTGCAGATCCATTGCCGATTGTATGGTCGCTCATGAGGAGATCCTTTCTCCAAGACGTGAACTGTGCTCAGTCGTCAAAAAAATAAAAAAACCGCACCTGATGCTCAGGGGGTGCGGCAGAGAGACCAACAGTGTGCGGTTGTTCTCGCTTCCCTACGCTGGTATTACCCAGGTCAGGTTCTGAGGGTCGTCCGTTCGGGCGGACTCTCAGCCGTATGGCTCCCCTAGCTTCGAAGAAGAATCGTATCGCCGGCCCCCTGCGTTGTCAACGGGGTATTAGGCCTATCGTGATCGAACCGAGTGGACCACTTCCTCGCGGCGACCGGTTCATTGATTGTCGTGGAGCCCTGACGTAGAATAACGCCTCACGCTATTTCGCCAAGGAAACTATGCCGACACTTTCAACACTTCCGAAACCGATCACGGACTACCAGCCGCTGCCTGCGGAGGAACTATTCCGCCGGACGGCTGAGGCTAAACGCGTGCTGTGTGATCGGGTCATGATCCTAGGCCATAATTACCAACGGGATGAAGTCATCGAACATGCGGACTTTCGCGGGGATTCCCTCCTGCTCTCGAAACTGGCAGCTGAGCGGTCAGAGCGGCCCTACATCGTTTTTTGCGGCGTGCACTTTATGGCCGAGACCGCCGACATCTTGAGCCGCTCCAAACAAACGGTGATTCTCCCGGACATGGCCGCAGGCTGCTCCATGGCGGACATGGCGGCCATCGAGCAGGTCGATCAATGTTGGGAGACGCTGGGACGAATTCTTCCCGTGGAAGAGACCGTTATGCCGGCGGTTTATGTGAACTCTGCCGCGGTACTCAAAGCCTTTTGCGGCGAACATGGCGGGATTACCTGCACGTCCTCCAATGCGAAGGCGGTGATGGAATGGTCCTGGGCCAGGCGGGAGAAAATCCTTTTCTTCCCGGACGAGCACTTGGGCCGCAATACGGCCAACAAGATGGGGCTGCCGAGAGAAGCGATGATCGTGTGGGACCCCTATCAGCCCAACGGGGGCAATACGCGTGAGGCGATCCAGCGTGCGAAGCTCATTCTCTGGAAAGGCCACTGCAGTGTGCACCAGATGTTCCAGCCCGTGCATGTGGACAATTTCCGCAAGCAGTTTCCGGGTGGGAAGGTGATCGTCCATCCCGAATGTCATGAGGATGTCGTCAATCGGGCGGACCTGTCCGGGTCCACGGAGCTCATTATCCGTACAGTGACGGCGGCGCCGGCCGGGACGGTCTGGGCTGTGGGCACCGAGTTGAACCTGGTCAACCGATTGAAGCGTGATCTCACCGATAAGAAAGTCTTCTTCCTCTCCTCCACGGTCTGCCAATGCGCGACGATGTTCCGGATCGATGGAGTCCATCTCTGCTGGGCGATGGAAAACCTTGCCGACGGCCACGTCGTGAACCATATTGTCGTGCCGGACGATGAGAAGCATTGGGCGAAGGTGGCGCTCGACCGCATGATGGCGGTCAGTTAGCGGGCGGGATCGTGAAAAACGCCTCCAGCGTCGTTCTCGCATCGCTCAGATCCACAACGTACCCCAGAGGGTACGCCTCCGGTCTTCACTCGCTGCGGCCTTGCTGGAAGACGTTTTTGACGATCCCGCCATCCAAGCTAAGGACTGGTGCCTCGCCTGTCATTCCGGTATATTCCAACCCTTGATCCCAATCATGTTCTAAGGTTTTCGCGAGAGACCAGACAGGTTATGGACTACAAGGCCACACTCAATCTTCCCAAAACTGATTTCCCTATGAAGGCGAACCTGCCGCTGCGGGAGCCGGAACTCCTTGCCTCGTGGGAGCAGGAACGGTTGTACGAACAGATTCAGGAGGCGGGGAAAGGCCGGCCGCTGTACGTCTTGCACGATGGGCCGCCCTATGCCAATGGCCGTATTCATATCGGTCACGCACTGAACAAAATCCTCAAAGACATCATCATCAAATCCAAGACGATGGCGGGTTACCAGGTGCCCTATGTGCCAGGGTGGGATTGCCATGGCCTTCCGATCGAACACCAAGTCCTCAAGGAACTCGGCGACAAGAAAAAGACGATTGATACCCCGGCCATCCGCAAGCTCTGCCGGGAGTATGCGGAGAAGTTTTACACGATTCAGCGTGAAGAGTTTCAGCGGCTCGGCATCTTGGGCGATTGGCAGCATCCCTATCTCACCATGAATCCTGGCTATGAGGCCACGATCATTCGGGAGTTCGGAAAGTTCGTGGAGCGGGGTGGCGTCTATAAGGGACTGAAGCCAGTGCTCTGGTGCACGGCGGACCAAACCGCCCTGGCCGAGGCGGAAGTCGAGTACGAAGACCACACCTCTCCCTCGATCTATGTGAAGTTCCCGTTGGTCACGTCTCCCACGGTGCTCAGCAAGACGTTCCCCGACATCTCGTTCCCCGTCGGTATCAAGCTCGTCTCCGTTGTGATCTGGACAACTACCCCCTGGACCCTTCCGGCCAATCAAGCGGTCTGTCTCCATGGCGATATCGACTATGCATTTGTCCAGGTCGGCGACGAGGTGCTGATTGTTGCGGAGAAGCTTGTTGAGAACGTGACGAAGGCTTGCAAGCTCGAAGGGGCTCGCGTGTTCGGGGTGAAGAAGGGGCGCGAAGGATTCGAAGGGCTCGAGACGCAACGACCGCTGACCACCGGCCTGTCACCGATTCTGCTCGGCGACTTTGTGACCCTCGATCAAGGGACCGGCTGTGTCCATATTGCGCCGGGCCACGGCATGGAGGACTACATCCTCGTCCTTGAGCACAATGCCACGGCGTCATCTGGTGAAAAGTTAGAGATTCTGGCGCCGGTCGACAACGGCGGGCGGTTTACTGACGTGGTGAAAGAGTTTGCCGGCCAGCATGTGTTGAAGGCGAATCCGAAGATTGTGGAGTTCCTCCAGGCCAACGGACGGTTGCTGGGGCATGCGTCGCTGAACCACTCCTATCCGCACTGTTGGCGCTGCAAGAATCCCGTCATCTTCCGCGCCACCGAACAGTGGTTCGTGTCGATGGAGACGAACGATCTTCGGAAAGAAGCGCTGGCGGAGATCGAACGGATTCGTTGGATCCCAGCCTACGGCCGTGACCGGATCAACGGGATGATCGAAAACCGCCCCGATTGGTGTTTGTCTCGTCAGCGTGTCTGGGGCGTGCCGATTCCCGGTTTTACCTGTATCGGCTGCCGGTCTGTCCTGGCCGACCCAACCGTGATTGAGCATTTGGCGACATTGATGGAATCCAAAGGGGCCGACGTGTGGTTCGAGCAATCGGCTGCCGATCTCTTGCCCAAGGGAACGGCCTGCCCGAAGTGCTGCGGGACGGACTTCGAAAAAGAACGGGATATTCTCGATGTCTGGTTCGAGTCGGGCGTCAGTTACGCGGCGGTGTTGAAAGCACGGAAGTGGTGGCCGGCCGATCTCTATCTCGAAGGGTCAGATCAGCATCGAGGCTGGTTCCACAGTGCCTTGCTGGCCGGTGTCGTCACCGATTGTCGCGCGCCGTACAAGGCTGTTCTGACCCACGGATTTGTCCTCGATGGGCAGGGCAAGAAGATGTCAAAGTCGGCGGGCAACGTCGTCGCGCCGCAGGATGTGATCAAACAATCTGGCGCTGAAATCCTGCGTCTGTGGGTGTCGGCGCAGGATTATCGCGACGATCTTCGGATTTCCCCAGAAATCCTGACCCATATGATCGAGGCCTATCGAAAGATCAGAAATACCTGTCGTTTTCTGCTGAGTAACCTGTACGACTTCGATCCGGAGAAGGACCGCATCCCCTACGAGCAGTTGCCAGAGTTGGATCGATGGGCCTTGCATCGGCTCAGCGCGCTGATCCCGCGTGTTCGGAAATCGTATGACGATTTTGAGTTTCATACGATCTTCCATGCTCTCAACAACTTCTGTTCGGTGGATCTGAGTTCCGTCTATCTGGATATTCTGAAGGATCGCCTCTATACGTTCCGGGCCGATTCCCCTTTGCGTCGCGGGTCGCAGACGGTGCTGTTCGAGATTCTCATCGCCATGACGAAGCTGATGGCTCCGGTGTTGAGTTTTACGGCCGAAGAGGTCTGGCGGACTTTGGCCACGCAGCAGGGAGGTCGTTTTGGAGTGAGCAGTGTTCACCTGAGCACATTTCCGGAAGCCCAGCCACAATGGCATGATGCCGAGTTGGCCCAGCGATGGGAGCGGCTGTTGGGGTATCGTACGCAGGTGCAGGGCGTGTTAGAGGGAAGTCGGCGGGATAAAGTGATCGGGTCATCGCTGGAGGCGGCGGTAGAACTTCGCGCCGATGCCGACAGCTACGAGTTTCTTCAGCTCTATCAGAAAGACCTGACCACGCTCTTCATTGTCTCGCAAGTCACACTCATTGCCAGTGGCGAGGCCAAAGGCCCATTGGGGATTGTGGCGACGAAGTCTTCTTTCGGAAAATGCGAACGCTGTTGGAACTATCGTGACGCCGTGGGGAAGGATGTGAGTCATCCCACCCTGTGCGAACGTTGTGTGGAGGCGGTGCAGTGATGCGACGGTCCGTTCGCTATCTGCTCCTGGCCTTGCTCGCTGGTACGATCGTGGTGACCGATCAGGCGACGAAACTATCCATCGTCGAGTCGATGCGGCTGCATGAATCCATTCCGATTGTTCCCGACTTCTTCAGCTTGACCTATATTCGCAATCCCGGTGCGGCGTTCGGGTTGCTGGCTGGCAGCAGTAATGCCTTTCGTATGGTCTTCTTTGGGGTCACGTCGCTGTTTGCCCTGGCTCTTCTGGGAACGATTCTCTTTCGGTTGCCGGAGAAGGATTGGATGGGTCAGCTCAGTATTGCCGGAATTCTTGGCGGGGCGGTCGGGAATTTGATCGATCGATTACGATATGGCGAGGTGATCGACTTTCTCGATGTCTATGTGGACTCCTACCATTGGCCGGCGTTCAATGTCGCCGACTCGGCGATCAGCGTGGGGGTCGTTTTCTTGATCATCCATTTCGCCTTTGAAAAGAAAGACGTGCCTCTCCTGCCTCAAGACCTCCCGCCTGCTTCCTAGCAGGATGCTGAAAAAGTCCGCCAGCCTAAGAAGACCGTTATATGGTTTGTCTGGTTTGTTTGGTTGAATCAGACCAACCAAATGAACACAACAAACCAGATAAACCGTCTCGCCTGCTTTGCTTGCTGCAGGGATCATGATGTTCGCCCGGCGTAGAAACTGGACGTCTGGTTCGAACCCCCTACGGAAGAGGGAGTTGACCGAACAAAG
>JANOMG010000291.1:0-1536 GCA_031420175.1 Nitrospira sp.
TTCATCGCGGCCGGATCACCTGCACCCGCATCGGCACCGTCTCCTCGCTGACCCTGCGGCCCTCCCAGTGAGAGCCGTGCGTCTACACAAGCGGACATGTCTCCTGTGCTCCAAGCGGACATTCTCCTGTGGGGATTACAGATGAATCATGCTTTTTTTCACCAGCCCCTCTTCTTTATCCAGTCCAGCCAGAACCGCCACTCACTGACAACACTATCTGCGGTGACGCCGCGGTTGCAGCCTAAAAGAATGGTGTGCTAAATGAGAAGCTTCTCTAGAGGCACACCATGGCGCATGACGACGAACAGGAACAGCACGAACGAATGTTTACCCTATCCGAGGCAAACCACCTCATCCCTCAGCTTCATTCCAAGCTGATATCGATCCAGCAAGCCAAGGCTGTCCTGGCCCGTACGAAGGAAGAAATCAAGAAAGCCAGCGCAAAGGCTGAGTATGGCGGGGGCAGTACCGTCGGGCACCTATACATCTCGGGCCTTCAACAGGTCAGCACAAATCTTCAAGCGATTCAGGAGCTCGGGATCCTGGTGAAGGACCTGGATCTCGGCCTCTGTGACTTCCCCCATCTTCGTGACGGACGAGTGGTCTATCTCTGCTGGAAGCTCGGAGAACAAGAAGTTGGCTGGTGGCATGAAACGACCACCGGCTATAAAGATCGCTGCCCGATTGAGGACTTAGCCTGAGCGTAACACTCCGCTCTGCCACTCGAGGTATCTATGAAATTCGTCATTCTCGGATTCGACGGTCCCGATGGAGAGGCCAAGCGTAAAATCTATCGCCCGGCGCATCTCGCCAAGATGGAACCCCTCGACGCGCAAGGCCGAGTCGTGTTGGCCGGTCCACTCGCGGATAAGACCGGGAGCCTCATCGTCATCGAGGCGGACTCACTAGAAGACGCACAGCAGTTCGCCCGTGAAGACCCCTATACCGTCCACGGTGTGTTTGAACGGGTCGAAGTCCACCCATTTATTCAAGTCTTCCCAAAAGAGCGGTAGCCCAGAGACCTGTCGCTCCGCGCCTTCAGCCCTTCTCTCTATGTTGCCCCGCTTGGGATACGTTGCCCCTGTAATCCCACAATGAGAATGTCCGTTTTTGCCAACATAGCAATGTCCTCTTCGTTGCTAGACTGTCGGCCCTCACAAGGAGGGACAGATGGCCAGAGAGGACAGGGTCATCATGCGTGAAGGCACTCAGGCGGGTGCAGGTGCTTCGCCAGGAGATGGAGCAGACGCTGACGCAGGTCCAGGCGGGCACCCTGCTGGGTCTGACGCCACGCCACATCCGGCGCCTCATCGCGCGGGGGGAGCAGGCGGGCGACCAAGGGCTCGCGCATCGGGGACGGGGGACGCCCTCGAACCGGCAGATCCCGGAGAAGATCCAGCCCAAGGCGCTGACGCGCTATGTGCAGCGCTATGGAGATGGTGGGCCGACGGTGGCGACGGAGCAGCGGGCCGAGCGTCACGGGATCACGCTCAGCGACGAGACCCTGCGGCGGTGGCTGCGGGCGCGCGGGATCGA
>JANOMG010000292.1:0-11014 GCA_031420175.1 Nitrospira sp.
CGAATGCGATGACTGCCGCAACAAACAACATCAACATGAGTAACCGATAATCGGCGTGAATCCCCCGATCCACATAATATTGCCCGTCAGGCCCCTGTCGAAGCTTGGTCTCGCGTGAATCTGATGAGTTTTTCCGGAGGGATCGGATAGATTGATCCACTCCGAGCAGAGGCGCACCGGTTCCGCCGCTCCCGTGACAGACTGCCAGCTGAGCCGTAGACAAATATCCTGTTTAGAGTTGAATACATCGGAGGTCGTTGCCAGTTCATCAAGGTTCATCCCACTGGCCCATAACCCGACCAACACGATCGCGTTGCAGAGAAGCATCATGGCAAGAGACACGCCGAAGGTGAACCGACGAACCTTACCCGCCCGACGCTGATCGTCTGACAATGATTGATCCATCCCCTCACCGACCGCTTTGTCTCACTCAATCGGTGGTCTCGATGAGTCCCCTATTGCGCGCGTCCAACGAGGGCGCCAGTTCTCACCCACCCACCCTCGCGGCGCCGAGACGCCACGTGTCCCAACGGCCGCGCGTTGCGCGAGCACGGGAGACCCATCCGGACCACCTATTCGCTACCCACCTTGTACCACAATCTGCGAAAAGTCCGCGAATGAGTTGAAGCAGTCATCCACTTCCTGGAGCAGCGACAACCGGTTACTCCGGACGGCCGGATCCTCCGCATTGACCATGACCGCTGCGAAAAACGCATCGATGGCAGGCTTGAGACGCACGAGCGCGTCCAGAGCCTGTCCATAGTCCCCGCGGGTCACCGCGGACATCATCTTTCCCCGCTCATCCGCCGTGGCCTGGTAGAGCGCCGACTCCGTGGGATGTTCGAACCGCTCCCTGTCGACCGGCTTGCGATCCCACTGCTCTTTCTCGACGAGCCGGTGCGCACGCTTAAAACCGACGATCAACGGATTGAATTCCGGCTTCGTGGTCACGGATTCAAGCGCCTTCATTCTTTGAACAAGATCCACGAGGTCCAGCGCCTTGTCGTGAGCCGACTTGAGCACCGCTTCAATGACATCATCTCGCAACGCATAGACGACTCTGGCATAATGTCGAACCCGCTCAAAAATGAATTCGACAATACGGCGACTTCCTTCTTGTTCAGAACCTGCCACTCCCTTGAACCCCTCATCGATCACGATCGTTCTTGCATGACGGATACATTCCCCCAAATCCAATCTGAAACCGCTCTCAAGAATAATTCGGACAATCGCCGTGGCATGCCGGCGAAGCGCAAAGGGATCTTCGGACCCCGTCGGCACAAGCCCGACGTGAAAAAACGCTGCGAGAGCATCCAGCCGGTCGGCCAACGACAGCACCTGACCCGCGATAGTCTTGGGCAATTCACCTTCGATTGATCGAGGAAGATACTGCTCCCGGATGGCCTGACTCACCGCCTCGGATTCACCGTCATGTGTCGCGTACTCACCCCCCATGACACCCTGCAGCTCCGGAAACTCACCGACCACACCAGTAAGAAGGTCCGCCTTGCACAGACCCGCTGCCCTCTCGCAGGCTTGTTTCAGCTCGTCGTCCTGAGGTCGCACACTCGAAGCGATGAAGCCGGCCAGCTTCCTGACCCGTTGCTGTTTTTGCTCCATGGTCCCGAGCTTCCGGTGGAACGTAACCCCGGCAAGTTTTGCCACTCGGTCCTCTAGCTTCACCTTCCGGTCTTCGTCAAAAAAGAACTTCGCATCGGCCAGACGCGCAGCCAGGACCCGCTCGTTGCCTTCGCGAATCAATCCCATATCTTTGGCGCGGTTATTCGTCACCGCTATGAAATGGGGGACGAGCTTCCCTGTCTCTTTGTGCATCAAGGAGAAGAAGCCCTGATGTTCTTTCATGGAGGTGATCAGAATCTCTTGAGGCACTTCCAGATAGGCCGGCTTGAAGGAGCCAATAATGGCATTGGGGCATTCGGTCGTATAGACCGCCTGATCCAGCAAGTCTCCGTCCACATTCAACGTGAAGCCGGTTTCCTTGCACAGGGCCGCGATCTGTTCTTCGATCAGATGGCGGCGGCGCTGCGGATCAGCCGTGACTCCCTGCCGTTCCAGCCCCTTGCGATAGGACTCGGCGTCTCGAACCACCAGACCCTTCGCACTCCCTAACACGCGATGGCCTTCCGTCCAATTGCCGGCGGTAATCCCCGCAGCCTCGATCGGAAGCGTGGCCCCCCCGTACAGCGCCACCAGCCACCGCACCGGTCGCGCGAACCGGGCGCCGGTGGCATTCCACTTCATGGCTTTCGGGAACGAAAGTTTTGCAATCAACTGCGGCAGAAGTTCTTCCAACACCACCTTGGTCGGACGTCCCAGCTCTTGCTTGACCGCAAAGAGATATTCTCCCTTTGGAGTCTGGCGAATCTGCAGCTCGTGGACGGAGACTCCCTGCCCTGCGGCAAATCCTATCGCCGCTCTAGTCGGCTGGCCGGCTGGATCGAATGCCACCGCTTTGGAAGGCCCCATCGCTTCCTTGACCATCGAGCCTTGCTGAATTGCGAGGCCCTCAACCACCAGGGTCAATCGTCGTGGCGTGCCCAGCGTGCGGGTAGATTGAAACGCAAGACGTTGATCTTTGAATAGCTGCTCAGCCGAATCTTTGAGAATCGACAAGGCGGGGGCGATGAACTGATAGGGCAGTTCTTCGACGCCGATCTCGAGCAACAACTCGGCAGCAGTCACTGGAGAAGAGCGCCTTCCCTTCTTCGGAGAAGAAACGGGACCAGGAGATTTCTGAGTCTTTGGCATGGATCCTTCTGCAGTTCTTATGAGCGGCGGGCCACAGTTTTGGAGCGCGGGCCCGATACCTTCGTTCCAGCACGCCCCGTCCCGCGATTGAGCAATGGATGGCCCATCGCCGCCCGCTCTTCAATGTAGCGTTCGGCGCATTGACGTGCCAGTGCACGGACCCTGGCGATATAACCAGTCCGTTCCGCCACGCTGATCGCCCCGCGGGCATCAAGCAGATTGAAGAGGTGCGAAGACTTGATACAGAACTCGTAGGCCGGGAGCGTCAAGCGCTTCTCGCGATTCGCCAGCAGCCGCGTACATTCTCCCTCGAACGATTGGAAGGTGGCCTTGAGCATCGCCACATCGCCTTCTTCGAAATTATAGGTCGAAAATTGCACTTCGGTTTCGTGATGGATATCGCCATAGGTGACGGACTCGTTCCACGCAAGGTCAAAAACGTTATTCACGTGTTGCAGATACATCGCGATACGTTCAGTCCCGTACGTGATTTCGACGGTAATGGGATTCAGTTCGATCCCGCCGATTTCCTGGAAGTAGGTGAACTGGGTGATCTCCATCCCATCGAGACGCACCTCCCAGCCCAAGCCCCAGGCGCCCAACGTGGGGGACTCCCAGTCGTCTTGAATGAACCGGATGTCGTGCTGCTTCGGATCAATCCCCAATTGGGCCAGGCTCTCCAGATACAACGCTTGGATGTTATCCGGCGCCGGTTTCAGCACAACCTGATACTGATAGTAATGCTGCATGCGATTCGGATTTTCGCCATATCGTCCATCGGTGGGACGCCGGCATGGTTGGGGATAGGCCGCCCGCCAAGGCTCCGGGCCTAGGGACTTGAGAAACGTGGCGGGATGAAAGGTGCCAGCCCCCATCTCCAGGTCATAGGGTTGATGAAGAACGCAGCCTTGCTCGGCCCAGTAGTGATGCAACGTGAGAATGAGATCCTGGTAGGTCACAATCGGCCCTGCGAGGTGGTGAAACTGCTGAGTGAATGCCCCGGAGCGAGGGAAGAAGCTAACAGGAATGTGCAGAAGCTGTCAAGCAACAATCCCTCTATGATCAAGGAGTTGCATCGAAAAATCCTACTCGTTTTGGCAATCGAGCGAGACCGTTAATTGAGATCTCCACCTCGCCTCCCCCGCTCACCTCACTCTTGACGTGGTCTCAGCAGTGCTCTATTGTCCAAGTACTTGATTGACTCACTCGGCATTGAGCGAGATCTTGAATGAAACTCTCGAAAAAAAGCGAGTACGGACTTCGTGCGCTGCTCGAGCTCACGCTCTTCTATGGGAAGGAGACACTCCAGCGACACCAGATCGCCACGCGCCAGCATATCCCCGTCGAATTTCTTGAACAGATCCTTCTCGCACTCAAACGAGCCGGCCTCCTCTCGAGCCGTCGAGGCATGAAGGGCGGCTACGCGCTCATCAAACCTCCGGGAGAGATTACCCTTGGACAAGTGATTCGCATTTTGGATGGCCCCCTCGCTCCCATCGGATGTGTGAGCAAGACGGCCTATCAGAAGTGCGGGGACTGCCCCTATGCCGAACATGCCCAATGTCCGGTGCAGCATGTGATGGGTTCGGTGCGTGATGCCATTGCCGGCATCCTCGACCACTACACGCTCGACGACTTCGCCTCCGGCCATCGTAAAGGATAATCATGGATCTCGTCGTGCTCGTGCTGATCACATTTGTCGCGGCCACCGTCAACGGTGCCCTGGGATACGGCTTTTCTTCGATTACGGTTCCCGTAGCGCTGCTGTTTTACACCAACCGTATTCTAAATCCGGCGTTGGTACTGGTGGAATTAGTGATCAATGGGTACGTCCTCTTCATCAACCGCAAAAGCGTCCCAAACATTTGGTGGCGCGTGGCGCCCATTTTAATCGGCCTCCTGATCGGGGTCGCGCTCGGTAGCTATATCCTCTCCCTCGTCCATCCGTCCTGGGTCAAATTTGTGACCTACTTTATGCTGCTGCCCTTGATTCTGCTTCAGGCTGCCGGTATCAGAAAACCCATCAAAGCCGAAAAGGCCATCGCGGTCCCGTTCGGAGTGGGAATTGGAACCCTCTATTCCGTGACTACGATCTCAGGCCCTCCGCTTGCGCTGCTGTTCAACAATCAAGGGTATGCGAAACAGGATTTTCGGGCCGCGCTGAGCGTCATTCGAGTAGGGGAAGCGGTCATGACGGGAGTCGCCTACTATTTCATTGGACTTTATAGCGCCAGCAGCCTGGAGATCATTCCCTACATCATTCCCAGCGTCCTGCTGGGAATTCCCCTCGGGAGCTACCTCATCCGTTTGATGGACCCTGAAACCTTCAGACGGATCTGCATGGCCTTCGATGCCTTGATCGTCGCATTCGGCATGTCCCGAGTGCTGATCGAATTGAACCTGGCCACCGCCGTCACCACCTATAGCATCCTCTCGTTCGTGATGATCCTCAATGCCTACTTACTGTTTCGCTATTTTCGGGACAGGACCGTCCCCTAGGGAGCAGGAGTACGTCACGGCCACCCAATTCACTCGCAGGTATGTTCAATTGCCCCTAGCGGTTTCAATGAACGAGTGCACCCAGCGTCGCAAGCGGCGGCCTGAAATCGAACGCAGCCAGGGTGAGGCCCCTCTCCCGTGGCATGTGGCTCCTCGTCCTGGCTTGAAGGCTCAACGGCGTGGAGTTAGTACCCCCGCACCCTAATCTCCCCAACATGGTGCACTTGGTGTTTGAGCGCTCCCGGGGAAAGCCGATACAAAACATATGCGTAATCTAGCCACGCATGCCGTAATTTGCCTCTACCTCCGCGAGTGATTTCTTCAACACCACACCTGCGATTTTCAGAAATGAATCAGTCGCGCGCAGATTTCCAAGGTCAATGGGCCCAATAGTCGTCCCATCATTACGCGCTCCTCGGGCCTGACTATCACCTCAATCCAGACGGTCGCAAACCTTCAAGATATCTTCATGTCATACGGCCTTGGTCATACGCTGAGGAACGCTGATGCCTCATCGATCACCGTCTCGAAGACAGGGGTCAGCACTGAACGGACGATTGCCGCAGCGTGATTATGGCTGAGGCAGGCCACGCCCCAGACGCGCGTGACGTTCACGGAGCGTACGATCATCAGCGCGGCAGTCATCGGATAGGGACTCTCGTGCAGACACGCACAATGGCTGACGACCGTGAAAGAGATCAAGACAGTGGATTGGGGAAAGTTCTGGCCGAATATCTCAACTCTCACGAAGGCTGCGTGTGACCAGACGAGGAGGCGCCGCTGAAAGCGCTACGGGATGAGCGCGCGCATCGGCAGTGAGTGCGATGCACAGGATGAAAGGCATCACGGCCCTGGAGAGCGCCCATCAACGTGCGCGGCATGCTGCTGACGCACGCCGATGGGCGCAGTGAGCGTGGCGTCGGCCAGACTGGCCGAAACGCAGACTGTCTGACTACTGCTTCTTGGCGACCTTGGCGGCGCGCTTTTCCTTCACCGTCGTGGCAGGTTTCTTCTTGGTATTTTTCTTCTGTGTCATACCCTTGGCCATGGAGTGTCTCCTCTGGTTATGTGGATGAGTCATGTGGGATCGCGACGCAATCGCCACACCCTCTTCATACCCCAATTGCGAAAAAAATGGAATAGGGCAGGTGACGTTCTCTCGTCGGTTGACTTCGCTTCCTGCCCACTGTACAGCTTGCATCATTCGAACGATCTGTCCACCTGACAGAACGATGCATGCGGAGGTACGTCATGGGGAATCCAGAGGGAAATAAGGAGCGCGAGGCGTTTGCCGATGCGATCAACCGCGCGGCATTCAGCAGCGAGCGTGTGCTGTTACGCCGACGTGGCCGAGCAGTCGCCGCAGTGGTGCCCATCGATGACCTGCGACTGCTGGAGGCTCTGGAAGATCGTATTGATCTTGTCGATGCCCGAGCCGCGTTAGCCCAGGCCAACAAGAAGGGCGCTCAGTCGCTTGATGTGATTCTGAAAGACTTGGGGCTCTGATATTACCCGATGATCTCCACCATTCTCCTCGCCCCTCCGGCCGAACAACAGCTCAGAGCACTCGAGAAACCGCTTCGGAAGGCCCTCGCGAAATGGCTCAATGCCATCAGGAATCAACCTCGTCCCCCTGGCGTCAAAACGCTCGAAGGCGAAGACCATCTCTATCGAGCTCGCGAGGGCGACTATCGGATTATCTATGCGATTCGCGACAAGAACCTCCTCGTGCTCGCCATCAAGAACAGCGTTCGCACACCAGTCACTCGCCCCTGAATGACTTCGGCGCACCCGCTGTTCGCGACAGCGCCCCGCCGACAGACTCTCGTAGTAGGACTCCCGCATCGTCCGATTCGACGGCAGAAGGCACTCTTCATGCCATTGACGTGATGACACCCGACGCTGGTGGTAGGAGAGCACCGAAGAGGCTGCGGGAAAACTATGGTGGCACACGCTTCGATGATCCGCACATATGACACAACCATAGAATCGTCCCGCAGGATGCGCAAAAAGACCAGACTTCTCACCCGCCCAACCCTGGCGCGTCAAAACGCGCCTTGCCCCAAGCAAGGCCGCAGCCGATGAAAGCACCGGAGCTGTAGCTTTCTCACCCGCCCACCCCGAGCTGCTAACACAGCTCTATCCCGATGGGCTACGTTGAGGATGTTTTCGAGGCGAGAACGAAGCTGGCGAACTTTTTCAGCATCCTGCTAAAGCGAGCTGCTCGCAATCTCCTGATAGTAGGATTCCAGCATGACCCTTCTGGCTGGTTCGACAAGGACCAGCTGGCGTTGATCCAAGGTGTTGGCACAATAGAGATAGATCCCCTCCGCTGCCTGCCCGAGTTCGACATGCAGCTGGCGGCCGTCCGGCTCCTGTCGCGTGGTCTCTTTGAGGAGGTGCCTATCCTGAAGCTGTTCCCAGACTCGCTGCGCGGAAGGCCAATGGTTCTCATAGAGCGGCGCATCCGGATCGGTTGAACTGGGTTTCAGCTGAGTGCGATCGAACGGACAGCCTTCGTCCGGCTCCGGCGATTCATCCCAATGAAGCGGATGCGACGTTCCCCTCCCCAACACATACAAGGGTCCATCGTCGACAGTTTCTTCGACGAGACGGTATTGAATCAATTCCGGCTGCTCGACCAGGCCAAGATCTCGCGCAGCCAAGGCCCTCTGTAACGGAACTCGCCTCGCCAGCTGACGGGTTTTTTCAAACAGGATTATGCGCCCGTTTACAGAAAGCAGGGCGCTCAAGCAATCGAGTCTGATGCCGATCCCCGTTCGCCGTTCAAAGTCCACTTGCTGCTGACTTTCGCTGGCACGCTCGAAGGTGCTCCAGCTACGACTGGGAACACCCGGATCCTGTTCCGCTTGCACCAGGGCATGCGTAGCGAGGATCAGATCATAGGCGCGTGTGGGATGTCGGTGATCGAGGTCGAGACAGTCGAACCGCACGTTGGTCAAGCCAAGGGCTTCAGCTTGTTCGTGCGCGCGTGCGATCGAAGCAAGTGAGCGATCGATTCCTACGAAAGTCTTGTCGGGATACTGCCTCGCATAGAACGTCGTCAGGATGCCGACACCGCAACCCACATCCAATATGGACCGGGCCTCGCCGATGCGATCTGCTACGCGTGGGCCGATGGTGAAATAATAGTCGTACCGCTGACTATAGAGGACTGGCAGGATGTTCGGATGGACTGTGGCATCGTAGAACGCCACCTCATCGGCAGACGATCCGTGGCGCTTCTGCTCCACCTGCCGATGCAATGTGGTGAGGTCTTCGGAAGTGAGGGTCTCCCGCTGCCACTGGAAATAGGCCGCATCCGACGTGAACTGCCGGAGGCCCCACCACGCCAGGTGTGAATGGAGCGATGGCAACCGTGAGTCGTTGGTCATGAATGCAGCCTCGGCGCGTCTGCTCAACAGGTTTTCCAGGGAGGCCGCAGGCGAGCCGAAACCGGAGGCGCACCCTTGGGGTACGTTGAGGATTTCAATGAGCCGAGAACGAAGCTGGAGAGCCTGTTCAGCCGGCGCCTACGGTCTCTTCAGCATGATGGCGTCGAAATACGTCTCCGGCACAGGGTGGGGGAAACGCAGCTGGCCCGACCCGAAGGCGACATACTTTTCGCAGGTCAATTGTTCAAGACCGATCGGACCCTTAGCATGGAGACGCGAGCCACTGAGCCCGATATCGGCGCCCATCCCGTAGCTATCACCGGCGTTGAGCCTTGACGACGCATTGACGAACACCGCGCTGGCATCCACTTCACGCGTGAACCGCATGGCCGACTCATAACTCGTCGTCGCGATCACAGCGGTGAGACAGGGTCCCTGCGCCACGATGTGCGCCAAGGCCTCGTCCAGGTTCGCAACCATTTTAACGGCCAACACGGGCCCCTGGAATTGGGTGTGCCAGTCCTCCTCTTTTGCCGGAATAATCGAGGCATGTCCGGTCATCGCCATTTGCCCCATAAGGGCCATGGTCTTGGGACAGGCCCGCACTTCGATCTTAAATTCTTCGAGCATACGGTTGATCAATGGAGGCAAGAACTGTCGTCCAATCACCTGTTGCACGAGCAGCGTGTCCATCGAGTTCGACGCAATGGCCTTCTGCACTTTGGAACTAATCGCCACATTTTGCGCCATCGGCATATCAGTGTCGGCATCCACGTACATATGCGTGAGCCCGCCGTCGTTGCACAGCACCGGCATCTTCGCCTGTTCGACCACGGCCTTGCGAAGCCCGGCCCCGCCACGCGGAATGATCGCATCGAGACTCTTCCCGGACCGGATCAACTCGACCGCCACCTCTTTTTCAGGACGATCGATGATGATCCATGCGCCAGTCGGCACCCCATTCGCTTCAGCGGCTGCGCGCAGTCCCGTTCCGATGGCCTGCTGCGTCAAGCCCCATTCCGGCGCGCCACGAAACACACAGAGATTTCCCGATTTAAAACAGAGCGCAATCGACTCCACCGTAATGAGCGGACTTAGTTCTGAAATGACACCGATCACCCCAATCGGGACGCGCACACGGCTGACTTGTAGTCCGTCAGGCCGTTCCCAGCGAGACGTCACGGCACCGACCGGGTCTGGCAAGTCCGCGATCATGCGGAGGCGCTCAACCATTTCCTTGATATCGTCTGTCGTCATGCGCAAACGGGCGACGGCCGCTTTCATCCGATCTTTCATGACGTCGGCTTCAAAAGACTTCCCGACCGCATCCACATCTTTCTCGTTCGCCGCCAGAATGATGTCTTCGTCAGCCGCTAATCGATCCGCCATTGCACGTAGCGCCTTCTCTTTCACAGGGCCAGAAAGCAGCGCAAGTTGACGCACAGTACTACGACATTCTTTCAATATCTTATCAATATAAAGCTTAACTGGGACTTCAGGCATTTTGAACCTCGTGAGACGTAAAACTTGACCCAACACGATCCATGCGGCAGAACGAACGGGAGACTATAGCATGCGTTTTTTCTGACAGTAAACAGGGCTACGCCGAACCGCCCGAGATCATCAGAAGTCTTCGCGTCTCTTCTTCACGGGCGACGCGCCACCCGACCCATCCCCAGAACAGGGCCAGTGGGACCAGAACCCAGGCCATCTGCCCTGCCGTGACACCCAACGCTTTCACCCCGCTCACCATCCACCCCGTCGTCGCATCGCCCCCGCGCGAGACCGCCGTATCGATAAAGTTCTTGGCCTTATATTTCTCCTCCCGACTCACCACCGTAAAGAGGATCTCACGAGCAGGTTTCGCGATGGCATATTCCCCGACGCGCCGCACGATGGTAAAGAGCACAAAGACGACGAGGAACGGCATGACGGCAATCAGACTAAACCCCACGGCGCTCGCAACGGGAAGCACGACAAGCGCCGATACCAACCCAAACCGACTGATCATGCGACTCGTGACGGTCATCTGAACGAGGAATGTCAGCACGTTCACAACCAAATCGATGAGCGCAAACAAACGGGTACGCCCTTGCGGAGAGGGAATCTGCTCACTCACCAGCCGCATTTGTTCCAGATACAAGAATGTCGCGGTCGTCGTCAGGAAAAACAGATAGAGGCAGATGCCCAGAAGATAGGGCGACGAAAATACCAACCTGATTCCCGCCCAGATACTGCCGCCAATCGGTTCTCCCTGCTGACTGATCTGACCCGAAGGTCGCGCCATCGCCCATCGATCCAGCCGATAGATACAGAACCCGCAGGCAACCAGAAATCCTACCGAGATGAGC
>JANOMG010000293.1:0-4479 GCA_031420175.1 Nitrospira sp.
GCCTCCCTACTGCGCGTGTTGTGGCGTCGTGCCGCCGACGGAAGCGAGACGGTCGCCTCCACGGGGTGACGAGAGGCCTGGTGATGTGACGTGAACAGAACCACGCTCGAGCAACAGATCGGCCAACCGGCCCGGTTGCGCCAGCTCGAGATCTTCCGGCACTTGTTGACCAATCCCCCAATACGAGAGGGGCAAGGTCGTCTGGCAGGCCAGTTCGAAGAGATTGCCGTATTCAGCCGTCTCGTCCAGCTTGGTAAAGAGCAGCCGGGTCGGCGCACAGACGTCATACCGCGCCACCGTGCGACGGAGATCCTGCATACGCGTGTTCGCAGCTAACACCAGATGTGTCTCGATCGGGCCGTACGAGTCTTTGAGCCCGCCAAGATGAGCCAGCCGTGCCGTCTCATTCGCGCCAAACCCCGGGGTATCGATGAGAATAAGATTGGCCTCGCGATGACGGCGGATGCCATCCATCACGTCAGCCGTGGTCTGCGCGGTCTCAAGCGTCACGCCTAACACATCTGCATACATGCGGAGATGTTCCACCGCCGCCGTACGGCAGGTATCCAATGTGATCAACACGACTGACTTGTGCTCCTCCAGACGGTAGTGTGCGGCGAGTTTCACGATCGCCGTGGTCTTACCGACTCCGCTCGGGCCGACAAACATGGCGACAGTGTAATTGTCCCCCGGGCTCAAGAGCGGCCCGCTGACCCGAATGGCCTCCTCAAGGAGCCGATGCAGCGTCTCCTGAATCGCGCCATCTGTCAGGGCCGTCTCCAACGCAAGCCTGCGGCGAAGCGCAAGACAGAGACTCTCGGCGCTGGCGGGGCGCAGGCCTTGGGCGATCAACTGACGGCAAGCCCGTGCGATAGGAGCGGGAAATCCTGCGCCACCAGTCGGCGCATCATCGGGCAACGACGTCGTCAGGCGTTGATGCAGCTCTCGAAGATCCTGCTTCAATCGATGTACTCGTTCAGTCGACTTCACGCGCGGAAGCGGAGGCGCAACCGGTGACGGCACAGAGGCTGACTGGGCGCGGGGCTGGGTCGTGGCGGAACGACCGAGTAATGCGCTCAGGGTATCCTGAAACAGCGGAGCGGGCTCCGGTGTCGCCGGAGGGGCAGGCGTAGCCGGCCGCGCAGCCGGCCGTTGTACCGGGATAGTCGGCTGAGGGATCGGCGCGAACTCCTTCGCGTCGCGATCGGTCGCCGCAGTCACTTCCAGCAACGGTCTGCCAAATAGTCCGAAGGGCAAACTCCCCTGGCGCACGCGTTTCGTCGACAGGATCATGGCATCCGGCCCCAGCTCTGCCTTAATATCGCGGATCGCCTCGTGCATGGTTTCAGCATGAAACAACTTCACCTTCATGGCTTACCTCACAATCGTGGGAGTTCGACATCCAGCCTGATCGTGTCCAGCGATTGAAGCTGGACCATCGCGTCGATTTCATTGAGACCCAGCACCGGCACCGTACGCAGAATCCGATCGGTCAACCGGCGGATATGGCGCCGCAACGCCGGGGAGCAGAGCACCACCGGCTGCTGGCCACGCGCCGCGACCCGTTCCGCCGCCTGTTTCAACGCCGTCAATAACTTCTGGGAGGTACCCGGATCCAGATTCAGCATGCCCCCTTGCGGAAGCGCCGCGACCTGTTCGCTTAACGACCGATCTAAACGCGGATCCAATGTGATGACGGGCAACGTACCGTCTGGAGCTTGATGCTGGCGCGTAATGGTTCGTGACAACGCCTGCCGTGCAATTTCCGTGAGCAATTCAGGATCTTTCGTCGACGAGGCATGATCGGCAATCGCTTCAAGGACGGAGCGCAGATCGCGGATCGGAATCCCTTCACGCAGCAAGTTCCCCAGAATCCGCACCACCGAGCCCAACGGCAGTAACGTGGGAATCAATTCCTCGACGAGCCTGGGGTGAACCTTCGCGGTCTCATCCAGCAAGGCTTGCACCTCCTGCCGCCCCAACAACTCATGCCCATGACGTTTGATGATCTCAGAGAGATGCGTCGCGATGGCCGAGCTGGCATCGACGACGGTATAACCGGCCAATTGCGCTTGCTCACGCATCGACTCTGGCACCCATAATGCGGGCAACCCGAACGCCGGCTCCTTGGTCGCCACACCTTGGATCGCGCCACGCTGCGCCGTCCCTGGATCGATCGCCAAGACGTGCGACGGCAGCACCTCGGATTTCGACAGTTCCACCCCCTTCAGCATCACGGCATATTCGTTCGGGCGAAGCTGCAGATTGTCGCGAATATGGATCGGCGGGAGGAGAAAGCCCATCGTCTCGGCAAACTGTTTCCGCAAACCTTTGATACGCTCCAGCAGCGCAGTCCCATGTGTGCCTTCGACCATGCCGATGAGGCCGTAGCCCACCTGAACTTCCATCAAATCGAGCGGTGCGACATGGGACGATGCCTCTTCCGATTTCGTAGCCGCAGCTGGAACCGGGGTCGACGGCGTCGCCTGCTCGCTCTGTTGAGAGAGCCGGTAGGCCAAATAGGCTGCAGCACCGCCCAAGCCAAGGAATGCCAGGTGGGGCAGGCCAGGAATCAGGCCGAGCGCCAGCAAAATCCCGGCGGCGGTCCCCACCGCTTTGGGCGACACCAGTACTTGCCCAATAATATCGGAGCCGAGGTCGCCGTCGGACGCGGCGCGCGTCACAATGATGCCGGCTGCCGTCGACACAATCAGCGCGGGGATCTGTGCGACCAGCCCCTCACCCACCGTCAACAACGTATAGGTCTGCGCGGCCAGACCGGGACTCATACCCTGCTGCAAGACGCCGATCGTCAATCCGCCCAGGATATTCACGAACACGATGATGACTGCCGCCGTGGCATCGCCACGCACGAACTTGCTGGCGCCGTCCATGGAACCGTAGAAATCGGCCTCTTCGGCAATCTCACGGCGGCGGCGTCTCGCTTCCGTCTCATTGATCAGTCCGGCATTCAAGTCTGCATCGATACTCATCTGCTTGCCCGGCATCGCGTCCAACGTAAACCGCGCGGCCACTTCGGCCACACGACCGGCGCCCTTCGTCACGACGACAAAATTGATGATGACCAAGATCGCGAAGATCACGAGGCCGACCGTATAGTTTCCGCCGACTACGAAGTTCCCGAACGCCCGAATCACCTCACCCGCCGCTCCGGCCCCTTCGTTGCCATGCAGCAGAATGAGACGGGTCGAGGCGATATTCAGAGACAGGCGAAGAAGCGTGACCATCAAGAGGACGGAGGGAAAGGCCGAGAACTCGATCGGCCGCCGTACTTGCAAGCCCACAAGCAGGATGATGACCGACACGGTAATGTTGAACGCCAGGAGTAAGTCGAGAAGAAATCTTGGCAGCGGCAGCAGCATGACCATGATGACCGACACCACACCCAAGGACAACATAATGTCCGGGTGCTTGATGATCGACTGCGGTGTGAGGATCGGAGTCGTTGCCTGTATCTGCGTCTGAACAGCCATAATCGTTACACCTTACCTGGGCGCCTGTTTCGGCGTGAAACCGCGGGCGCGATAGACAAATGCCAGAATTTCCGCAACCGCCAGATAGAGATTGGCGGGAATCTCTGTACCGACTTCCACGAGTGTGTAGAGCGTACGCGCGACGAACTTGTTTTCGATCACCGAGACACCATGCTGCCGGGCCACTTCTCGAATCCGCTCAGCAAGAAATCCGGCCCCTTTGGCGACGACGATGGGAGCGCCGGGACGTGCGTGGTCGTATTTCAGCGCAACGGCCAAGTGCGTCGGGTTGGTCACGACGACGTCTGCGGTCGGGACCGCGGCCATCATGCGTTTCTTCATCATCTCCCGCTGCATACTTCGCACGCGGCTCTTAATCTGCGGGTCGCCTTCCGAACTGCGATGTTCTTCCTTCAACTCGGCATGGGACATACGCAGCGAACGTTCCCATTCGAACCGTTGATAGAAATAGTCGGCTCCTGCGACCACAAGGAACGCGCCGGTCACCGAGGCGGCGACTTTCAAGGTCAGCCATCCCATGACGGTCAGCAGACCCCAGATGTCATATTCCACGAGTTCCGGGAGTCGTCCCATTTCCCCTCGAAGGACGAACACCCCAATGGCGGCAATCACCGAAATTTTGAGCAGCGCTTTGATCAACTCAGAGAGCGAACGGAACGACACGAGGCGGGAAAACCCCGACATGGGATTCAACCGTGAGACGTCGAACGGGAATGAGGCCTTCCACATGAATCCTGTCTGTGCAAGCGAGGCGCCGGCCCCTGCGATCGCAAGGCCACCCAAGACCGGAAGCAGCAACACAATGGTCGATATGCCGACCTGCACGACCAAGGAATGAATATGGTCGATCGTGAGACTCGCCTGGACTCCGCGATCGAACGACCGGGACAACCCCAGGCGGATCACTTCCGTCAACTGTTGCACACCCGGGCGAACCAGGAAAAACAGCAGCCCGACTCCTGCG
>JANOMG010000294.1:0-4304 GCA_031420175.1 Nitrospira sp.
GGTGGTGCGATGAAATCGATCCAGCAAATCCTCACCGGTGAGAAGATTCCCTTCCGTCGCACGCCAAAAGTGCTCGGGCGAACCGGCGCGCCGGCGCTCTACGTGGCCCTTGAATACGGACTCCTGCTGCTCTGCTGTGTCACGGGACTCTTCTACGCCTCGCAAGGCCGATGGATCTCCGCGGCCTTTGCCCTGGTGAACGGCGCGCTCTATGGCTATGCCATTTCGTCATTCATCGGGTTCTCCGAGAGCCTGGAAGATCTGCAGCCTGTCTGGAAGAGCCTGCAGCCTCAACGCCTTGTCCCATCCCTGGAAGCCATCGGACAACGGATTGTCGGCAGCACATCCTATATCTGGCGAATCCCAGCCATGCTCCGAAATCTCCGTGAGCAAAGCTCCCTCTACTTCGCCCTCTCCAGCTGCTGCGCGCTTCTGGAAGTCTTCGCACCAGCCGCCCTGCTTGGCGCAGTCGACGCAAACGTGTCCCCGATTCAAATGGAGAATCGAAAGCCCGGCACAACCGATTGGGTCCTGACGCGCCCGGCTCTGCACCGAGAAATTGAAGGCTATGCCTCACTCACCAGTGTGAATCGCGGAGACAGGCTGGACCTCTTCGTGAATACAGCCGCAGACTTCTATACCCTGCGAATTTACCGGATGGGTTGGTATCAGGGAGCCGGTGCGCGTGAGATCGCCGGGCCCATTCGTCGTCAGGGACAGGTGCAACCTCTCCCCACGATGGATCCGGGCACCGGCTTGATCGAGTGCCGCTGGGAAAATCCCGTCACCCTGGCCGTCCCGCTCAATCAATCGGATGCCACGGACTGGGCCAGCGGGGTCTACCTGGCCAAATTGACAGCAGAACCGACGGGCGATCAAAGTTATATCGTATTTGTCGTTCGTGACGATGCCCGCCCGTCGAGCTTCCTGGTCCAATCGAGCGTCACGACATTCCAGGGCTACAATAATTGGGGCGGCAAATCTCTCTATGCCTTTAACAGTGCAGGGGGACAAGCCGCGAAGGTCTCCTTCAATCGCCCCTATGCGATCAGCCCCCTCCCGCTTGCAGCCCCCGGCGTTGGCGCAGGAGACTTCCTCACGTCCAACTCATTCCCTATCGGCTACCAGGCCTCGGCCGCAGGCTGGGAATATAATATGGTGCGCTGGCTGGAGCGGGAAGGGTATGACGTGACCTATGCGACGAATGTCGATGTCCATGCCAACCCGTCGCTCCTGGCATCCCATCAGGCTTTCCTCTCTGTTGGACACGATGAATATTGGAGTTGGGAGATGCGCCGTCATGTCGAGCAGGCTCGCGACTGGGGCACCCATGTGGGATTCTTCTCTGCCAATACCTGCTACTGGCAAATTCGCCTGGAGTCGAGCCTGCTTAGTGGTGAATCGAACCGGACGATCGTGGCCTACAAAGAACGCGCTCCCTGGCACGATCCCTTGCAGATCGATCAAGATCCCACGAACGACTACCTCGTCACGACAAAATGGCGCAATCCTCCCGTGAATCGGCCGGAAGCCGCCTTGATCGGAAGCATGTTCATTGAAAACGACGCTCCAATAGATGGAGACTTCGTGATTGAGGATGCCTCCCATTGGATCCTCAATGGAACGGGGTTACATCAAGGCGACCGCTTGCCAGGGCTCTTGGGTTATGAAGTGGACGGAGGCCATGAGGCGATACCGTCGACCACTCATGTGATCGCGCGTGCGCTGCTGGCCCCGCATGAGGGAACCGTTACGGTCTACAACGCCGAACGTGGCGCAATCGTCTTTTCGACTGGCTCCATACAGTGGAGTTGGGGCCTGGACGATTACCATGTTCCTGCCCTCCGCAAATCGGTGCTCAGTCCGGCAGCCCAACAAATGACCCGCAATGTTCTGGCTCGTTTCAGCGAAAAGAACATGGTGGCAGACTCCGTCCACCAGACTGGCCAGCCTGCACCGCTACGGTAGAATCGATCGCCTTGCACCCTCCATTCGATACCGCACCGTCACCCCATGCAGCAGCCGAGGCTCAGCGATCCGGCTCATTTGACGTGATACGAGTCTGTGCCTGCCTGGCTGTTGTCCTGTTACACCTCTGCGCCACTATCGTGATGCAACCGGATCAACTGGGCACAGTTAGTTGGCATCTGGCCAACCTCTTCGATTCTGCCACGCGGTGGTGTGTGCCGGTATTTGTGATGTTGAGCGGCGCCTTGCTCCTCAATGCAAACAAACAGACCAGTCCCCGTGAGTTCTGGGCCAGACGCATGAACCGGCTACTACCAGCGCTGCTATTCTGGTCGGCCGTCTATCTGGCCTGGCGGGCGTTCTTCTGGCACCAGCCGCTCACCCTCAACACGATCGCACTAGACTTGATTGCGGGACGGCCCTACGTTCATCTCTACTTTCTGTTTCTGATCGCGGGGCTCTACCTCGTGACGCCCTTTCTTGCCACAGCGGCCACCAGCCTTGAATCGAAACAACTGGGCCAGGCCATCCTGATCATGGCGGCGCTAGCGTTGGGAGCCAACTTGTCAGATTTTCTGGCCACCAGCATCTTCACCATGTTCGTCCCCTACATCGCTTATTACTTCGCGGGACTCTATTGCGTCCTGGTGCTCGCCGATCGCCCCGGCCCCTACGTCCGACTCTTGGCCGGTGCCATTGTCGTGACCACCCTGCTCACAGCCTTCTTGGTGTCGGTGAAGGGACTGAACGACCACTGGGCCTTCTACTTCTATGAAGACTTTAGTCCCACCATCATGGTCATGGCAGTCACCGTCTTCATGGTCCTCCTCCGTGCGACATTCTCACCTACTATTCAGTCAGTGGCGCAACGCTTGGCTCCCTGGACGCTGGGAGTCTATGTAGCCCATCCGATCATCGTCGAGCTATTACGGCACGCCTACCATACAACCTGGCCAGCCATGTTCCGCCCCCTCTACTACATCCCCATCACCTTCGTCACCACCGTTGCCATCACCTTTGCGGCTGTCGCGCTGATGCAGAAAGTTCCGCTTCTACGCCGGGTCGTCTAGCTATAACAGGGTGCGGCAACAGTCCGTCAGTGCATCCCGTCCAGAGACCAAGATCAGCCTCGCTATTCTGGCCCTAGCCCGAGAGTAATTCGCACCGCATCCTCAACCGCCGACAGCTCATCCTGACTGATCGTGTCGATCCTTGCCCCTAGTCGGGACTTGTCCAACGATCGAATCTGATCGCCTAATGCCCGCGACGGTTTCCCCTTCACGCTGATCAAGGCTTCGCCAGGATAGAGAGACTCGACGTTGCTGGTGAGGGGCAACACCACGACTCGTGAACCGTAGGCGTTACAAGAGTTGTTCGAGACAATCACGGCCGGTCTTGTTTTCTTGATCTCCGAACCAAGAGTTGGATCCAGCACCACCCAATACACGTCCCCTCGCTTGGGTATCCGTTTCACTTGGGCCATCCTTCATCGTCAATGTGTTGCCAGTCCTCATCCAGAACGTTCCTCCAGCGTTCCTTCCTGGCCGCTTGGTAAGCCGAGTCCAACATGCTGGCATCAGGATGGAGTTGGGCTCGAACAGCCAAAGAAATAAAGGCGCTCAGTTTTTTCGCAGGCACTTCCTTCTTGAGCCTCGCGTACACATCATTGTCCATCGTAATGTTTAACCGTACCGACATAGAACACCTCCGTGGGCTACAATCAATGCTGTATTGTATACAGGATATGGCCTCTGAGCAAGAAAAGCCCTGCCCTTTCGCCAAACTCGCAAAGTGGCCAGGCACGATAAGATCGCCGCCCGAGACGACTGCGACAATCCCCTGGAGCCAATCCGCATGACGGTGACGGCAAAGAGTAGAGGGAGTAGGCAACCATCCTTCTTGCTCGCAGAGCCCCCACGATAAAAAAGAGTGGAAGGACACCCACGTTGGTCCTGTGCTCCCGGAACGCGCGCCCTGAGAAGGAGCATGAGAGGGCAGACTAGACGGTCTCCTGTGCTCGTGCAACGCGCGGTCTCAGAAGACCCTCGTTGGACACGCGCCCCAGTGTCACGAGCATCTACCCCGCGCACGCTTGACGCGCATCTCACATTGAGATACCATCGTCAAGTGCATATCATCACGCGAAAGCGGCTGGCGGAATTCGCGCGAACACATCCGGATGCACGGGCTACGTTGAACGCCTGGTTCACCATTGTTCGGAAGACCGACTATGCCTCTTTCGCCGGTCTACGGAAGACATTCCCCTCCGCCGATCAAGTGGGCCAGTTCACAGTCTTTAACATCGGAGACAACAAGTTCCGACGGATAGCGGCCAT
>JANOMG010000295.1:0-2174 GCA_031420175.1 Nitrospira sp.
ACGGCTACACATGAGGATACAGCGGGCTCAGCGAATGTCGAACGTCATAGCGGTTCGCTGATTGTTACGCAGAACGTCAAGTTTCACCGTCTTCTCGTTGCGAAGCTGCTGGAAGAGCGTGAGCATCGTACCTGGATCACGAATATTCACGCCATTGACCTGCTGGAGGACATCTCCGTACTTCAAACCGATTTTCTCGTAAAAACTCGACGGCGCGACGTAATCCAGACGGAATCCATTCATCGCGCCGTTTATCACGTAAGGCACGGCTCTCGCCTGGGATAATAACTTAGGCAGGTCGCCCATCGCTTGCTCAACATCTCTCCGATCGAGCACGGTACGCACAGGACTCCCAGGTGCCGAAGCGACGGCTGATCCCGCTGTCACTGGAGCAGCCAGTGGTTTCTCGATCTGCGAGGCGGCGAGTTCAAGAAACTCCTGTTGATCACCCTGACGAACGACCATCCCGTCCCGACGAATTTCGCTGATCTCACCCACATCTGGTATCTGGTCGTGCAACCGGAAAAACAGTTGGCGTTTGCTGGACAATTCTTCTACGATGGCCGAGACCCCCCCATGATCTCCAATCACCGCCCCCAGCAGCTTAAGCTTCGACGCCAGATTTAACGAAACACGGGGAGGAGGCGCGCCAGACCCTGTTACGGCGCTCATACCGAGGGGATCAGAGGGGACGGGAAAGAGTCCGCTCATCCGAATTTGCTCAACCATCGCGGACACGGAAACCCTCACCTCAGTCTCTCGATCGGAAGCCGGTGATGGTCGCACCTGCGCTACCGGAACAGACAGCGCCTCCGCAATCACCGCGTTGATGATGTGTGCCACCAGAAAAGTGCCACACACAACATACGCACATATGATGCTCCCACGCATGTTCATAGACTTCGACACCGGCTGTGGCTCATCCTCCCCATTTACGTACATATTCTAGTGCGAAGCAAAGGTCGCGTGCAAGAAGAACCCGCTACCCTTCTGACGCGAGCCGGTCATCCGTGATCGCCCAGAAGTATTTAGGCTGAAGATGCGTGGTGACACAGCGCGATGTCCGGGGAACGATCACACCGCTATCGTAGGTAGACAACATCAAGTAATCGAGACATAATGCAGCCACGTCCCACGCAATCGAAGGAGTCGTCTTGTGAAAAAAGCACTAATCAGCGGTATTACGGGCCAGGATGGATCGTACTTGGCAGAGTTTCTTCTCGGGAAGGGCTATGAGGTCTACGGCATTATTCGACGATCGAGTTCATTCAATACGGGACGGATCGATCCCATCTATGAAGACCCGCATGTTCCCCATCGACGACTCCATCTCATGTATGGCGACCTCAACGACGCGAGCTCACTGAACCGCATCATCCGAACGGTCCAGCCTGATGAAATTTACAACCTGGGAGCGCAAAGTCACGTGCGGGTCAGTTTCGATATTCCCGAATATACCGGCGAGATTACAGGGCTCGGCACGATCCGCCTCCTGGAAGCCATTCGGGAAGCGGGGTTGAAGCCGAAGTTTTATCAAGCCTCATCCAGCGAGATGTTCGGCAAAGTGCAGGATGTGCCCCAGCGCGAAACCACCCCGTTCTATCCTCGTAGTCCCTATGGGGCGGCCAAGGTCTACGCCTACTGGATTACCGTCAACTATCGAGAAGCCTACGACCTCTTTGCCTGTAACGGCATTTTATTCAACCATGAATCGCCCCGGCGCGGCGAGACGTTCGTGACACGCAAGATCACGAAAGCGGCGGCACGGATCAAGCTCGGCATTCAGAAGGACCTCTTTCTGGGTAACTTGGACGCGAAACGTGACTGGGGATTTGCCGGAGATTATGTGCAGGCCATGTGGATGATGCTCCAGGCCCCCAAGGCGGAGGACTATGTCATCGCGACTGGAGAGACACATACGGTGCGTGAGTTCTTGGAGCTGGCGTTTGGTCGCCTTCAGCTGGATTGGGAGAAACATGTGAAGATCGACCCAGCGTACTATCGCCCCACCGAGGTGGATCTCCTAATCGGCGATGCGAGCAAGGCCAAACGGGATTTGGGATGGGAGCCGAATATCCGATTCGAGGAACTGGCACATATGATGGTGGATGCGGATCTTGCCGCCGAACGTGAACGCCTTGAAGGCAGTCAGGCAAAGAGGTAGCGATGTCATT
>JANOMG010000296.1:0-25264 GCA_031420175.1 Nitrospira sp.
TGCAGGTGGGAATTTCTCGACCTCATCTTTTGGAGCTAGTACACTCGCCCGCACTATTCAGAAGCCCTTCTACGACAACCGGGATACGGTGCGGCATCGATCTTCGCCACTGCACGCTCCGTACGAGAGGCGCGTCACGAAAGACACTCCATCGGGCATGTTCGCGAGGACCGTCACGAATACTGTGGGTGAACCATCCCTCTTCCGCACGTTTTCTTCAACCTGAGCAATTGTGACCAGACCGCCATCTGTCTTTTCAGCATACTGCGGCTATGATGACTATCGAGCGCTAAGGGGTAAAGTTGATATGGAAGAGGTGCTCTATACAGCCGCTGTTACGGGTTTTCCCATCTGCCCCCTCGGATCGTGCCATCGAGAGATGCAACCCGAAACCTGTCGCTATCATGCAGGAGACATTTCCACGACCGGCTTGCGTTGCTTCCGCTGTCCCACCTGTGGGCATATCGGCATGGTAGCTGCCAGTGGATTTCAACTGGTGTTTCGACTCGCGCAGCGGTATGTGCTGACCTATGATCCATACCGCTCAGCCATTACAGTGGTGTTATCAGCCCGTTTAATTGTCATGGGCCAAACGTATGGGCTCACTGACGAAGCGATGGCAAAACATGCTGCCGAGTGGACGCTGTTGTCAGGGAACAGCTCTGACACCCTCACGTTGGTACCTCAGCGACAGGAGTTTCTCGACTTTACCGGCTATCTCAATTCAATAGTGTTGCCAAAATTATCTGACTCGCCTCGGACCCTGCACGGGTGAAATCGTGCGGGCGATGTCAGGGTTCCATCTATACTTCCCACTGATGAAGCGAGGCTCGCCATCACACAATCTATGCCATCCTCACCGCTGATCCTCCCGTTGGAATCATGCACCGATCCGGCGCTCGCCGGCGAGAAAGCCGCGGGGCTCGCCCGACTGATCGCACAGGGATTCCGGGTTCCTCCCGGCCTCTGCGTGACGACGCAGGCTTATCGTGACATGCTGCAAGCGGGGGGGCTGAACTCATTGGAGCGCTGGAATCGTATCGGGCTCGTGCCGGGGGTACAACGTGAGCCATTGCTGAAGGATTGCCGAAGAATGATCTCGGCTCTGGTACTGCCTCGGACCATGCTCGACACGATTGATACACAACTTGCCAGGCTGGAGAAAGAGTTCGCGAGAGAAGACAGATCGACCGGCGACAGGCTGTGGGCGGTACGATCATCCGCCTCTGATGAAGACGCGACGGACGCGACCTGTGCAGGCATCTATCGTACGGTTTTGGGAGTGCCTCGCCGCTCGATCGCAGCGGCGATCCTCGACTGTTGGGCTTCCCAGTGGACAGCCCTTGCCTTTACCTATCGGGAACGTCTACCGAAACCCCGTCCCACTCCCGCCATGGCGGTCATCCTCCAGCCGCTCCTCACGCCTCGCACAGCTGGAGTCGCCTACTCCCGACATCCTGTCTCGGGACGGGCCGACCAGATCATGATCGATGCCGTGTTCGGGCTGGCCGAACCACTGGTGAGCGGTCTGACGAGGCCAGATCAGTATGTCGTGGAAATCGGGAGCAACCCGGCTTCCCTGAAACTGATCCATCAAGACATTGTCAAGAAGACGAAGGTCAGACTCGCCATGCCGTGGGGTCTTACGGATCAGCCTTTACCCGAATGGGATCAGAGAAGATCCGTGCTGGAGGAGCGTGAAGTTCTCGCCCTGGCGAGGCTGGTGAAAAAGGTGGAATGCGAGGTCGGGACACCCGTGGATGTCGAGTGGGCGAACGATACGCAAGGGCTTTGGCTCTTGCAGGCCAGGCCGATTCCAGAACGGGACGCATGACAAGACTCCTCGCCGATCGTCTGATCCCGGGCAAACTTCAAGGAAACCATGCCGGAATTGCCGAGCCTGCTCGGACTCTTGCTCCTGAATGGGTTTATGGAGACCCACATCGTGCGCGGCTACCGCGAGTTGGGATGCCGCATCCCGCATGGATGTGCGTCGGTCAGAGTGATCAGGGACCGTCCGTTCATCAACGTGACCTGTGGTCCTCTATGGAGTTCATGCGTCCAACGACGGGCGCATCATGATTTTTGTGGGCGGTATTCCACTGGCACGGGCCTGACGAGTCCGATGGTGTGTCCCGGATCTTCCATCCGGTGCCGATTCACGCCGCGAGAGGATAACGTATCTCCGCCGCTGGAATGGTTCGACGTCCTGTCGGCACCCGGCAACTCTCGCTGATCCGTGGTGGAACGAGTGGTACCTCATACAATCCAGATGCAGAGGAGGGAGGCATATGATGAAAGGAGATGCGAACATGGTGAAGGTCGCACTGTGGGTTCGACTGGAAGCCAAACACGGAAAAGAAGCTGACGTAGAGAGCTTCCTTCTTAACGGCCTGTCGATTGTCCAGGATGAACCCTTTACGACCACATGGTACGCCATCAAGCTAGGGCCCTCGACCTTCGGCATCTTCGATACCTTCCCAGACGAGTCGGGCCGGCAAGCCCATCTGTCGGGACGCGTCGCTGCGCTGCTCAAGGCAGAGGCTTCTGAGCTTTTTGCGCAACCGCCTTCCATCGAGAAGGCCACCGTCCTTGCGTCCAAGCTTCCTCGATAGAGGCCTGAGCTGGAAGAGCCGTCCTGCTCAGCCAAATGTCAGCATCGTGAAACCATCGACGCGTATCTGACGACCATCGACGCATCCTGCTGACAGGAGCAAGGGGGTTGGAAAAGTGGGGGATGGAGCTGGTGCAGGGTGGTTGCAGGGCTTCCACGAAAGCAAACACGAGTCCTGACATGGCCGGTGGTGACGGTGTTCGGATTTATCGCGCAGCCGGAGGCACATGTGTTGCTCACACCGAACGCGATGCGCGCTGCAGCTCACGAATACGGCCTGGTCTTCCACTACGAGCCACCGCCGTCCTGGATCACGTACCAGAGCTTTCTTGAGTGTGCCGGCGTCGTGCGTCGGGACCTGCGCGACATGCCGCCACGAGATATGATTGACGTCCAGTCCTTTCTGTGGGTTCTTGGGTCTGACGAGTATAAGGAATGACGGAGGGATTCCCGCGCCGTGTCCACAGCGCCACGCGGAAATTTCTCTCGCTTTCTGAAACATGCAGGACTGACGATGGAGATGCATCACGTTCGTCGGGGGAAGGGTAAGCCGCTGCTTCTCATTCACGGTTTGGGTGGGAGCTGGCGGTCATGGGGGCCGATCCTTGATGCGCTCGCGGCTGAACGGGACGTCATCGCGGTGGACCTGCCTGGTTTCGGCGGTACTCCGCCGCTCGCTGGAGAAGTCTCCATCGCGACGCTGGCCGACGCGGTCACCGATTTCTTAACCGACCAGAAACTCATCGGCGTCGACGCCGTCGGCAGTTCAATGGGCGCGCGCCTCGTCATCGAGCTCGCGCGGCGCGGCGGAGTACTGGGCGCGGTGGTCTCGCTCGATCCCGGCGGGTTTTGGAGCGGCTGGCAACGCCATCTCTTTTATGCCTCGATCTGGTTGTCGATTCGTCTCGTGCGCGTGCTGCAACCGATTATGCCGTTGCTCACCGGTCATGCCTTCTTCCGCACCCTCCTGTTCGCGCAGTTTTCAGCCCATCCATGGAAATTGTCTTCTGTCGTCACGCTCCATGAGATGCGTAGTTATGCGGCCTCTCCGTCTTTCGATGCACTCCTGCACGAACTGGCATACGGCGAAACTCAACAGGGTGCGGCGCGGAATTCGATTCCGCATCCACTCGTAATTGGTTGGGGGCGGCGTGACCGGGTGTGCTTCCCCAGTCAAGCGACCAGAGCCATACAGCTCTTTCCAGGAGCAGGGTTGCATTGGTTCGAGGCCTGTGGACACTTTCCTCAGTGGGATGTTCCCCAGGAGACGACTCGCTTGATCCTCGCCAGCACCGGCACGGCGAGCCGCGCGACCGCGGTCAATCGTTGAAGACGGGCCGGAACGAAATACGGGCAGGATTGCGTACCATCTCTTGCAGTCAATAGGCGGCGGTGAATCGCTGCTTCACTCTGAGTGGCGTGGCCGAAATCGCATTGGGGATCATGCGAGGACGCCCACGACCACACACATCGTTGGCCACATCTCGCTACCGTACTGAAGAAAGTGGGGGGTGAAGTCTGGTCAGCCAGACTAGGCGGATAGCAGCTTGAGATTGAAGGCGCGTTCGATGAGCCAAAGCAGCGCCACGCCGGCAATCGTCAGGGAGCCGGCGACGACGACAACATGCTGGTAGGTCCAGGTATGCCGGAAGAAGTAGGCCAGAGGAAGAAACGCGGCGACGATGGCAAGTTGACCGATCTCCACGCCCACGTTGAAGCTGACCAGGCTCAGCAGCAACGAGCGTTGTGGTAGTCCCAGATCCGCGAGGACAGCGGCGAAACCAAATCCGTGAATGAGGCCGAATCCAAAGGCGACAAGCCAGCGGCGGCGCATCATCATGGGATACAGATTGCCGAGTCCAGCCAGAACGACGGAGGCGGCGATGGCCGACTCCACGAGCCGGGACGGTAATCGAACCACGCCCAATGTGGCCAGACTGAGTGTGAGGGAATGGGCGACCGTAAAGGCGGTGACGATACTGACCACGTTCCACCAGGTGGACGAAAAATCGGCCACGGCTTCCCAGCGGCCTTCAACCCTGACGAGGACGGCAGGAAGCAAGAGAGCGATCAAGAACAACACATGGTCAAATCCCAACCAGATATGCCAGACCCCTTCTCGGACGAATTGGAGACCCTCCCGCCACCGTGACCGGCTTCCGACCGTGAACTCCTGAGTCGGCGATTCCAGGCTGAAAATGGCGGTCATCGTCTGCCCATCCTGACTCAGCCGCAGCAAGCCCTTATGGTGGGCATCTACATCGAACAGCAGCCGATAGTCGGCTTGGAGTCGTTCAATGGGCCTGGCACAGTCGGCGCGAAATCGCAGGACGGAGTAGGCGCCGTCCGTGTGATTCTCGATGAGCTGTTCCAGGGTTCGAGAGATACAGACTGTTTGATCCGATACCAGCGTGAGACGGGAGAAGGCATAGGCCGCGATCTCCTGATGTTTGGCGCGGACCTCTCCCCAGGTGATCGCACCGTCGTCATCGGCATCCAAGCCGATCGCGTCCTCCACATCGCGCAAGGCGATATCCCATCGACCGTCAATTTCCTGACCGTTAATCGTCAATGAAAGGTAGCTATCGCTGGACTTGTGTGCCCAGACAGACGTGTGCAACAGGAGAAAGAGAAAAACGAGAGCGAGCCGCTTCATGTTTGCCCTTTCGATAACCGCGCGGCCAGTTCTCGCAGCCACGTGTCTTCGACGTGATTGGTGTTGAGCCAATCGAGAACCGGTTTGGCCGCGTCCAGATCGCCTGAGGCGAGTGCGCTTTCAAGGAGCAGACGGGCATCCCACGGTTCCTTCTGTATTTCCCAATTGGCCTGGGCCAAGGTGAGCGCTTGATGCGGATGTGCCAGCAACACAAGTGTGAATCGGGCCTCTTCGCGCAAGTGGATTCGAGTGCCGCGGGCACGACTTGCCGAGAAGCGCGCCGCCAGCATCGCCGTATGGTCTTTGGCCGCAGGCAGATGTTCCGCCTGCTCCGCCAAGGCCAGGCGCAGCAATGAGCCGTCGGGCTTCATGTCGCCTTCCAAGAGGCGGACGACTTCCTGTGCGCGCCCTTGGTCGAGCAGGAAGTCGGCATAGGCACTCAATAGATACTGATCTTTGATGCCGATGCGGCGCGCATCGGCAAAATACTGTGCCGCGGCTTGCGATTGTCCGGTGCGCGCCGACAATTCGGCCAGTCCGGTCAAGGCCCAGAGCCGTTCTCGGTCGGGAACGCCGGACTGACTCGCCACCCATGTGAGTAACTCTCGGCTGCGAGCGGCTTGTCCGGTCAGACCGTCGATATCACTCAGACATGTCACGGCGATATGCCGCGCAGCCAAGCGCATCAGCGGCCGGCAAGCCCGACGCGCCTCTTCATAATGTCCTTGCACTTGCAGAATCGAAGCTTTCGTCAGCCACGCCTGGGCATTCATGGGCTGAACCCGTAAGACTTCGTCCAAATCCGCCAACGCCTGACCGAACTCATGGGCATTCTGGCGAATGATCGCGCGCAGCAGGATTGCGCGAGGCGGGGGCGCCTGCTGGTACCACCAGGGAGCCAACACCGCTTGGGCCTGGCCGAAAAAACGCGGATCTCCTTCCGACCGGCCCACCTCGATATAGCGGGCGGCCAGTTGGGAGGCCACCTCAAAGTTCTCTGGATCACGGGAGAGACCGGCTCGTAAGGCTCTGATCTCGCGCATGACCGGATCGAGGCGGTTCAGACGCAGTTGTTCCAACACCTGCCGATCATCAGCGGGAACATAGGGTTCACTGTGGGCCGGCCCATGGCTGATCAGAAGCCACGTAGCTGCCACCACCCATCTGAATCGTCGTAGGCCATCCATGGGCGGTGGATCAGTCACGCGAAAAGGTGATGGGAATGCGCATCACGATTTGGGAACGCTCCAAGTCGCGATCCAGCGACATCGGGAACGCCCGATGTACCAGCGTCATCGCTTCCTGGTCGATGCGGTGGTGCCCTGAACTTTTGACGATCTCGGCCTCCATGAGTTCTCCCGTGCTGGAGACCACCGCCCTGACCAGGACTCGCATGCGACCGGACTCGTCTATGAAAAGCCGTGAGGATCGTTTCAACTCCTCCAAGCGACGGAACAGTGCTTGCTGCAGCCATCCGTAATCCGTCTGCGGTCTCGTCTGAGCCGAACTCTCCGGGAATGAGGAGCCCAAACGAGCGTCATCCTTTCGAATCGGCCCAGGCTCTCCAGCATCGATGGACGACCCGTGAGAGACGTCCGGAAGTCGAGCAGCAACCCTGGGTGGTGATTCACTCCGAGTGACCGGAACTACCGGAGCAGCGGCACCCGACGTCGCGGCGGCTGGAAAAGGGGGCGAAACTGCCGGCGCCTCAGCCGCCGATGGAGCATGCGATGCGGGAGGCGCAGCCTGTATCGGCTGATCGGATGAACGGAATATTGCCTGACGCGTCGGCTCGCTGGCCTGCTGCGTTGCTGGCGCTTTGGGGACCTCCTGAGGCCTGACCGGTTCGGCGAGGGCTGCCGGCGGGTCGGGGTGCCGGACCACTTCCGGAAGCAACGCAGTCTGCTGCTCGAGCGCCGGAACGGGCGCCGATGAGGAGTGAGAATCTGCCAGGCCCGCTGCCGCGGGTTGGGGTACAAGGATAGCGTGACTCTCGGAAGGGATTGGCTGCTCCGCGACCATAGACTGTTCGAGCGGCTGCAGAGCGGGGAAGTGGTGAGAACCGCGGGCTGTTTCTACAAGGGGCGATGGCTGTTCTTGAACCGCTGCTAGGAGTTGCGGCCCTGACTCGCCCTCGTGTGAGGCTGTCGTGGATGGCTGGGATGGAACGATTGGATGACTCTCGGACATGAGACTGGGCATCAGTTGGTCTGCACCCGTCATAGGTGTCGATGGTCCTGCCGTTTCATCCGATGGCGGATCGAACGGCTCAACCAGGCTGATGGTCCAATGAAACGGTTCATCCGCCATCCGCGGTAGATGCTGAAAGAGGGGGATGAATAGCGTCAGAAGCAAGGCATGGAACAAGGAAGACACGATCCATGCCTGCAGTCCAGCCCGCGAACCTGGTGATATCCGATTTCGATGCAACATGTGCCCTGAGCCCGACAGGGAAGGAGCAGGCTATCAGGCCTGTTCCTTCCGTTCGCTTGTACCTCAGATATTGGCCGGCTCGGTATCTTCCGGCGTCGTCGAGGCTAATTGAGCCAGTTGCTCGGAAGGCTCTTGGTCTTCATTCACCGACGCCGCGCTTTGCGCGACGGCGTTGGTAAAGGAGTCGGCTGACGCCGCTCCGCCTCCGCCTCCGTCTGCCGCAGGCCGGGAATCGTCGCTGCTGCTACATCCTCCCAACAGGAGTATGCAGCCGATCACTTTGACCCAAGTGGGGGTACGCATCATGACGGCCTCCTATTGTGGTGACCCGGGAAGCGGGGCTTTCAGATAAGGAAACTGCGTGTCGAACATGGCCGCGCTTCCGGTGGCTTGATCGGTGAACGGCAACTGTCCGGCCGGCGCGACTGCCGGTGGAAGCAGATAGCCCATGGCCACGCGTAACGTGATGTCCACGACGTCATCTCCCGGCCTGCGTCCGTTGGGGAATCCGGCCGGATCGCAACCGGTATTCGTCAGCGTCAATACCCCGTTCACAAAACACAGCGCCGCGCCAAGATTATTCTGCTGCGCTGCCGGCGTGAACGGGATGCCTGTGTTCAGCCGCAGCATTTCAGAAGGTGTCGGACTCGTGGAGATTTGATTCACGTCTTGGACGCCGGTCAGGAAGACCGCCACCAAATCGGTCCGAGGAAAGTTCGTCGGTGCTGTGGCGGAGGGGAACAATGTCTCGATTAACACCGGCAAGGAGGGATTCGTCACATAGTCGGCAAATTGCGCGTCGTTCTCAGGCTTGGACGCATTGAACCGGTCTTTGTCCTTCAAGCCGATCACGAGCTCATTGACCAACGGCATGCCGAGTCGGGACACTTGGGTCCAGGCTCCACCCTCGTTCGTGGGTTTGGCAAACGTCGGCTGGGGCCGAAGAATGCGCGCCTGCCGCAAGCTGGAGGTCGTCCACCCGCCGATCACGGGGCTGCTGGCGTTGCGGACGAGACAGGACTTGGGGACTTCGAGAATGAGTGACGTCACGTTGACGTCGTCCAGGATGTTGCGTTTGGCGCTCGGCGAACCGAGCGGATCGAGATTGATTAGATCGAATACTTCTCCCAGATTGACGTAGAAGGACTCTCTCCGCTGCCCCACGAACACTCGTCCCTGCCCTGCGTCGCACCCGGGGATGGTGACGTCGTGAATGAATGAGCGGGCGTAGGTCTCATAGTTGGGAATGGATTTCGCGCCGATATTATCCGTGGGCTTGGTCAAGCCGGCATGCGTCACCGACTGTCGGTTGCCCTTCCGGCGACCGCTCCGGATGATATCGAGCGTATAGGTTTCTGCGATATTGAGCGATGGGGAATTAGCGTCTGTAATCGCTCCGATATTGATCAGTGGGACGGAAATCGGTTTGCCGCCGGCCACCACCGTCAAATCCTTCAACGTGTTCTTAAAGCGGAACTGAAACGTGAGGTCTTCCTTCCCGTCTCCCGTGTTGTCGATGTGAAACTCGTAGAGGGCATCGGGGTCCATGAAAAAGTAATTGGGCCCCCCGTACGGAGCCTGCAACGGGAGATAGTTCGCGATCATCGTCACGTAGGCTTCACGCCCTGGCTCATAACTGTTGAACATGTACCAGTCTGTCCCGTCCACCTTCGGCATCTCCGTAATCAACGGCGCTTCCCGGTGACTCGACGCCCCCGCGGTCGTCAGCGGCAACGCCCACAACAGCGTTCCCGCGGCCGCGGCGCAGACTGCCGCGAAACCCAGTCGCGCACCCATTCGGCTCATTCGACGTATCATATGTCGTCCCTCCTGTTCGGTCGTGCATGGCAACGGATTATACGAATCGATGCTCTCACTCCCCCTACGCAGATTCCTGTTCTCTGGATGTCTCCCGAACGCCAAATCTTTCGCATCCGGTCTGTCTCCTCGCTCGTACCCACTTGATGGCGCCTCACCTAACGATCCTCCTTTCATGGGCCGCCATACATAAGTGGCAAAAGCAGCCAAGTGGTATGTGGATTGGCCTCACCGTCTTTCAACAGCGTCACCGTATACTAATTAAGGATTTTGCTAACTAGGATCTTCCCTAGTTGATCCGGCCAGCATTCCTACCCCCCACATGCTTCGGGTTTTGACTGGCCCGATCCTACCGTGTTATGGAAAGGATCTTCGTGTGACTGAATGACTGGACCAGCAGGATTGGCGGATGACGATGACGAGTGAGGAACTACGCTAACGTGGCCTGCCGCATGCGACTCTCGGCGCAGGCCGCTGCGATCGCCATAGGAGCTGTGCTGGTCGTGACGCAGGCGCTGGCGCATGATCCCGACGCACCGGAACTCGACATTCCTGAGGTATCGGTTCTCGGTGAACGACCGGTCGCAGCCTCTTCTCAGCAATTCATCCCTGACAAAGAATACCTTCTGCAACCGCAGGGCCGCCCGGCCCAGGTTCTACGATTGATTCCCGGCTTCATTGCGGTGGAACATTCCGGCGGAGCGGGCAAGGCCGATCAATATTTCTTGCGCGGCTTCGATGCCGATCACGGGACCGATGTGGCCTTTTTCTCAGACGGCATGCCGATTAACCTACGGACCCACGCCCATGGGCAAGGCTATACCGACCTGAACTTCATTATTCCCGAAACGATCGAAGGACTTGACGTCAACAAGGGGGCCTATCTTCCCGAATATGGCGACTTTGCCACGGCCGGAGCGGTGAATTTCAGGACACGACAGGTGGTGCAAGAAGGAGTCGTCCAGGCGGCCGGGGGACAGTTCGACACGCAACGCTACATGCTGATGTTTTCTCCCACCAAGGATCGGGTGCGTACCTTGTTGGCCGCTGAGGGCTATTACACGAACGGCCCGTTCCAACATGATAACCGTTATTTCCGGGGCAACGTGTTAGGGAAAATGACGACGAACCTGACCGGACGGGACGAACTGAGCCTGACCGGTACGTTTCATAAGGCGCAGTGGAACGCCTCAGGTGAAATTCCGCTTCGCGCCGTGCAGGAGGGCTCCCTCGACCGGTTTGGCGCCATCGATCCCTCGGAAGGGGGCAAGACACTCCGCAGCACCGCGAAGTTGAACTACCATTACGACACCCCATCGAATGGGCAGTTCTTCGCGAACGCGTACGGCCAGTACTATCGACTGGATCTCTTCACGAATTTCACGTTTTTTGCCAATGATATTGCTGCGAACGGTGTACCGACCACCGGTGACGGCATTCAGCAATCCGATCGGCGGGTCATGTATGGGGGTGACATCGGCTACAAGCAGCGGGGCGACGTGCTAGGCCTGCCGAGCATCGGGACGATCGGGTTTCAAACCAGAGTCGACGACATCCACGCAAGACTCGGGACCCACACGACGAGAAGGCCGACCGGAGCCACCACAGACAGCGATATCCTTGAGGCGTCCTATGCGCCGTTCGTGAAGGCGGAGGTGCAGGCGACGTCGTGGATGCGGCTCGCGGGCGGACTGCGTGCTGAAACGTTTACCTTCGATGTGCGCAATCGTTGCGCCACGTGTGAGGACCAACCGGCTGGCCGAACGAATTCCAGCATGGTGCTGCCAAAAATGAACGTGATTCTCGGTCCCTGGGCCGCCACAGAATTCTTCGCCAACTATGGCGAAGGCTATCACAGCAACGATGCGCGTTCAGCCGTGGCACCGGGGGCCTCGCCGCTCGCGCGTGCCAAGAGCTATGAGGTCGGTGTGCGGTCGAAACCCTGGGGCGCAGAGGGGTTGGAACTGATCGCGACGATCTGGCATTTGGATCTGAAATCAGAACTCGTATTCGTAGGAGACGAGGGGACAACGGAAATCCGCGGCGCGTCTCGCCGGCGTGGAGTGGAAGTCGCGGCTCGGGGACAAATCTGGGGGCCGCTCTCTCTGAATGGCAGCGTCACCTGGACCACAGCCGAGTTCCACAACGGAGGGGCCATCCCACTGGCGCCGGAATTGACCGCGTACGGAGCGTTGCTCCTGAAATGGCCTGAAGGATTGACCTCCCAACTGCAGGCGACCTATCTCGGTGTCCGTCCGCTCATTGAGGACCGGAGTGTCAAGGCTCCCTCCTGGATTGACTTCGATCTCTCGGAGCGCTATCAGTTGCCGATCAAATTATCTCATGGACGCATAGAGGCGTTTCTCTTTATTCAGAATCTGTTCAATACCCAGTGGGAACAAGCCACCTTCGCCTTCGCCTCTCAGCTGCGGAACGAGCCGTCAGCGGTCAACGGTATTCACTTCGTGCCGGGCAATCCACGAAACTTTATGGGCGGCGTTGCCTGGTATTTTTGATTAGTCGATCACAATCAGCGTTCAGCGATAAGCCGCCAGCACAGAGAGGCCTTCCCTCGCCCGCCTATTCATACGCCCTTCTCTGACAACCGCGGATATATTCCTGCAGCGTTCTTTGGCGCTTGTCGTTCCGCACGAGATGCACTCCACGCTTCACGAGCAACCCTCCCTCGGACATTCTGTGACGAACCGTCATGAATAGTTGGGCGAACCGGTCCCTCGCCGGCTACCCTCCAGTAGGCCTTGTCAGGGATCTTCCGCATCAATTTTCCAGACTGAGCAATTATGAACAGCCTGCTATCTGTCTTCTTGACATACTGCCCCTCGGACTCAGCATGTGTCTAAGATTCAGAAGCCTAGGTGACAGAGTGGGTTGCTGGAGTTATGGCATCGTCATGTTAAGGGCATCAGCGGACGCCTTTCTCGCGTCACGCTTCATGGTGGCGGCGGGTCGAATGCGCGGAGGGAGGCCGGGCGTCTCATGTTAATCAGCGACAAAAAAGCAGAAGGAGGACCTAATGATCTGTCAACGCTGTAGTGGACTGCTTGTCCGTGAAACCTTCGACGACCTGAGAGTGGAAACTGGCCGGATAGGCACGGCCACACGATGCATTAATTGCGGGTATATCGGGGACGCAGTCGTGCATGCCAATCGCCTGCACCCTCCCACACCAAAACGAGCGGTGCCTCACAGGGGTACCAGGAAAGCAAGCGGCGTGTTCCTACGATCTCACGCTGAGCGCTATGACCCCGTTGAGCAATCAGCTCACAAATGACAAGGCATGCGGATCTCGTCCCGTGCGACAGCCTCGAACTCTAGTTCGACCCGAGGAGACAATCCATGATGAACAGCGGAACCGTGAGCCGGGATCGCCGGGGATCATATCGACAGCCTACCGAGCGATCGTCCTCTCTCTCACAGTTGAAGAAACGTCCGTCCGAGCGCTCGCGGCCGGGCATTCTGATCTTTTCCTATGGACAGGAGTTGTTACATATGAATCGCCGGGCCATGGAATTGACGGGACACCTCGATCCGACGAAAATCGGGCCAGGGAACGATATCCCGCTAGTATCGATACAAGAATTCCGGGTGATAATCCAAAAGTCCCTCGACCAACGCAAAGAGGCCGGCATCTGGGGATCGTTCGAATCGGAGGGCACCGTATTTGACGTGGCGCGCAACCTCATGATCAGAGGATTCGGGATCGCGGATCAGGACTCATACGACCAATCACGGATCGTGATCGTTCTGGACGAGGTCGGCAGTCAGAGAACAGACATGTCATGGCAGGCGCCGGACGGCTATTCCGGCATCCTTTACTCAGCCCCCTAGATCTGAGGGCTACGGCTATCACGTGAAGAGATCTACAATACATGTGGATGGGACGTGCTGGTCCATCACCATCTCCGGGTCGGATGCGAAGGATACACATTTTCGAAAAGGGACTCCCACAATGGCACAATATATTCTCGTAGTCGACGACGATGCCGGGCTCCTGAGCTTGCTGAAGATGCGACTGGAAAGCGCCGGGCATGCCGTGTACACTGCCGAAAATGGCTGGGATGGGCTGACCTGGCTCGAGTACGCCGACTAGGACCTCGTGCTGCCCGATGACATGATGCCGGGAATGACCGGCTTGACGGTCCTGCAACATATCCAAGAACGCTATTCATCGGTACCAGTCGTCATGATGACGAGCCACGCCAGAAGCCAGGTGGGGGCCCGAGCCCTCGCGGCAGGAGCGCGAGCCTGCCTGTTGCAACTATAGACCCTGTAGAGCTCACCCAGGCCATGCAATGCGGTATCGGAACGGCTGTATACACGCAGCCGAATCACGCAACAGACAACGATGCCGCGGCCAACACGACAGGGGACGGACCGATCAACATCTCTTTCGGAAACCTCCCGAGAACCGACACCGAACCAAGAATCGAGGGCAGTCAATGATGGGACCACAGCACAACGATCTATCCGGTGTCTCTGAGGCATCGGTGGGCTTGGCGAAGAGCGAGGAAGGCAGGGAGCCACTCTGTCGTAAACCAGCTGGACTGACGATCACGGTCGAGAAGATCGACCGTATTCTCGCCGACGTCCAATTACAGATCGAGGGGCTTCGGCGGAAGAGAACAGATCTAGGACTGGTCAGGGGGCAATTGGCCGATATGGAATCCCGATGGAGAGGCGCATGAACGGCACCACCGTCAGCAGCAGGCAGCTTGCCTGTCTCGTAGCTTCCAAGCTGAGCCATGTTGGCAGGCGGCGGTGGTCCTCCCTGCATACTGTCACTGTGCTCGATGCCCTGTTTCTCACCGGGATGGTTCAAGAAGAGCACCCATATCCATGTCAGTGGACTGTCCTACTTTTGCACCGATGACACACTCCGTCAGGCATTCCTCCCGTTTGGAGCCGTCGTACTGGCGCAAGTGCTGAGAGATGAGTGAATCAGGTTAATTACTTAGCTCACATGGAGGGCGAAGGCAATGATAAGACTACTAATAAGGACAACACGTGTACTGTCAGCGCTATCCATATTGTCATTAGGGTTGACGGGCTGTATGCAAAGTGAGGACTCGACAAAAGCGATTTCACCCGATCGGCAAACAACAGCAGCGCAGGTCTCGTCTAAACGGGCCGATCCAGAGATGCAGTTGGTCCTCGACCAGTTACGCTCGCTCGGCGGCAAGCCTCTTGAAACCGTATCGCCTGTAGAAGCGCGTAATCAGCCTACTCCCGCCGACGCAGTGAAAGCATTGCTGAAAAAAAAGGAACTTGACGCTTCACCTGCACCCGTTGGCAAGGTCGGAGAACAAATGATTGCGGGCGGAGCAGGACAGATTCCGGCGCGCATTTACACGCCGAGCGGCACGGGACCATTTCCCGTCATTTTGTATATTCACGGCGGTGGATGGGTCATCGCTACTATTGACACGTATGACTCTTCAGCTCGCGCCCTTACGAATGCTGCGGGTGCCGTAGTCATTTCAATTGAATATCGCAAGGGACCGGAACATAAATTCCCGGCAGCTCACGACGATGCCTTTGCCGCGTACAAGTGGGTGCTCGCCAATGCGGCATCGCTGAATGGTGATCCAAAAAGAGTCGCTGTCGTGGGCGAGAGCGCAGGCGGAAATCTGGCGACACACGTGTCCATTATGGCGCGTGACCGCAAGGTGCAAATGCCTGTTTATCAAGTCCTGATTTACCCAGTCGCGAACAACGATCTCACATCCGCTTCGATGAAGGAAAATACAAATGCGAAGCCGCTCTACCCTGCCATGCTGCCCTGGTTTCTTGGGCATTACCTGAACAATCCGGCAGAGTCTGACGATCCAAGAATTTCTCTGGTCAAGGCGGACTTAAGAGGGCTGCCCTCAACCACTCTGATTACGGCAGAGATTGATCCGTTGCGTTCAGAAGGACGGATGCTCGCCGACAAATTAAGTGCGGCGGGAGTGAACGTTGAATATCGCAATTATGATGGCGTCACGCACGAATTCTTCGGCATGGGCGCAGTCGTAGGTAAAGCAAAACAAGCGGTGGCTCTGGCCGCTGAAGGTTTACAGAGAGGCTTCATGTCTGGTGCACAAACAGGGCAAACAATTCATTGAGGTGTGGATGAGAGGTGTATCCCCTATCCAAATAGATAAGAAGACACGTTCCGGAAAGTAGAATTGAATTACTTGGACTCGAAGGCGGCTGATGAGTAAACCATGGACATCAACGCCGTCCCAGCATGAAGAAGGTGTCGTCACGTCGAGTATAGGATGGATTCTGTTCGGGTTGATCGTCGGTGTGTTGGCGACGCTATTCATGCCGGGCCCCGATCCTGGAGGAATGATCATGACGATCCTCTTGGGTATCGCGGGAGCGCTCCTCGGCGGGCTTATCGGTCGTGTTCTTGGATGGTATGGGGAAGGCGATCCGGTCGGCTTTATCATGGCCCTGGTTGGGGCCATTCTGATTCTTGTGGTTCGCCGGCACATAATAGCGGGGCCTGCGAGAATAGAGTCACCGAAGAAGATGGGCTCACTTCCTCACCGCGTCCAATCCAAGGTGCAAGCCCTGCCCGGCATCGTCAATCATTTGAGTGAGCGCGGGCGGTGAATACCCGTGCGCTGCGCGGCATTGCTTTCGGTAGGGAGACGCTGAGTCGAAAACCTATGAATATGAAGTGGTATACCGTGTTCGCTGGTCTGCTCATGTGCGCCTCCGCGGCGTGCGGTATATCGCCCCCCCTTTCACGTGGTCCCCACGCTGAAGAAACACGCTCTGCCGTCATCGTAGTGGCGGGCTATTACGGGACCAAGCTCGCGCGCGTCGATAATGGAACCCTCCTCTGGGTCACCGCATCGCAAGCCCTCGGGGGCTACGAATCGCTGACGCTGCCGTTGCCCGAACTGGGGCTCGACGGAACGGCTCTCCGCCCGAGCGGGATCCTCGATGAAGTCAGGGTGATCCCCTGGCTCTACTCGTACGAGTTGTATCGTCCTCTCCTCGATGAGTTGGGCCGGTTGCACAAAGGGCAACGGTCGGTCTCTTCCTTGAATTACGACTGGCGGCTGGATCTCATGGATGCCGTCCGGCTGTTGAGCACGGAGATCAGGCGTCTCCATTCCGAAGGCACGACGCATATCGCTCTCGTCGCCCATAGCATGGGCGGATTAATCGTAAGTTACTATCTTCGATACGGCGATCAAGAGCCGGACAAGGCGGTTGAAACCTGGGAAGGCGCGAGGCAGGTCGAGAAGGTCGTCATGGCGGGTGTGCCGTACCTGGGGTCTATGTGGGCCTTTCGCAACATGCAGTACGGCCGACTGGTCGGTCTCAACCGCACGATCTTGCATCAACAGGCGATGGCGTCGTTTCCCGCCTCCTACTATACGCTGCCGCTGTTGGAGGAGGATGTCTTGCTGACGCCTGCGCAACAACCAGTGGCAGGAGCAATTCGTACAGCGGCCAATTGGCGCGTCCAGGGATGGGGCTTGTTGAAGAAAACAGGGTCCGCGCCGTCCCGGACCATCACCCGGCGCGAGACCTATACCTCCTACTGGCTGGATCGATCGCAACGATTCCTGGATCGGCTCCATACTCCCCTCGCCACGCCGAACGATCGACCGATTCCTGTCCTCTATCTCGCTGCAGAGGGGCAGCGTACGCTGGCGGGAGGAGTCTGGATACCGGAGGAGGCCGGACAGGACCAGGGTAATGTCGTGTTCGACAAAGATCAATTCGAAACGCGTCTTCCCGATCTAGACCCGGACATCGTGAATGAGGATGGAGATGGATCGGTCACCCTGAGGTCTGCCTTACTGCCTGCGGCCTACGAGAATGCCTTCCATGTCACCACTCAGCATTTGCGGGTGGGACATATGGAGTTAGTGACTGGCCGAGAGGGTCGACGCCGGATCGCAAGTTTTCTTGAAGCATCGCCACAATAATTGCGGTTCCACATTTTCTCACTACCCAATTCTGGCACATACTTCACTGGTACTAGAGCCTCCTTGATAGTCCTATCAATTCAGCTCATCTGAGCACTTTTGATCAGATTCCTCCCGCTCTAGAAGCCTAACATCGAAATCGGAATCTGTGTTCAGCCGCTTATCGCCGATTCAGGGAGATACGAGTGACAGCATGCTCGGCTCGAATTTGATTCTCCCCAATTGGTGCAAGAGAGCCAGGACAGTCACGTGAACGCAAGGAGGCGCATAGATGATGATTCCCTCTCTCACACATATCGCATCACCCTTCGTCTTAATCTCCATTCTAGCCGTTGCCTGTACGGCGGCGACGCAGCAGAGTCCCACCCCGAATGGCGGGGAGTTTGACGGCCTCATTTCGAAAAATGTGAACGCGATGCTCGAGGAGGGCCGCCAGACCTTCCGCTATGACACCTTCGGTGACGAAGGCTTCTGGAGCGAGGCTCTCAAGCTCCATCAGGCGATTGCGGGCTCTGCGCAAGGAGGCGTCGGCACCGGCCTCTCGCCAACGGCTGCCCTGGCGGTGGGGCTCAAAGTCGACGCCGCAGCCCTTCCAAAAGAACTTGTCTCGCAAATCAAAGCAGAAAAAGTAAAGCTGGACGATCCTGCGACGACCCTGGCACTGCTCAAGCTCAACGCCGTGGTCGGTCTGAAGGGGACATTCAATAAGGATGGAGGGTTGAAGTCGATCGGGATCACCTGCGCGCTCTGTCACTCGACCGTCAATGACTCCTTTTCACCTGGGATCGGCGCCCGTCTCGACGGCTGGCCGAATCGGGACCTGAACGTGGGCGCCATCATCTCGCTGGCTCCAGATCTCTCTCCCGTGACAGGGTTGCTCGGCGTCGACGAGAAGACGCTCAAGCAAGTCCTCGCCGGATGGGGGCCGGGTAAGTTCGACGCCGTCGTCTTCATGGATGGCAAAGCGACCAGGCCAGATGGTGGCTCGGGCGCGACATTGATCCCGCCGGCATTCGGTCTTGCGGGAGTGAACCTCCATACATTCACGGGTTGGGGCTCCGTCACCTACTGGAACGCCTTCGTGGCCAACCTGGAAATGCACGGGAAAGGCACCTTCTATGATCCCCGCCTCAAGAACGCGGCCCAGTACCCGGTGGCGGCGAAGGCGGGATTCGGCGACGTCCGCAGTCCCGAGGATCTGATCACCTCGAAGCTCGCCGCGCTCCACTTCTATCAACTGGCGATCCCGGCGCCGGCCCCCCCCCAGAACAGCTTCGACGGCGCGGCCGCGACGCGCGGCCAGCTCCTGTTCAATGGTCCGGGGAAATGCTCGTCGTGTCACGTCCCCCCGCTGTTCACCGAACCTGGTTGGAACATGCACACGCCTGCCGAGATTGGAATCGACGATTTTCAAGCCAATCGTTCGCCCGACAAGCGCTACCGGACGACGCCGCTCAAGGGGCTCTTCGCCCATCAGAAAGGTGGCTTCTACCACGACGGGCGCTTCATGACATTCAGCGATGTGGTCAAGCATTACAACAGACACTTCTCATTGGGGCTGACCGACAAGCAATCGGGCGATCTTGTCGAATATCTCAAGTCCCTGTAGGGCAGCGACGGTCACGGCCGGGAACAGCATGTGAAACGGAATGGAACGTACTGAGGAATCGGCGCATCCATGAGGGATATGCGGCGGTAGAAACCGTCCCACATCATCGCCTTCAATAATCTCCCTAATGCGGAATCGAAAGGAGAACTCATGACACCACATACTCTCTGGCGGTTAGCGGCACTCACGGTGTGGCTCGTCGCAACAGTACCCATTACTCATGCGGCCTCTGAAGTAGCGGGGACCGATGCCCAGCTTCTTCCAGGGAATCGGGTCCTTCTTGGCACGGTAGAAGACATCAGAAGCGACCAGGCAAAAATCAATATGAGTGAGGGACAGCCTCGGTATATCCCCATGAACGTGCGAAAAGATAAGGGATTGCCGGAACTCACAATAGGTGATCTGGTCGAGATCACCGTCAATGATCAGAATCTGCTGGTCGATGTGCATAAAGCCGGTGAGGCCAGTCACCATCGTGTGGTTCGCGGGCGGCTCGCCCAACCGATGCCGACCGGACACGATAAGGCGGTGATTCGCACCACTGAGGGAAAAGAAGAGACGCACCTCATCCGGCCGGTTGCAAAAAGTAAGGTCGCGTCAATTCCCGTCGGGGCGGACGTCATTTTTCTCATCGACGAGTTGGATAAGATCGTCGATGTGACGATGGGGAGCGTGGAATCAGTGCGTCGGGCGGCGGACCTCGGGCAGCAGAAGTCTCCTCTCAAGGGCAACCTCGAACAGGTCACAGGCAAGATCCTGAAGCCCTTGAAGGACAATATCATTGTCATTCTGACCGAGGACGGCAAAGAGCACTCGTACCAAGTACGTTCGCTCATTCAGCCGAGGCTGGCGACGTTGTCCAAAGGCGATGCTGCCGTGCTGTTGGTCGACGCAGAAAACAAAGTCACGGACGTCGCGTTTCAGCCGGGCGCGCCGAAGTAATCGGACGTCGAATTCACCGAAGCGTCGTTCATTGTGAGCAAGGCAACCGCGAAGCTGTTCCCTGCGTGAAATATTCAAATGTGAGCAATTGTGAACAGATTGCGGTCTGTGTATTGGATAGACTGCCACGAACTTGCACAGGCTTCGGCCTGTGCCCATCCACAGGAGGAAACCATGAGATATTCCGCTATGGCGATGCTGGTGTTAGTCATGGGAGTTGGCGCCGGCTGCTCCATCACCGATACCGCGAGTGATTTGCGCGGCATAAAAGGGGTTGACGGGGACAAGCTGACGCACATCAACACGAGAAACTACGCGATTAACCTGTTCATGACCAAACCGATCGTGGGAGACGCCACGCTCAACGCGACTGTCCAGAGTTTCGCCGATGAGGCGAAAAAAGTCGGCGCCACGAAGGTGCGGATCGTACAATCTGACACCTCGGTGATGTGGTATCTCATCCCGGTCTTGGGGTTCATTTTTACCCCGGTATACACGAACGTCGCGGGAGATGCGCTGCTTCCGTAGTCGAAGTGCGATACCCAAGGCGCCCTGGTTTCAAGGATATCTCCCAAGGGGGTGACCCGCGAGGGAGGTATCCTGCTGCAACGTGAGACAGATTTCTCTCGTGATCCCGACGAACCCAGATGCATGTCTTCTGAGAGGTGACCGGGGGCAAGAGTGACCAGGTGAATTCACCGGCCTTCCTGCCGCGTCGACCGCAAGTGGAGATCAGGGCGTGAGCCGAACCAAAGCAAACCAGTGCGTGAAGGAACGAGGCGTGGGATGGCCACCGGTCACATCCACTCCATCTATTCCAGTACCCACTACGCATGCGTTCCGCACGGAGTATGTGGAAACGCCTCGGCTCGACATACTTCTGAAGGCCTCGCCGTCTCACGTCCTGGGTATCGTCCGTCATGACCGGAGTCCCAGGGAGGCTCATCGCTTCGCGGCCTGCCCGGTTGTCTCCCTTGATCTGCCGCAATTGAACGGGCCTCCGTTGGCCGAAATATGGACGAGCACCCAGCCCGTCACCTATTATCAGGCGAAGGACATCCACTGCGCCATGAACGATGAGGTGCTCTTTGGGGCTTTGCACGTAGAAGAACACGCGGACACGCAGTTGGATACCGTGACCTACAACGCCTATCGACGTCTGCTCGTCCAGGCCCGTGCCCTGGGCTACCCTCACCTGTTGCGGATGTGGAATTACTTTCCCTATATCCACCGTGAATCCGACGGGCTGGAACGATACCAGCGGTTTTGCGCCGGCCGATACCAGGCCTTGGCCGAGGGCCTTTCGGGCTTCCCTCGCACCCTGCCTGCGGGGACCGCCGTTGGGACATTGTCCGGTCCGTTGAACATCCACTTTCTGGCAGCCAGACTTCCGGGAACGCATGTCGAGAATCCACGCCAGGTGCGCGCGTACGAGTACCCTCCTGTGTACGGCCCGCGCAGCCCGTCGTTCGCGAGAGCCACCCTCCGACCCTCCGTCTCCGGGGCCAATCTGCTCATCGCCGGAACGGCAAGCGTGGTCGGTCATATCAGTGCTCACATCGGCGAGCCTCACAAACAGACGCTTGAAATACTCCACAACCTGAATGCACTAATCACACAGACAGAGCGGCTTCATGAAATCACTCGCGGACAGTGGTCCAGGCAGGCCCTCTTTAAGATGTATGTCCGACACCCGGAACATGTCTCGGTGATCCGCAACGTCCTCCAAAGCCGGCTGCCGTCCCATGCTCAGGTTCTGTACCTTCAAGGAGAGATGTGCCGACGCGAGTTATTGCTGGAGATCGAAGGCGTCCTGAGTCAAGAATCGCCCACTGACGTGAATCAAACGGTGTCGCAACCTCCTGGCCGTCTCCACGAACCTATGGTGTCCCAACATGAGCCGGATCGCTTCAAGAGATCCTAGATATAGTCAACATGGTAGTGCGGGGACCGCGGGCTCTGCCGGTGGTGGCCCCACGCCGATCAGCCCGGTGCAAGAGGCGACGAGCCCGACCGCTGCGACCGTCAACCAGGACTTCTACGACGGACTCTGGTCAGGAAGCCATGTTGTGCTGCCGCATCGCTTCAACACCTGGCCGCTGCTCTCCGCGCTCGCCGCCTCGGCACCAGCGAGACTCGAAATCGGCCCGGGCCTGCGCCCGAGACTCCCCATCCTGGGTACGTCCTTTGTCGACATCAGCCGGGCGGCGCTCTCCGGTCTGAAGGCCTGCGGTGGTCACGCGATGCTCGGCGAAATTACCGCCCTGCCTTTCCCCGATTGCAGCGTTGACCTCGTCTGTGCCTTCGACATCGTCGAACACATCGAGGATGACCGGCAGGCCTTCCGCGAGCTCAGTCGGGTGGCGAAGGACGATGCGACGGTCATCTTCTCGGTACCCCTGCATCCAGACCGCTGGACAGGCTTCGACACCCTCGTCGGTCACGTTCGACGCTATGACCCCGACGAGCTCCTGGCCATCCTCGGAGAACATGCCTTCGTGCTCGAGCAAAGCGCCGTGTTCGGCATGCAACCCCGGAACGGCTGGCTCCTGGACTTCGCCGTGTGGGGCATGACTCACAAACGGGCTCAGGCCATGCGTTGGTACAATGGGCTCTTTCTCCCCCTCGGGCTATTCTTACAGCCGCGCCTTGCCTGGGCCTCGGGTCTGATCGACGTCGCGAACGTGGATGAGATCCTCCTCGTCTGCCGACGTAGTCGGCGGCAGACATGTCTGATGTCCGCCGAGGACGTCGGGAGGGAATCCACGAAGGCGGCAGAGAGGGTCAAGGAAGATCAGACGAAGAAGCACGCGCACATCTGAACGGAGGCGCGCTGAGGTGGATACGATGCAAGCCAAGATGAATACAGTGAATACGAAAGCGAAGAACACGTCAGATATACCGGAAACCGAGATGCACAAGAAGGTTCAAGTACTGGAAAAACAACCAATCCACTGGACTCAGGCACGAGTTCCTTCTGAGCCGCCAGATGGATCGCTACCTCTCCACCCCCTGCGTGCACAGTTCTGCCAGCAGTGGCACTTCACCATCGATGTGGACTGGGTCCCCGGGTCCGAAGTCGGGCTGGAAGGGTTATTGGATTTCTGCGATCGATGGAAGATGAAGGCCACGATTTTTGTGGCCGGGCGGTTTGCGGAAACCCATCCGGATCTGATCGGAGAATGCCGTCGGCGAGGGCACGAACTCGGCACGCATGGGTGGGAACACGGGAGTCTCGAGCACGACGAGGATTTCAGGTCAGCCAGTTATACCCAGCAACGAGATTGGATCCGGAGGGCCACGGAGGCCGTGGAGAACGCCTCAGGGGTTCGTCCCGTCGTCTTTCGCGCACCGAGCTTGTGGATCGGCGAAACGACCTTGCGTGCGCTCGAAGACGAGGGATACCACTATGATTCATCTGTTCCGGCACGGCGATTCGATTGCGGCTTTGGGCGGGTGCATTACCTCAAATACTTTCGTGCTCCGAGTGAGCCGTATCGTCTTTCATCAAGCCACCTTCGCGTGCCTGGACACAGCTCGATCATTGAAATGGCCCCCTCAGCGTTCCTTTTCCCCATCAATATGGCCACGCTCAGGGTGCTCGGCCTGCCGGTGATGAAGTGGATGGTCCGCCGGATTTTCCGACGTGCTTCACGGCTGGTGTTCTATTGCCACCCTCACGAATTTGTCCATGCGAATCGGCAATCCTTTCCGCGCAATATGTCCATATGGAATATGCGGGGCATGACACCGGAGAATTTCTCTCTCCTTGACGGATTTGTCGAGCACATGATGCGGCAAGACCATTCCCCTGCTCTGTTTGCGGACTCGCTGTGTACGGCGCGTGGGTTACGGTCTCGTGCGCGCACGGTGCCGAGATTTCTGTCTGATGCGGTCGATGGCCTCACTACGCACAAGACTTCCTTCTCAGCAGGGGCTGTCGAGGAGACTCATGTCGGTACACCTGTCTTCAGGCACCGGTGATGTAACACGTCGATCAATTCGAGGTTTTCGTGGAATGTCCCCCCCACGATCTGCATGGAGCGAGACAAGAAAGGGAGCTATCTAAAGAGCCCGTTGGGCGAATCGCTCACCTTCCCTTGGACTTCAATCCCCTACGAAGCCCCAACCAACCAGGATTTCCGAATCGACAGCACTGCCACTCCATCAGGCGCTCTTCGATGGGCCCCAGGCCGCGCACGCCACTTTTCTTCAGAATGACGCCCGCACCTGGTGCGATGACTATGAGTCCAAGTAAATACCAGCGAGATGCTGACTCCACGTATTGAACGCAGCGGCTTAAGTGGTTTGCCTGCTTCAACCAAGCACATGAGACGGGCCACATGGACCACATAGACGAGACAGATCAGGGCAACCTGCCTGTTAATTGTACTTCACGTAGCACGCTGGAGTGTGCCGCGAACGCCGCATGGGAAAAGGCGCGGCGCACCGAGGGCTGGGGGTGACAATGGCGGCCTCTTCAGCGTCCTGTTAGGTCCGCACAAGCATGACCGCGGCAAGCAAGATGACCAGCGCAAGAGCGAGCGAAACGCGAGCCACCCAGGGAGACCACAGCACCAGAGCCTGATCGAACCTGCTTCGGCCCTCCACAGGGAGTTGTCGTATCTGCCCGACGCGAGGCCCGAGGATGAGATCGTGGATGAGGGTCAAGAGAAGAGCGGTCGTCACGAGCCCCAGCTTGGTCGCCAGGACCATCGGCCATCCCGATGGGTCCGTGATCGAAATCCCACGCTGATGCAGCAACGAAGGGCCCGTGAACAAGAGGACAGCGATCGCGCCCCAGACCACTGCACGAAACCGCCGGGCGATGGTCCGAAAGAGCAACGCCCTCTGTGACGCGAACGGTTCACGCCTGAGCACCGGCACCAGCACAACCGACAAGAACATCATCCCGCCGATCCAGCTGACTGCGGCGAGCAGATGGAGCCAGGTCAGAAAAATCATCATATGCCACGTCTACTTCGCCGCTATTCCCGAATTGAACGGAATAGGCTTCCGCATAATCCCAAATGAAGCTAGACTTTGAATGAGGTATGTTGTCACATCAAAACCATCCAAGCCGCCCTCTGTATCCTCCCGTTCAGTTTCTTGACCTGGCACGATCGCCCGAATCGAATCTGACCAGCCCTTCGGCGAGTCCAACCCTGGATAACCCATAGATGAGCCACTTCGACGGATCGACGTTGTACCACAGGGGTCCGTTCCGATAGTCCCGC
>JANOMG010000297.1:0-11303 GCA_031420175.1 Nitrospira sp.
GGCTTCCCGAATCCTGGCTGACCGCCCCGTGCCACCACACGCTCATTCTCTTCATCAAACAACATCTTGCTCACCTGGCTGCCCGGCAAGAACTCCGTATCACCAGGATCTTCGATTCTGACCTTGCGAAGCATCTGTCGCACAATGATTTCGATATGCTTATCATTGATCGTCACACCTTGCAGACGATAGACATCCTGCACTTCATCGACGAGATACTTCTGCAACTCGTTCGGGCCCAGCACATCAAGGATGTCGTGCGGGTTAGCCGATCCATCCATCAACGGCTCGCCGGCCCTGACCCAGTCGCCCTCATGCACGTTGACGTGTTTACCCTTAGGAATAAAATATTCCTTCACGTCGCCCATTTTATTATTGACCAGCACTTTGCGCTGCCCCTTCACGAAACCATCGTACGAAATTTCACCATCGATTTCGCTGATGACAGCCGTCTCCTTCGGCTTCCGGGCCTCGAACAACTCAGCCACGCGAGGCAGACCACCAGTGATATCCTTCGTCTTGGTCGTCTCCCGAGGAATTTTGGCTAACACATCACCAGGAGTGACGACTGCGCCTTTCTCGACGAAGATATGCGCCCCGACTGGGAGCAGATAGCGCGCCACATTTGCCGCCGCTGCAACCTTGGCAGTCTTCCCGCTCTCATCTTTAACGGACACACGTGGACGTAATGTCGCGCCACTATGCTCAACGATGACCTTGCGGGAGAGGCCAGTGACTTCATCGAACTCTTCCTTCATCGTGATACCTTCAACGATGTCCCCGTAGGCCACCTTTCCGCCCACCTCAGTCAGAATAGTCAATGAATACGGATCCCACTCCACTATCTTTTGGCCCAACTCAATGCGACCGCCATCCTTCACCTTGATCTTGGCGCCATAGACAACCGCGTATTTCTCGCGCTCACGTCCGGTCTCATCGGCAATGGCGATCTTCGCATTCCGATTCATGACGACCCATTCACCATCTTTATTCTGTACCGCGATCCCGGGGTTATGGACATCTATGTTTTTCTTCGCATCAAAGCTCATGAACTTGATCGTGCCGGCATGCTTTGATTCAGTCACCGTCTGCTCAACCACCTTGCTCGCCGTGCCACCGATATGGAACGTCCGCATGGTCAACTGCGTTCCCGGCTCACCGATCGACTGTGCCGCGATGACACCAACCGGTTCGCCCTTTTCGACCAACCGCCCGCGGGCTAGGTCGCGTCCATAGCAAGACCGGCACACACCGCGGCGAGACTGACAGGTCAGCACTGAACGAATCTTCACACGGTCGACCGCAGCTTCCACGATAATCTTCGTTCGTTCCTCGTCGATTTCCTCATTAGCCGACACGATAATCTCACCCGTCACCGGGTCACGGATATCTTCAGCCGCCAACCGCCCCAACACCCGCTCTTCGATCGGCTGAATGATTTCGCCACCCTCAACCAAGGCACTCATAATGATACCGTCGGTGGTGCCGCAATCGATTTCATTGATAATGACATCCTGAGCGATGTCCACCAATCGGCGCGTGAGATAACCTGAATTTGCAGTTTTCAAAGCCGTATCTGCCAAACCTTTACGGGCACCGTGCGTCGAAATGAAATACTGCAACACCGTTAAGCCTTCGCGGAAGTTGGCAGTAATCGGAGTCTCGATGATTTCACCGGACGGCTTGGCCATTAATCCGCGCATACCACCCAACTGACGGATCTGCTGGGAACTACCGCGAGCACCGGAGTCCGCCATCATGAAGATCGGATTGAAGGACTCAGCCTTGTTCGGATCGCCACCCGCACCCAATTCCTTCATCATTTCATTGGCAATTTGCTCACTCACATGTGCCCAGATATCGATCACCTTATTATAACGTTCGCCGTTGGTGATCAACCCCTCGGCATACTGCCGCTCGATCTCAACCACTTCATGTTGAGCCTTCCCAAGCAATTCTTGCTTCTTGGTCGGGATATGCATATTGTCGATGCAGATCGAGATGCCTGCACGCGTGGCATAGTGAAACCCCAGGTCCTTGACCTTATCGAGGAACGTGACGGTCTCTCGGTGGCCGCACTGGCGATAGACCGTATCGATGAGCTTCGTCATTTCCTTCTTAGTCATGAGCTTATTCGCGTTGGCGAATGGCATTCCAGGAGGGAGCACTTCCGACAAGATGACTCGCCCAACCGTGGTCTGAACGAGCGCACCCTCGACCCGCACCTTGATCCGCGCATGCACTTCCAATGCTTCCGAATCGAATGCAATGCGTACCTCCTCGGGCGACCCGAGCACTTTCCCTTCTCCCTTGCATCCGCCACGCTCTTTGGTCAGCCAATAACAACCGAGCACCATGTCTTGAGACGGCACCGCAATCGGCTTGCCGTTGGCGGGCGAGAGAATATTATTGATCGACATCATCAGCACGCGTGCCTCGACCTGCGCCTCAACCGACAGCGGAACGTGAACCGCCATCTGGTCTCCGTCGAAGTCGGCATTGAATGCGGCACAAACCAGCGGATGTAGCCGGATGGCCTTGCCTTCGACTAAGACCGGGTCAAACGCCTGGATGCCAAGACGGTGCAACGTCGGCGCACGGTTCAGCAGCACGGGATGCTCGCGGATCACCTCGTCGAGCACGTCCCATACTTCAGGTCGTTCCTTTTCAACCAAACGCTTGGCGCTCTTGATCGTGGTCGCTGCACCTCGCTCTTCTAATTTGTGGAAGATAAAGGGTTTGAAGAGCTCGAGCGCCATCTTCTTGGGCAAACCACACTGATGGAGCCGAAGCTCCGGTCCCACGACGATGACGGTTCGGCCCGAATAATCGACCCGTTTACCGAGCAGGTTCTGACGGAATCGCCCCTGCTTTCCCTTCAGCATGTCGCTCAACGATTTCAGCGGCCGTTTGTTCGGTCCACGAATCGCACGACCGCGACGGCCATTATCAAAGAGGGCATCCACCGCTTCCTGCAACATCCGCATTTCGTTTCGGATAATCACGCCAGGCGCCTTCAATTCGATCAACCGCTTCAGGCGATTATTCCGATTGATGACGCGGCGGTATAGATCGTTCAGATCCGAGGTCGCAAACCGTCCACCGTCTAACGGCACGAGCGGACGCAATTCCGGAGGCAGCACCGGGATCACATCCATGATCATCCACTCGGGCAGGTTTCCTGACTTACGAAAAGCCTCAATGACTTTCAGCTGTTTCGCATATTTCTTCTTCAGCGCAGCGGAAGCTGACGTCTTTGCCTTGGCCTTGATCTCATCCCACTTGGCTGTGATATCGATCTTGCGGAGCAACTCTCGGATGGCATCGGCACCGATGCCGACTTTATAGGAACCCGGGCTGTATTCAGATTGGAGCGAGCGGAGCTTTTCCTCAGAGACCAGCTCCTTCTCCGTCAAATCTGTCGATCCAGGATCGACACAGACATAGCTCTCGAAATAGAGAATTCGCTCCAGCCCCTTCAGGCTCATGTCGAGCAAGGTTCCAATTCGACTAGGCACGCCCTTGAGGAACCAAATGTGCGCCACCGGCGCCGCGAGCTCGATATGGCCCATGCGCTCTCGGCGAACTTTGGACTGAATGACCTCAACGCCGCACTTGTCGCAGACAATTCCGCGGTGCTTCATGCGCTTGTACTTGCCGCAGTTGCACTCCCAATCCTTAATTGGACCAAAAATCTTCGCACAAAACAGTCCGTCTTTTTCCGGCTTAAACGACCGATAATTAATGGTCTCAGGCTTTTTGACTTCGCCGTATGACCACGACCGAATCTTTTCGGGTGACGCGATCTTGATCCGCATCGAATCGAATGAGACCGCATCGCGCGGCTTCTCAAATAATGTATAGACGCCTTCCAAAGTAGTGACCTCCTCTGATGCCGACCGCGAAGGCCGGCACACAAATAGGTTAGTCTTGCGACTTAACCAGTTCGACGTCGAGCCCTAAACTCTGCAACTCTTTGACTAAGACGTTAAACGACTCGGGCAATCCAGGCTCCAGGAACGGCTCACCCTTAACGATCGCTTCATACATCCGTGATCGGCCAGGCACGTCGTCCGATTTCACCGTCAAGAACTCTTGTAGCGTGGAGGCAGCGCCATAGGCTTGCAACGCCCACACTTCCATTTCTCCCAACCGCTGGCCGCCGAATTGAGCCTTACCACCGAGCGGCTGCTGCGTGACGAGTGAATAGGGACCGATCGACCGTGCGTGAATCTTGTCGTCCACCAAGTGGTGCAACTTCAAGACATACATGTAGCCGACCGTGACAGGACTGCCGAACATTTCGCCTGTTCGACCGTCCATCAACATGGTTTGCCCGCTGGCCGGCAGATTCGCTTTCTTGAGGAGATCTTTAATTTCCGTTTCTGACGCCCCATCGAATACCGGGCTCGCCACCTTGATCCCCAGCGCCTTAGCGGCCCAACCCAGGTGAGTTTCCAAAATCTGACCGACGTTCATGCGTGACGGCACACCGAGCGGATTGAGTACAATTTCCACCGGCGTTCCATCCGGCAAGCAAGGCATGTCCTCCTCAGGCAAGACCCGAGAGACCACACCTTTATTGCCGTGCCGTCCGGCCATCTTGTCGCCGACTTGAATCTTGCGCTTCATCGTGACATAGACCTTGACGAGCTTAATCACACCAGGCGGAAGTTCATCGCCCCGCTTCAGACGCCCGACCTTCTCGTCATACAGTGTCTGAAGGATTTCAATCTGCTCCTTCGCCCGCCGGTCGACATCTTCCAACTCTTTCTGCTCGTCAGGATCGCTCAGGATGATGTACCGGACGGTCTCATCCGGCAACCGCTTGAGAATCTCTGCGGTCAGCTTGCCCTTCTTCTTCAGAATGACATCGCCGCTCTCAGGATCCATCAAGTCACGACCGACCACTTTCCCGAGCAGAAGTTTTCTGATCTTCTTCGTCTTTTCTTCATCGATGATACGGAGCTCCTCGTGATGATCACGCTGGAGCTTCATCGCATCTTCGCTTTCAATACTCTTGGAGCGTTCGTCCTTATCGAGGCCCTTGCGCGAGAAGATTTTCACATCGACCACGATACCCTCGACGCCAGGCGGCACCGTGAGCGACGTATCCTTCACATCGCCGGCTTTTTCGCCGAAGATGGCTCGCAGCAGCTTCTCTTCCGGCGTGAGCTGGGTTTCGCCTTTCGGCGTCACCTTCCCGACCAGAATATTTCCAGGCTTCACCTCGGCTCCAATGCGGATGATGCCGCTCTCGTCGAGATCGCGAAGCGCTTCTTCTCCGACGTTCGGAATGTCGCGAGTGATGTCTTCCTTCCCTAACTTGGTATCGCGGGCCTCAACCTCGAACTCCTCAATGTGAATCGAGGTAAACGCATCTTCCCGCACGAGCTTTTCGCTTAATAGAATCGCATCTTCGAAGTTGTATCCGCCCCAAGGCATGAAGGCGACAAGAATATTTTTACCCAGGGCCAATTCACCGTGATCAATCGCAGGACCGTCAGCCAAGACCTGCCCCACTTTCACTGGCTGCCCGAGCCGAACCACCGGTGTCTGAGTGATCGTCGTATTCTGATTTGATCGCTGAAACTTAATCAGATCGTATATGTCCAAGCCGGCATCATTCCGTTTCCGATTTTCTTTCGATTCGGCACGCACCACGACCCTCGTGGCATCAACGCTTTCCACAACGCCAGCCCGCTTGGCCTGCACCACATAACCCGAGTCACGCGCGACGACCGCTTCCATACCCGTCCCGACTAACGGGGATTCTGAAACAAGCAACGGCACCGCTTGACGCTGCATGTTTGATCCCATCAAGGCACGGTTGGCGTCGTCATGCTCTAAAAACGGCACCAACGCCGTCGCCACACTCACCACCTGCTTCGGCGACACATCCATATATTCGATCTTGTCGGAAGTGGCCGTTACGAAATCTCCGGCGGATCGCGCTGAGATGGTTTCGGATACCAGGCGACCAGACGCATCCATCTGGGAGTTCGCCTGCGCGATGATGTACTTGTCCCCTTCGATCGCGGAAAGAAACTCGATTTCGTCAGTGACTCGCCCCTTCACCACTTTGCGATAGGGCGCCTCGATAAATCCGAACTTATTGATGCGCGCATAGGTTGCCAATGACGTGATCAAACCGATGTTCGGGCCTTCCGGCGTTTCGATCGGGCAAATACGGCTATAGTGCGAAGGGTGGACGTCGCGAACCTCGAACCCCGCCCGCTCCCTGGTCAACCCGCCGGGACCAAGCGCGGACAGGCGCCGCTTGTGTGTAATTTCCGCGAGCGGATTCGTTTGGTCCATGAACTGAGACAACTGGCTGCTGCTGAAGAACTCTTTCACGGCGGCGACAACGGGCTTCGCATTGATCAAATCGTGCGGTAGCACCGTTTCCATATCCAGCAGGTTCATCCGCTCCTTGATACTGCGCTCCATGCGGACCAGCCCGAGCCGGAATTGGTTCTCCAACAACTCACCGACCGAGCGGACGCGACGATTACCCAAGTGGTCGATGTCGTCGATTTCGCCCTTACCCAACTTCAAGTTCACGAGATAGCGGATCACTTCGACCATGTCCTGCGCTGTCAGCGTCCGCTGCTCCAACGGCAGATCGAGGCCCAGCTTACTGTTCAGCTTCAAGCGCCCGACGGGCGAAAGATCGTACCGCTTAGGATTCGAAAAGAGATTATCGAAGAGTGCTCGTGCCGTGTCGACGGAGGGCGTTTCTCCCGGTCGCAAGCGACGATAGATCTCGACCATGGCTTCCTCTTTCGAGGTGGTCTTATCCATCTCCAGCGTATCCAGGATCACCGGCGTAGACGTGACCGTATCAAAATAGATCGCCTGAAATTCTTCAATGTCGCTCTCAAGGAGCGCCTCGATGATCTCAGCCGTGAGCCGCTGATTTCTTTCGGCGATCATGTTCTTCTTCGAATCCACCAGCTCGGCCAGGACTGCACGACCAATCAACTCGCTCGGCGCAAGAGGAATCTCCTTCACGCCAGCCGCCTTGAGTTTCGCGATGAGCCCCTTCGTGAGCTTGGCGCCTTCCTTGACCAGCGGTTCTTTACCACCCTTTTCAAACACTTCAGCCGAGCAACGCAGACCCTGATGGATCTCCGGATCGAGCTTGCGCAGCATCTTGCCCTTGACGACCCGAATTTCCTCCACCGGGTAATACATCTTGAGCAAATCGTCGCTAGAAAAGCCGAAGGCTTTCAACAGAATGGTCGTCGGCATTTTCCGCCGACGATCAATACGCACATAGAGGATGTCGCGTGCGTCGAATTCGAAATCCAGCCATGAGCCTCGATAGGGAATGATCCTGGCGGAATACAACACCTTGCCACTGGAGTGCGTCCGGCCCTTATCGTGCGTGAAAGACGCGCCGGGAGACCGATGCAGCTGACTCACCACCACACGCTCTGTGCCATTAACAATGAACGTCCCGCGTTCTGTCATAAGCGGCAGCTCGCCGACGTAGACTTCCTGCTCTCGGACGTCGAGCACCTTCTTCTTGGAACCCTTGTCTTCCTTGTCGAACACGACCAGACGTACCCGAAGTTTCAGTGGGACAGCATAGGTCATCCCCTGCTCCAGGCACTCCCGCTCATCGTACTTAGGGGTGCCAAGCGTGTAGCTGGTGAACTCTAATACGGCCGTATTGTTGTAATCCGGAATCGGAAAGACACTCGCCAGGGCTGCCTGGAGCCCATGATCTTTGCGACGTTCCGGCTCGACCTCCCGCTGAAGGAATTCTTCATAGGAGCGCTTCTGGATCTCAATCAGATCCGGAATCTCGATGCTGCCATGAATGCGAGAGTAGTCTTTCCGCTCGACGAACTCTTGCAAAGTCGTTTCGGACATTCCTCGGTCCTCCACTACAAATGGTTAGGACTGGGTGCCCACACATGCGGCCACCCAGAGACACTAGAGACTGGTCAGAACGAGACTACTTGACCTCGACCTTGGCGCCGCTCTCTTCAAGCTTCTTCTTGATGGTGTCGCATTCTTCCTTCGTGACACCAGTCTTCACAGGCTTCGGTGCGCCTTCGACCAAATCTTTTGCTTCCTTCAACCCGAGGCTGGTGAGCTCGCGAACGACCTTAATGACTTGGATCTTCTTGTCCGCAGGAGCAGATACGAGCACTACATCAAACGAGGTCTTCTCTTCAGCTGCCACTGCGGCACCTGCTGCAGGAGCTGCGGCAGCGACCGGCGCGGCGGCAGTGACGCCGAATCGGGTCTCTAGCCCCTTCACGAGCTCCGCCAAGTCGAGCACACTCATCGTCTCGATGGCCTTGATCAATTCTTCCTGTGACAATTTCGCCGTTGTTGTTGACATATCCCCTTCTCCTTTTCGTTTATCCTGAATGGCTGCAATGACTCTCACAAATTTCGACAAGACCGCACTGAGCGTATACACCAGGCCACGTGCCGGCCCCTGCATGGCCGACAACAACATCGCAATGAGGATTTCCTTCTTCGGGAGTTTGGCCACAGCTGCCAATTCGGCCGGCTGCACCACCTTGCCCTCCAAGACACCAATGGTGATCCTGATCTTCTCTTCACGCTTCTCCGCCAAGATAAAATCCCGGAGAATCTTTGCTGGAAGCACCGGATCGTCATAGCCGATCACCAATCCCGTCGGCCCCTTCAAGTACCCCGTCACTCCCGAAAAGATCGTGCCTTCGGATGCGCGGATAGCTATCGTATTCTTGACGACCCTATATTCGGCATTAGCACCTCGCAATTGTTTGCGAAGCTGCGTAACCTGGTTCGTGGAGAGCTTGGCACTCTCGGTGACGATGGCGAGCCGTGCACGGCTAAATCGCTCCGTCAACTCCGCAACCGCTGTCGCTTTCTCGTCCTTCTTCATAATCCAACCCTTCCCCTTCCGTGCTGCGACACCAGGACTAACTCCATTCTTTGGCCAATGCCATCGCATCAAGCTGTACGCCAGGCCCCATCGTGCTCGAAAGGGTCGCGCTCATCAGATAGCGCCCCTTGCACGAGGCAGGCTTCGCCTTAATCACCGCCTCAAGAACCGCCGACGCATTTTCATGCAATTGCTCAGGCTTAAACGATACCTTCCCGACAGGCACCTGAATAATCCCGGCCTTTTCGACTTTATATTCCACACGGCCTTTACGAACTTCCGACACAGCCTTGCCGATATCAAAGGTGACAGTTCCAGTTTTCGGATTCGGCATGAGCCCGCGAGGCCCGAGCACTTTTCCGAGCTTCCCGACAGCCGCCATGAGATCCGGCGTTGAGATGGCGCAATCAAATTCCAACCATCCGCCCTTCACCTTCTCCATCAGATCATCGGACCCGACGTAATCAGCACCGGCCTGCCGCGCTTCCTGCTCCTTCTCTCCCTTGGCGAAGACCAAGATGCGAACTTTTTTTCCCGTGCCATGCGGCAACGAGGTCGTCCCACGCACCATTTGATCCGCCCGCTTCGGATCAATACCCAGACGGAGCGCCAGGTCGACAGACTCATCGAACTTGGCGAAAGACGACCGCTTCACGGTCTCAACCGCCTCACGCAAGGCATAGGCCCGAGGCTCAAGCTTTTCTACCGCTGCTCGCATCTTCTTTCCCATCACGATTCCCCCCTTAACACCATCACACACAATTTCCAGCCCAGGCCCTACTGCGCGAGCACAGAGAGCAGCCCTGCATGAGAAGAATGCTACTCTTGAACCACAACTCCCATACTACGCGCCGTTCCTGCAATGATCTTAATTGCGCCATCGAGATCAACGGCATTGAGATCCGTCATTTTCTTTTTTGCAATCTCATGCAACTGCGCCTTCGTGATCTTTCCGACCTTGTCTTTCTGCGGAACGCCAGACCCCTTAATGATTCCGGCTGCCTTCTTCAAGAGGTCGGACGCCGGCGGGGTTTTCATCACAAAGGTAAATGACCGGTCCTTATAGACCGTGATAACCACCGGGATGATGCTGTCGCCCTCTTTTTGAGTTTTTGCGTTGAACTGCTTGCAAAACTCCATGATATTGACGCCGTGCTGTCCCAGCGACGGCCCGACCGGGGGCGCAGGATTCGCCTTCCCAGCCGGAATCTGCAACTTGATCTGTGCCGATACTTCTTTGGCCATGTCCTAGACTCCTACGCGCGTTCGACCATTTCGGAGATTAAATCCGTTCCACTTGCAAGAACCCAAGTTCCACCGGAGTGGAACGCCCAAAAATACTGACCAAAACTTTAATTCGACTATGGTCATGATCCACCTCGTCCACCACACCATTAAATCCGAGAAACGGACCATCGATGATTCGTACATTATCTGTCTTAATAAATTTGACCTGTTCGCGCGGCCCGGACGCTCCCGCATCAACCTGCTTCAGCAGCGAATCCACTTCTTCCGCCGACAAGGGCGTGGGATGCGCTCCACCACCGACGAACCCTGTGACCTTCGGCGTCTCCTTGATCATCTGTAAGGTTTCATCGATAAGCGGGGACTCCAGCTCTACAATAACGTACCCAGGGAAAAACTTTCGTCGGGACGCTCGACGCTTGCCATCCTTGATCTCGATCACATCTTCCGTCGGCACGAGCACCTGCCCCAGCTTCTCGACCAATCCCATTTGATTAGCCCGTTCGAGCAAGCTGGCTTTCACCCGCCCCTCAAATCCCGCGTAGGTATGAATAACGTACCAATTCTTTGCCATGCCCTACCCTCGGATCATTAGTTGACTACGTGCCATGCGGCCGTTCTCACTCACAGCTCACGACTTACAGAATTTTGCCCACTACCCAGACGAGAACTGAATCGATGAACGACAGATAAAAGGACATGATAATACAAAACACAATGACTACTGTCGTAGACCCAACCGTTTCGGCCCGAGTCGGGAACGACACTTTCTTGAGCTCACCACGCACATCAACGAAAAACTCTCGAATAGAATCTGTCAACTTCCTAAACATGCGCGCCTCACCTTCACCAATAAGAGAGGGAACGTACCACCCCTCAGGGGTCTCGACCAACCGCCACGCCCTCCATCAAGCCACCAACATCGAGCCTGACCCATCCGCTACACAGCGCTTGGCAGGGGCACTAGGATTTGAACCTAGACTCTCGGTTTTGGAGACCGATGTGCTAGCCATTGACACCATGCCCCTAACCCGGACGTGAAACGTGAGGCGTGAGGCGTAAAACGTCAGCCTATCGGTGAGTCCCCTCACCCCTTACGCTTCACCCCTTACCCCTTACCGTCACTTCACTTCCTTGTGCGGTATGTGTTTCCGGCAGAACTTGC
>JANOMG010000298.1:0-10319 GCA_031420175.1 Nitrospira sp.
GGCTGAAATCGGCTTTTTTGCGGTCAATGAAACGAAGCTGAGAGCGCTTGCCCAAAATCACAATAAACGGGCAAAGATGGCCCTTCAGCTTCGAAGTGACCCGCAGAAACTGCTCGCCACGATACTTGTCGGTGACCGTCTGGTAAGCACCGCTATTCCTATGTATGCAGCCTTCCTCACCTTGAATATCTTTGGGGGGGAACGGACATTTTTTAACGATACCGTTGCAGTCGTCGTTGGGGTGCTCACGTTTGTACTGCTCGTCTCCGTAGACGTCATTCCAAAGACCTTGGCTGCGAAGTTCGCCGTACCTGTTACGCTGAACATGTCCTATCCTATCTATGGGGTCCAGCTGCTCCTGAAGCCGCTTCTCTTCGTGATGGTTCCGTTCATCCATAAACTTACCGGCGGGAAGGGACTAACGCTTCCTCTGGTCACGGAAGAAGAACTGAAGATCATGCTGGATGAAGGGGGGAAGACCGGCACGATTGAAGTTGAGAAAGTGAAGATGATCAAGAACGTCTTCCAGCTTAAAGACATCACAGCTGAAGACGCGATGACCCCTCGCCTCTATGTCTTCTCATTGGATGGGAACCTGCGCCTGAAGGAAGCTCAAGAACTCCTCTATAACTCGAAATATTCACGGATCCCCGTGTATGACGGCACGCTCGATAACATCACGGGCGTTCTCTATAAGACGAGAGCCCTCACCGAACTCGCCAAGGGACGGAGCGAGGCGAAGCTCAAGGATATTGCCTACCCCCCGTTGTTCGTTCCTTCAGGCAAGACGGCAGACGACTTGATGAAACAGTTTCAGCAGGAGAAACGGCATATGGCCGTTGTGGTCAATGAATTTGGCGGCGTGATGGGGATCGTGACGCTTGAGGATCTTCTCGAAGAAGTGGTCGGGGAGATTATGGACGAAACCGATATCACAGAAGAACTCATCAAACGATTAGGGAAGAACCATATTCTCGTTCACAGCAGAACCGAAGTGCGCAAGATCAACGATTTCTTGAAAGTCGACCTTGGTGATGATGCGGTGACGATCGGCGGTCTCATTCAACAGGAAATTGGTCGAATTCCCAAGGTGGGCGAAGAAGTGCGGATTGCCAATTGCCGGATCCTCATCCATGAAGCCGAGCCTCGATCCATCCGCAGTGTCCAAATCTTTCGTGACGAAAAATCACCGGCTCACGTCGAATCCCCGAATCTCGACCTTGTCAGCTAAGCCTGTTCTTCTCCTCACCAATCAGAGCGGCAAATTCCTGTTCCGTCAGAATCGTCACCCCCAGCGTACGGGCTTGGTCCAGCTTGGAGCCAGGGTCCCGTCCCATGACTACGTAGGATGTCTTTTTGCTCACGCTTGAGGCCACACGCGCTCCGGCTGCTTCGACCGCTCGCTGTGCCTCATCTCGCGTGAAGCGATCCAGCCCACCGGTAAACACAAACGTCTTTCCTGCAAGCGGGGAATCCCTTCGGTCGCCTGTGGCCATGCCCGGTGCAACCTGCACGCCTGATTCCTGGAGCTGTGCGATCACCTCCCGGTTGTGCGGCTCTGAACAGTAGGCCACCAAGCTGTCTGAGATCTCAGGACCGATCTCGGGAATTCGTTGCAGCCGTTCTGGATCTGCCGACAGGATCTCGTCCAGCGACCAGAATTCGCGGGCTAGGATTTTAGCAATATGTTGTCCTACTTGCCTGATCCCGAGCCCCATCAGAAATCGATCCATGGGAACGGCTTTGCTCTCTGCAATCGATTTGAGGAGGAGCGTGGCGGATCGATCGGCAAATCCTTCAAGTTTGACGAGATCGTCTTTGGTCAGACGATAGAGGTCGGCGAGCGATCGGACCAGTCCCTTATCGACAAGCTGGGCCACGGTTTTCTTGCCTAAGCCTTCGATGTTGAGCGCGTGCTTGGACGCAAAATGTTCGATCGCCCCCTTCAATTGGGCGCCACAGACCAATTGACCGGTGCAGTAGAAATAGGCACCCTCGCGACCGACACTCGATCCACAGACTGGGCAGTGATCCGGCATCAGAAAGGGAGCGCTGCGTCGCTCATCGGGGATGGGCACACGCTCGGCAATGGCGGGAATCACATCGCCGGCCCGTTCCACCTTGACGGTATCCCCGATCCGAATGTCTTTTCTCGCCACATCATCGGCGTTGTGTAAGGTGGCTCGGCTGATGGTGACGCCACCGACTTCCACCGGTTTCAAGAGTGCGACGGGTGTGAGGGTTCCGGTTCTCCCGACGGACACGACGATATTCTCTACGACGGTGATTTCCTTGCGCGGGGTAAATTTGTAGGCGAGGGCCCAGCGGGGGCTGCGAGATTTCATCCCCAGGCGATGCTGCCAGTCTCGGCGATTCACCTTCACCACCACGCCATCGATTTCATAGAGCAGCCGATCCCGGATCGATTCCGTTTCCCTGTGAAAGGCCATCACGTCATCGATCGACGCACAGAGCCGCCGATGCGTCGGCACCGGGATCCCCCATCTGGCCAACTGCTCAAGCTCCTCCCAATGTGTGAGTGGTGGGGGTGTGGAGAGGGCCATGATTTCATAACAGGTCACGACCAATGGACGGGTCGCGGTAATCGTGGAATCCAATTGCCGGAGCGAACCAGAGGCTGCATTGCGTGGATTCGCAAAGGCGTCGTCGCCTCGTTCTGTGATCCATCGATTCAAGGTTTGGAAATCATTGAGGCGCATGTACACTTCGCCCCGTACGACAAGATGGTCAGGGAATCCGGACTGCGCTTGCAATTGCAGGGGGAGCGAACGGATCGTTCTCAGGTTGACGGTCACATCCTCTCCGGTCGCTCCATCGCCCCTGGTCGCTCCACGGGTGAACATTCCATGGTCGTAGACCAGTTCGACCGATAACCCGTCGAATTTTGGCTCCGCGCTGTACTCAACGGCAGGGATTTCCAGTTCGCGTTTCATCCGTTGATCGAATGCCTGAACCTCCTCCTGATCGATAATCGAGTCCAGGCTGAGCATTGGCTGCTCGTGGGGAACCTTGATCAGCGACTCAAGCGGTGGCGCGCCGACTCGTTGGGTCGGGGAATCGGGCGTGACGAGTTCCGGATGCGCTTGCTCCAGATCGATCAGCTCGCGGAATATACGATCGTACTGGGAATCAGAAACCTCCGGACGATCCTTGACATAGTAGAGATAGTCGTGGCGCCTGATTTCGTCTTTGAGCGCGATCAGTCTGGCAAGGATGTCGGCGTGGGCCATAGGGCTTGGTTGGATGGTAACGAACAGAGGACGTGACGGTTTCGAACGTACCATAGGGGTAGGGAGTGGGTCAAACCACGAAGGTGCCATATTCGCTTTGACTTTCGCTGCGTTAGACATTATTCTACTACTTCTATTTGAGTCGTTTTTTCATGCGTAGCAGCCGGTGTCCACTTCCTGCTGCGAGAGGGAGAGTCCCTCAAGACCGTCAGAGGAGGTATCCATGAAAGAGGAGAATTACGTGACCAAGTCAATATCCAGATCCATCTATCACGGTGTGACTATCGTCTGTGGAATGCTCCTATTGGGCGGATGTGTTATGGCCGAAAAGTACGAGGCGGAAAAGGCGCGCAGCCTGAACTTTCAACGTCTGTTGGCCCAAGAAGAGAAACGAACCGGCGAACTGGATAATGAAGCGAAGCGGGGCAAGAAAGAACTGATGGAGTTTGAGGCCAGAAATCGGGAACTCACGGCGCAGGTACAAGCCGTTCGGGAGCAAATGGCCCGTGTGCAGGAAGAAGCCGAAGCCATGAAGGAGTCTGCTCTGCTGGAACGCAAAGCCAAGGCCGATATGAAACGTCCGGGCATGCCAGGGCGTAAGGCACTGCCGGTTGAACCGGCTCTTGATACGGCCGATACCGTGGATCTGAGCGCGGCGGCTCACGGGTTCGCTCCGGAGGTTCCGGCTGTATCAGGGGTAGCAGAGTCGTCGATGGGAAGCCTGCGATCGCCCACCATTCATGTCGTGAAGCCTGGCGAAACGCTCTATCGAATCAGTCGGAAGTATGGTGCCACGGTCGACAAGGTGAGGAAGTGGAACAAGCTGCCAGACGACATTATCGAAGTAGGACAGAAGCTCATCGTAGGCCAAGAATAATAGGACGATACCGTGGCGCCGCCGCAATACTCGCTCAGCCTTGACCAATTTCGGCAATATGCCGGACAGGGTAACCTCATTCCGCTCTATCGAGAGATTCTCGCGGACTATGAGACCCCCGTTTCTGCCTTTGCCAAAATCGATCATGGCCCCTCAGCCTATCTGTTGGAAAGCATCGAGGGTGGGGAGAAATGGGCACGCTATTCCTTTCTCGGCAGTGGGTCTCCCGTTGTCGTCTACGAAGATCGGGGTGACCTGGTTGTCGTGCAGGGCACACGCAAGAAGCGCATTCCCAGCCGTGGGAATCCGCTCGAACGTCTGCGTGAGATGATGGAGGGCTATCGCCCGGTGACCGTGCCAAACCTTCCCCCCTTCGTCGGTGGTGCCGTCGGATATCTGAGCTACGACATGGTGCGTACGTTCGAGGACCTGGCGGCCAGGCAGAAGGACCCACTGAATCTGCCGGATTGTGCCTTCCTGCTCACCGATACCATGCTGATCTTCGACAATGTCGCCCAGAAGATCAAAGTCGTGTCCACTGCCCATATCACGGCGAAGGGGGAGCGTGGCCTCAAGGCCGCCTATCGAGTGGCCACGGACCGGATCGAACGCATGATCGCGCGGCTGAAACGTCCGCTACGCCGCACGCGTCCGCATCGCCGCCGCAAGCCGGTGACCTTTACGTCGAATATGAGCAAGGCAGACTTTGAGAAGATGGTCGTGCGGACGAAAGAATACATTCGGGCCGGCGATATTGTCCAAGCCGTGGTATCCCAAAGATGGGAGACCAACGTGCAGGCGCCGCCTTTGCAGCTCTATCGCGCGTTACGTGTGGTGAACCCCTCGCCCTATATGTATTACCTGCGCATTGCGGGGGTCGAGCTGGTCGGCTCCTCTCCTGAGACGCTCGTTCGCTGTGAAAACGGTGTCATTTCTCTCCGTCCCATTGCGGGCACGCGCCGCCGCGGTGCCACACCGGAAGAAGATCAGCAGATGGAGCGACGGCTCTTGGCCGATGAAAAGGAACGGGCCGAGCATGTCATGCTGGTCGATCTCGGGCGGAACGATGTCGGACGCGTGGCGAAACCCGGGTCGGTATCAGTGGACTCACTCATGCACGTCGAGCGGTATTCGCACGTCATGCATATCGTGTCAAATGTGACAGGACAACTGGATGAGTCGAAGACCTCGTACGACGTGTTGCGGGCCTGCTTTCCTGCCGGCACGGTCTCTGGTGCGCCGAAGATTCGCGCGATGCAGATCATCGATGAACTCGAGCCCACCAGGCGCGGACCCTATGCCGGCGCGGTGGGATACCTCAGTTTCTCTGGCAACATGGACATGTGCATCAACATCCGCACAGTCGTCGTCAAAAATCACCAGGCCTTCATTCAGGCAGGGGCCGGCATCGTCGCCGACTCCAATCCAGAGCACGAATATGAAGAGACCTGTAATAAGGCTCAGGCCATGATGAAGGCCGTCGAGTTGGCTGAGCAGGGACTAGAATAACAGGCGCCTCGCGCGAGCAATGCCATGCTATTGATGATCGATAACTATGACTCCTTCACCTATAACCTCGTGCAATACTTCGGGGAACTGGGTGAAGACATCCGGGTATTCCGCAACAATAAAATTACGATCGAGCAGATCGAATCGCTGAAACCCAGCCGCATCGTCATTTCTCCGGGCCCCTGCACCCCGATGGAAGCGGGCCTATCGGTCGAGGCAATCCGGCATTTTGGTGGGCGTCTCCCGCTCTTAGGCGTCTGCCTCGGCCATCAGTCTCTGGCTGTGGCCTTTGGCGGTGACGTCGTTCGTGCCGAACGGTTGATGCATGGCAAGACCTCAAAGATCCGACACGACGGGAAAACGATCTTCCAAGGGCTGCCCAATCCATTCGACGCGACCCGCTACCATTCTCTGATCGTGAAGCGCGACACGCTGCCTTCTTGTTTCGAGATCTCCGCCGAGACGGCGGAGGGAGAAATCATGGGATTGCGTCATCGGTCGTTGGGCATCGAGGGGGTGCAGTTTCATCCGGAATCGATCCTCACCACGGCGGGGAAGGATCTCCTCCGTAACTTCCTTAAATTGTAGGCAGGCTCGCCTGATCTCCCAGCCATGATCAAAGACGCGATTGCCAAACTTGCCGACCGCTCCTCTCTCACTGAGCCAGAAGCGGAATCGGTGATGCTGGAGATCATGGAAGGCGCAGCGACTCCGGCCCAAATTGCCGCCTACTTGATGGGGCTCCGTCTGAAGGGAGAAACCGTCGAGGAAATCGCCGGCTCCGTGCGAGCCATGCGTGCCAAGGCAGTTCGTATTGCCATTGGAGATCCCCTGGTCGTGGATACCTGTGGCACGGGCGGGGACGGGGCCCACACGTTCAATATTTCTACGACGGCCGCATTCGTCATCGCAGGCGCCGGTCTGACTGTGGCGAAGCATGGCAACCGTTCCGTGTCATCCAAGTCGGGGAGTGCAGACGTCCTCTCGGCGCTCGGCGTCAAGATCGATTTGCCGACCGAAGAGATTGCCGACTGTATCAATGAAGTGGGCATCGGCTTTCTCTTTGCCCCGCTCTACCATGGAGCCATGAAACATTGTGCCGGTCCTCGACAGGAGATGGGCATCCGGACGATGCTGAATCTCTTAGGCCCGCTGACCAATCCGGCAGGAGCGACCATCCAAGTGCTCGGCGTCTATGAAGGGCGATTGACGTCCCTGTTGGGGAACGTGCTCATGCATTTGGGATCGCAACATTGTTTTGTCGTCCATGGGATGGACGGACTCGATGAGATCACCCTTACCGCAAAGACGAAGGTGTCAGAGGCCAAAGGGGGCGTGCTGTCGAACTATCTTCTGGACCCGGCGGATCTTGGATTGGCACTGGTCCCGGCGAAACAGCTCGCAGGAGGGACGCCACAAGAGAATGCGATGATCACGCGTGACATTCTTCAGGGGCGTAAAGGCTCAAAACGGGATATTGTCTGTTTGAATGCCGCTCCGGCTCTTGTCGCTGGGCGCAAGGCGAAAAATATTCAAGATGGATTCCGCTTGGCTGCCCAGGCCATCGATTCAGGCGCCGCAGCCGAGAAACTGGCGCGCCTCATCGCATTCACGAATAGGGGATGACTGTCTCGTGATTCTTTCTCGTATTCTGGAGCATAAGAAAGCAGAACTCCGGCACAAGCAAAGCCGTGGGTACCTCTCTGAGCTGAAGAAAAGGATTCAGGACGCGCCAGGTGTGTTAGGCTTCGCCGTGACCCTCGAAGCGACAAAAACGTCGGGCAGTCCGTCGCTGATCGCCGAAGTCAAAAAATCCTCGCCCAGTCTTGGTCTCCTCCGGCCCGAGTTCTCCGAACGGTTTAACTACCTCGAGATTGCCAAGACCTACCATGCCCATGGCGCCTCGGCTCTGTCCGTCTTAACCGACAAGGATTTCTTTCAGGGCAGCCTCGACTACCTGCGAGAGATCAAACAAGCGGTGCCGATGCCGGCTTTGAACAAAGAGTTCATGGTCGAAGAGATCCAGTTTTACGAGGCGCGTGCCTATGGAGCCGATGCGGTCCTCTTGATCGTCGCGGCGCTCGAACGACAGCAGTTGATCGACTTCTATGCGCTCGCCCGTGGGTTAGGCTTGGACGTGCTCATCGAAACCCATCACGAGCGCGAACTCGATACCGTATTGGAACGACTCCCGGACGCGCGGCTGATCGGTATCAACAACCGCGACCTCAAGACCTTCACGACCGATCTCGGCGTCACGCTGCGTTTGGCAAAACGGATCCCGGCGGAAAAGTTGATCGTCAGCGAAAGTGGCATCCACAAACGTGCTGATGTCGAACGGCTCGTCGAAGCCGGTATCCATGCCATGCTCGTCGGAGAATCGCTCATTCGCGCAGAAAATACAGCAGCCAAAATACGCGAGTTGATGGGAGTGTCGGCACCCTCTCATGCAGGGTGATTCTCATGGTGGGAGAATCAGGAGGTACCAATGGCAAGACTGATCGTGCTAAGTCTGGCTTTATTCCTTACCGTCGGCTGTATGGTGAAAAATCTTGGTGACCACACGACCCTGTGGAATTCGTGGGTAGGGTCGACGAAAGACGATCGAGTCCGCGAATTGGGCATTCCCACGCGCTGCCATCAGTTCAAGAGTGGCGGCGAGATGTGTGAGTGGCCCTATCGAACGGGCGTTGATGGGGCCGACATCGTCAATCTGAGTTTCAATTCGAAAGGCGTCGTCTGCCAATGGGGCTACCGCGGATTCTATGGCGACCGTCGAAGTGAGGCGACGTGTCAATAAACACATCCTCACGAGAGTGACCATGGCGCTCTACTTTGCTGTCAAGATTTGCGGCATCACGAATCAGGACGATGCGACTTCCGCTGTAGAAGCGGGCGCCGACGCGTTGGGTTTTGTGTTTTATAAGAAAAGCCCTCGCTCGGTTGAACCGTCCGTGGCTCGACAGATCATCGAGCGATTACCGCCCTTCGTCACCCCAGTGGGCGTATTTGTGAACGAAGACGTGACCGTCGTCCGCCGAATGATGGACGATTGCGGCTTGGCACTGGCCCAACTGCACGGAGATGAATCCACCACCTATTGCCTAGAACTGAAACGCCCCATCCTCAAAGCCCTTCGCGTAAAAGATCGCAGCGCGTTTCTTGCTCTGGCAGATTTTCGTGGACGGGCCGGTGTTCGCGGGTTCGTCCTGGACGCCTTTTCCGATCAGGCCTATGGAGGTACGGGACAGGTGATCGATTGGCAACTTGCCGCAGAAGCCGCCAAGGCCGCGAACATTCTTCTTGCCGGTGGGCTCACCACGGACAATGTCGGGAGGGCTATCCAAGCGGTACAACCCTACGGTGTAGATGTCAGCAGCGGCGTCGAACGGGAGCCTGGGAAGAAGGATCACGAGAAAGTGCGTGCCTTCATTCGCGCCGTCAGGGTTGTCTCCCTGACCTAACCGCGTTTATACTCCATCCATTCTATCAGTGAGCACGAGGACAGCCATGGGTTCAGTTCCGAACAAAGAAGGTCGCTTTGGTGCGTACGGTGGACGCTATGTCCCTGAAACACTCATGCCCGCGTTGCTTGAGTTGGAGCAGGAATATGCCCGTGCGAAAAAAGACCGGCGCTTCCAGTCCGAACTTGCCTATTATTTAAAACACTACGTCGGTCGACCCACCTCGCTCTATTTCGCGCAACGACTGACGAAGCGGTTAGGTGGAGCGAAGATCTATTTGAAGAGGGAAGACCTCTGTCATACCGGAGCCCATAAGATCAATAACGCGATCGGGCAGGGGCTGCTAGCCCAGCGGATGAAGAAGCCGCGCATTATCGCTGAAACCGGGGCCGGGCAGCATGGAGTGGCGACTGCCACTGTTGCCGCCATGTTCGGCCTTGAATGTGAAATTTATATGGGGACGGAAGACATGCAGCGCCAGGCGCTGAACGTCTTCAGGATGAGATTGCTCGGTTCGACCGTCACGGCGGTCGATGCCGGAAGCCGCACGTTGAAGGATGCCATCAGCGAAGCCATGCGGGATTGGACGACGAATATCCGCACGACCCACTACATCCTCGGGTCGGTTCTCGGGGCCCATCCCTATCCCATGATGATCCGGGACTTCCAAGCCATCATCGGGCGCGAAACCAGGCGCCAGATCCTGGCGGCAGAAGGCCGGTTGCCGGATTGCCTCATCGCTTGCGTCGGCGGCGGCAGCAATGCCATGGGACTCTTCTATGCGTTTATCAAGGATAAGAAGGTGAAGATGGTCGGCGTCGAAGCGGGCGGACTGGGGGTCGCGAGCGGAAAGCATGCCGCGCGTTTTGAGGGAGGAACGCCGGGCGTCTTGCAAGGCACCATGACCTATCTGCTCCAGGATGACGACGGACAAATCAATTTGACGCATTCCGTGTCAGCCGGGTTGGATTACGCCGCGGTCGGTCCCGAACACAGCTATTTACGGGATCAAGGCCGCGCCTCATATACTTCGGTGACCGACGACGAAGCGATGGCCGCATTCGATCTACTGGCCAGAGAAGAGGGGATCATGCCGGCCCTCGAAAGCGCCCATGCCATTGCCCACACGGTGAAGGTGGCACCCACGATGAAGAAAAACCAGCTTCTGATCGTGAATCTATCCGGTCGTGGAGATAAGGATGTCCAACAGATCGCCAA
>JANOMG010000299.1:0-4991 GCA_031420175.1 Nitrospira sp.
CCAAAATCTGAGCTTGAAAAAATTCCCAATGTGCCGTTTCCTCAAGATATTCGTTCCCCTCTGTACGATATGTACCGCAAGAACCCGGAAGTAATTGGCAAGTGATTACCTATGCGCATCTGGGACATCTCGCCAAAGAGACTCTGCCGGAATCATTTGTTGGGTGAGCATCGGGAGTTGCATGCGATCTGGTCGGTGATTGTGAATGGTAAGAAGGGGTATGCGCGGCACCCGGAGACCTTGCGATGGAAGGGGAAGTTGAAGGCCTTGTATGGCCGGCATGAAGTTCTTGTTGTTGAGATGAGTAATCGGGGGTATCAACATCGCAGTCCGCTGGCAAAGAGACAGGCGACGGGCAGTGCGAAGCAGACTATCTATGTGGACAGGCCGAGTAAGCAGATCGTGATTCTTCGGAATAAGGGCTGTCAGTGTGATGTGTAACGAGAGGGTATGGTGATCGTGACGGCACCAGTTATTACGAAAGACCTCATCGCGTAGCATAATCTGACGGACGACGAGTACAGGAAGCTCGTCGGGATTCTGGGGCGGGAGCTGATTTGTATCGGGATGGAATAATGACCACACGTGCTTTGAAGAGCAAGGCTAGTGATATCGATCGGATTGCCCGCTCACACGGAGTGTCGCGGGTGCGGGTGTTTGGCTCTCATGCTGCCGGTCGTGCGAGGCGGACTAGCGATGTGGATTTGCTGATCACGCTGCAATCCGATCGGGATCTCTTGGACCTGGTGGAGTTCAAGCTGGACATTCAGGATTTACTGGGCTGTGATGTGGACGTTGTGACCGAGAACGGGTTGAGTCCATACTTGCGGCGAACCATTCTTCGAACGGCTAAGCCTCTATGAAAGATAGATCTGCCATCCAGGAACGGTATCTTCGCGACACCCTTCCCGTTCGCCTAGGTGGTTTGGCGGCGAATTTGAGCCGAATTAAGTCGTTTGCTGCACATGATGCTAGCCGTGATGCTGTGGAAAGCCTGATCGATGAGAGTAAATACTTTATCGAGTGGACGGCGGCTGAAGCTGAAGTCGAAGTGTCAGCGGAGCTTGTCGGACTGCAAGTTCAGCTTGCGCGATGGCAATGTCAGTGGGTTCAAATCTGGTTAGATCCTGTTCGTCGAGGACAAGTGGCTGAGGCCTCAGGTGTCTGGTCGAAGCGAGTCTTGGAACTGTCCGGTCTCTTGGGTGCTAGTGTGACGGCCGTCTAAGCGTTGGAGTGAGTGATTCGCAGGCTCAGTCACTACCAAATACCTCATCGCGCAGCATATGAAACAGTCAATAGAGGCCTAGGGAGGTTCTAGCTATGGAAATCTTTCCTGGTATTTCGATGGACTCCGGTATCAGGTTTGGGAAGCCCTGTCTCACTGGGACACGCATCGATGTGGCGACGGTGGTGGGGGCGTTGGCGGCGGGAGAGAGCTTTGAGTCGGTGCAGGATGCCTATGCGGTCACACGCGAGCAGATTCTGGCAGCGCTTGGATATGCGAGAGGGGAGGTCTTATGAGTAAGGCCACGGTCAAAGAGGAAATGAAAAAGATGCTGGAGTCTCTTCCTGAGGATTGCACGTGGGAGGACATCCAGTATCACATCTACGTCCGGGAGAAGATTGAACGCGGAATGGCCGCTGCGGACGCCGGTGACATTATTTCTCAGGAGGAAGCGGAAAAGAGGGTGGATCAGTGGCTAAAGTCGTCTGGACAGGACCGGCGCTAAAGGATTTAGAAATTATCGTCAGATACATTGCGATGGATTCTCCGCGGTATGCGGAGCGTTTCTCAAAGCGATTAGTTCGGGCGCCACAAGCGCTGAAGGAATATCCCTCTCTTGGAAGAGTAGTTCCCGAATACGAGTTATCGAACTTTCGAGAACTGATTCATGGAGCGTACCGGATTATCTACGAAATTCGCCAAGACACCTGTTACATCGAAGCTGTGATTCACTCCAGCCGGGATCTGATGATGCACTATGAGCCAGGCCAGTGGGATGTGACTGAATGATCATGACCAAAGACCTCATCGCGCAGCATAATCTGACGGACGATGAGTATAAGAAGATTATCGAGATACTCGGGCGGGAACCGAATATCACTGAGTTGGGCATGTTCTCGGTGATGTGGTCGGAGCATTGTTCCTATAAGAGTTCGCGCGTGCATTTGAAGAAGCTGCCGACGACGGGACATAGGGTAGTTCAGGGGCCTGGGGAAAATGCCGGTGCCGTGGATATCGGCGATGGGCTCTGTGCGGTATTCAAGATGGAATCGCACAACCATCCTTCGTTCATCGAGCCTTATCAGGGTGCGGCGACTGGGGTGGGTGGGATTCTGCGCGACATCTTTACGATGGGTGCGCGTCCGATTGCCTTGCTCAATGCGCTACGGTTCGGTGGGCTCGACCATGCGAAGAACCGGCATCTGGTCAAGGGCGTTGTGTCGGGCATTGCGGCGTATGGTAACTGCATGGGGGTGCCGACGGTCGGAGGCGAAATCGTCTTTAACGATATTTATTCGCAGAATCCGCTCGTGAACGTGTTTTGTCTCGGCATTGCGCACAAGGACAAGATCTTTCTTGGAACGGCGGCAGGGGTTGGCAATCCGGTGATCTATTTCGGTTCGAAGACGGGCCGCGACGGGATTCACGGGGCGACGATGGCGTCTGATTCCTTCGATGACCAGTCGGAACAGAAGCGGCCGACGGTGCAGGTGGGCGATCCCTTTACCGAGAAGCTGCTGCTGGAAGCCTGTCTCGAACTGATGGCGGGCGATCTGCTGGTTGGTATCCAGGACATGGGGGCGGCAGGGTTGACCAGCTCGTCCTGCGAAATGGCGTCGCGCGCCGGCAACGGCATCGATCTGGACCTGACCGATCTGCCGCGGCGTGAGTCAGGCATGACGCCTTATGAAGTGATGCTGTCGGAATCGCAGGAACGCATGCTGATGGTGGCGCAGGCGGGGAAGGAAGACGAATGCATCCGGATCTGCAAGAAGTGGGATCTGGACGTGGCGGTGGTGGGACGGGTCACGGGCGATGGGATTCTCCGCGTAAAGGACCAGGGCAAGGTGGTGGCAGAGATTCCGGCGAAGTCGCTGGCCGATGACGGACCACGCTACGAGCGTCCGTATTCGCCGCCGGGCTACCAGGATATGCTGACCAACCTGAATTACGATGCGCTTCCCGATGTGAAGGATGCGAGTGCGGCGCTGTTGTCGCTGCTGGAGTCGCCGACGATTGCAAGTAAACGCTGGGTCTATGAACAGTATGACCATATGGTGCGAACCAACACGATGGTCCGGCCTGGTTCCGATGCGGCGGTGGTTCGGATCAAAGGGACGAATAAAGCCCTCGCGATGACGGTGGACTGTAATAGCCGCTATTGCCTGCTGCATCCCTACGAAGGGGCTCGCCTTGCGGTGGCCGAGGCGGCGAGAAATCTGGTGTGCTCAGGCGCGGAACCAATTGGGCTCACAGACTGCTTGAATTTCGGTAACCCCGAGCGGCCCGAGATTATGTGGCAGTTTGTGTTGGCGATCGAGGGGCTGAAGGATGCCTGCGAACATTTCAACGTTCCCATCGTCAGCGGTAATGTGAGTTTCTACAATGAGACGAATGGTCTCTCGATTTATCCCACGCCGATGTTGGGGATGGTGGGTCTGATCGATTCAGCCGATAAGACGATGACCCAATGGTTCAAGCAGGACGGCGATGCGATTCTCCTTCTTGGCAAGTCGAAAGAGGACCTGGGTGGCAGTGAATATCTGAAAGTGCTCCATCATCGGGAGCAGGGATCGCCACCGTTCCTCAGCCTCGAGACGGAGAAATCGCTTCATGACTTCCTGTTGACGGTGATTCGTGAGGGGATGATTCAATCTGCACATGATTGCTCAGATGGTGGCTTGTCCGTCGCCTTGGCTGAATGTTGTATCTCGGCCCCGGACGCCAGGCGAGGGGCTATGGTAACATTAGCCCTCGATACATTACGGCGGGATGCGCTCCTGTTCGGTGAGAGCCAATCACGAGTCGTCCTTTCAGTGAAACCGGAATTGGCCGATCAGGTTCTGAAGCTCGCAGGGGATGCGGGTGTTCCAGCGATGAAGATCGGAACGGTGGGTGGCGATCGTTTCGTGGTTGAGGTCGAGAAGGGCCAATGGAACGAGGGCTGCCGCATCGACCTCCCAGTCGATCAACTTCATGACCGGTGGGCCTTTTCAATTGAACGTACGCTGAACCAGGCGTGAAACCTAGAAGCATGGATATGCAGCACACCAAGAGAGAGCTTCCAGTCCTGTCACCTGCCAGGTCTGGTGACGCACATTTGAATTTGATCTCTCCCGATAAGTTCCACGACGAATGTGCCGTCTTCGGCATCTATGGCCACAAGGAAGCGGCCAACCTCACCTATCTTGGGTTGTATGCCCTGCAGCATCGCGGACAGGAAGCCTCCGGCATCGTCTCGGGCGATGGCGAGCAGTTTTATGTCCATAAGGGGAAGGGTCTGGTCGCGGATGTCTATAATCCGCAGGCACTCGATCAATTAACCGGGTCGCGGGCGATCGGTCATAATCGTTATTCCACAGCCGGCGGGAACGATCTCAAAAACGTGCAGCCGCTCTCAGTGAATTTTGCGCTCGGGAATCTCGCGCTCGCCCATAACGGGAACCTTATCAATGCGCAAGTATTGCGTCACGAGCTCGAAGCCTACGGCGCCATTTTCCAATCCACCTCAGACAGCGAAGTCATCATCCATCTGATCGCCCATTCGCGGGCGGACACCTTGCTGGCCCGCATCATCGATGCCTTGAGCCAGGTGCGCGGGGCGTTTTCGATCGTGTTACAAACTGATGAGGGGATTATCGCAGTTCGGGATCCTCATGGGTTCCGGCCCCTCTGTCTCGGCCGGTTAGGCGATACGTATCTTGTAGCCTCTGAAACCTGCGCCTTCGATCTGCTCGGAGCTGAAATTGTCCGCGAGATCGAGCCT
>JANOMG010000300.1:0-1881 GCA_031420175.1 Nitrospira sp.
GTGCCCGCGGTCATGACAGTCCCGGACCAAATGCGGATAGGTTTCCGCGAAGCGGCCGGCGAAGAAGATCGTCCCCTGGAGATGCGTTCGGTCACAGAAGGCCAGCAGCATTTCAAGTCCGACGTGAGAGCCGGGCACCCAATCGCAGTCGATCGTAAAGTAAAACTGCGGGGGAGCGGTCTTGCCATGCCCGTTCCCATTGACGGGGTGTTGACCGTTGCCGTTACCCAAAGTCATTACAGGTCCCTCTTTCGTGTGACCGACGCGAGCCCTGTCTGTTCCGGAGCTGCGAGGTGGAGTCGCATGGGTGAGATCAGTCCGACGTGACGAGCCCTTCAATTTCGACTAGCAGTTCCCGACGGCATAGGTCTCCCTGGAGTAACAATATCGGGCTGGAGTTTAGGAGCGGATCGCGAAGAGCCTGTCGGATAGATAGGAGTTGATCCGGGTTTCGCACGTAGACTTTGTAGATCGCGCGCTGGGATGTTCCGATTCCCTTCGGTTCCATGCGATCCGCATGTTCGATGAGGGTCCGAAGATTGTGAACCATTTCTTGTGTCTGCTCTTTGGGGCAACCGGCATGTCGGCTCGCGTGCCCTACCACGCTGGCCGTTCCGGCGATAAAGAGCTGAGGCCCGTTCTCTGATCCACAGAGGGTCGCCCGCGCAAAGGACGGGCTTTGGGGCCCGTAGTCCTTCGGATACTCGTAGGCGTTCATTTGACGTGGGTTCCCGAGATGGGCCGCGGGGTGAGCCCCAGCTAGAAAGTAGATCTGAAGAGGTCCGGATCGCGTGCCCACTGCCGTGCCGGCGGGAAGTACAGAGGGAAAGTTCTGAAGGCTTGCCTCCAACGCCTGATGGCGTCCCATGCAAAATCGCCGATACCGCTCCAGACCATCTTCTTCTTCATTGATATCCGGGAAAAAGTTCCAGACTCGCCACAGATAGGGAAACCCGAGTTCACGCATGTGGTGAAGGAGCTGTCGGTAGGCCAGCTCTGTCGTGACATCCAACGTGGCTTCCGCTTTCTCGTCGAGGGAGATGGCCCCTACCAGGACATCCCCGCTCATCGCCAAGGAGCATTCATTCTTCTGAAGAGTCGTCACGGGCTGGTTGGACGTCCAGACTTCAAGCAAGGGATGCCCCTCCAATTGCGCGAGGTCGAGGTGTAGGGTTGGACATGAGATGGTGCGTGGGATGGCCTGTCCGAATGAAATGATCGCCAAGGGGTGGGTGCCGGACGCGGCGAGCCAGGTCGTCAGCTTCGAAGTCTCGACATAGGTCAGGCAGGGCCGCACCGTCGCTTCCGACGTGTGATGACCTGCTGCGTAGGATCGTTGTGTCTGGCTTGGCCGCACGCTGACGTTCCTCTCGGTCACTCGGCTAGGTCTCGTGGTTGACGGCGTAATCTTTCAGGTTGGTGACGGTGGTCTGGAGCCCTTGCCTGCGACGACGGGCCGCGGCTCTATTTTGTTTCCAATTGAGCACATAGGTCAGATAGTAGGCAACTTTAAAATAGAAAAGCGGCAGCCGCGCCCCTGATTGAGTAAAGACATCACCGGCCAAGAGCGAGAGGACGGCCTGTTCCATCTTGCGGGGTTTACGTATCGACATGAACAGGTCCCGAAAGGCCGGCTGAGTGAATCGATGGATGAACCAGGAAAATGTATCGATTCCCCGTCGCACCGTGCGGTCGAATTCGCGAAGTCGCGGCCTGTATTCCGGGGAGCGACGCAGGTAGGCCTCGACGACGTCGGCTCCCATCATCGCGCTGTTCAAGGCCAGGTGGACACCGCTGGAGAACATAGGGTCGATGAAGGCGAACGCGTCGCCGACCGTGAGATAACCCTCGCCGGACATAGTTTCTCTGCGGTAGGAAAAA
>JANOMG010000301.1:0-10815 GCA_031420175.1 Nitrospira sp.
CGATTGCGGCTGTGGAAGCTGGAGCTACAAAAATTCGCCGACCAGACCGCACTGGGAATTTCCGTGTGCCACTTTCCTCCTGGTACCAGCAAGTGGAACAAGTCGAGCACCGCCTGTTGTCCTTCATCTCATCCAATTGGCGCGGCGAGCCCTTGCTGGATTACGAGACAATCGTCAATCTTATCGCCGGAATGACGACGGCGAAGGGCCTGAAAGTCACCTGCAGACTGGACCGACGCAAATACCCCACGGGCCGTGAAATCACTGATGAAGAGATGAGGCGCGTCAACCTCCAACGCGACAAGTTTCATGGCGAATGGAACTACCTCATCAAGCCGAACACGAAGATAAGTTGATACCTTTATTTATTAACGGCGCCTAAGCATCGGCCCCCGCATTGGCTTCAGTCAAAAAACTCCCCTATTGGGGAAAGAGCAAAAATACTACTTCCAGATGACTGACGTCGCGGCGACCTTCACGCTCCCCTGGTCATGGCCGCTCGGTGAGAGCCCGTGGAGTCTAGAGACGAGACTGATCGCAAGCGGTAGGTGACAGTGGTCTGATGATGACGGTCGTGCCAGATCTTGCGCTGAGCGGCTGGAGAGGACTTGTCACCTTCGATGCCGGAGCGGGGGCAGGATTCTTCAGCAACTACAAGTTTGGCGTACAGGACTTCGGGGGGCCGGTTCAAATCGTCGCGACCATGGGGATTCGCGTCAGTCAATTTTCTCACGCCTATACCGGATTTCGGGTCCAACATTTCTCCGATGCCGGCCTGTACGGATCGTCCAGTCTCGGTGTGGACATGTAGATCGTGGAACTTGGCTACCAGTTTTAACCCGGACGTTGCAGGACTGGCGAACCCTTCGCACCCGAACAACCAACCACCACCCTACCGGCCGATCAGGCTGCAAAAAACCATTTCAGCACAACGGAACTTCGATAGCCTGCACGTATGGGACAAGTCTGGTCTGTCTGGTTATCTGATCTGTCTTGTCCATCTGATTAGGCTGAGGCAACCAAACAAACCAAATGAACAAGACGGGCTTGAGGGCTTTTTCAGCATCCTGCTAGAGCTTCCATCCTGACAACACGCACCGCTGCGCGATCAGTGGCGTAAAGCTCCCCACGTCCTCCGACACCTTCGTCATGACTTCATCCGCCAACCCCTGATCCTCGAAACATTCGTACGCATCATCGAGAAAACCACCCCGGAGTAGCGGATGGTGGAGAAACGCCTGACCTGCACCAGTCGCGATGTTCAATGGATACTCGACCACGGCAATGCGCGTGAGATAAAGCCGGTCCAGCCATCCACGAACGTCTTCTGCTGACGGCCGTTCAGCAAGGTAGACCTCAAGCCGACAGCGCTCAACCAGGAGACCACCGACAGCCATTTCCTGATCGATTCGGCGCCAGAGTGAATCGAACGTACCGAGCGAAGGAAATGTCAGCACCAGCTGACCACCAGGTTTGAGGTGTTCCACCAATCCCTGGACGGCTTCGAAACGGTTGGGACGAAAAAACATGACGGAAAGATTGCCCGTAATGCGATCGAAACAGGGCAGGTGTGAAGACAGTGCACGCATATCCTGGCACTCAAACCGCAGCCACGGAAGTTGGGCGCCTTGGATCGCTCGCGCACTCTCCACCTGACGCCCGCTGAGATCGATAGCCAAGACTTGTCCGGTAGGCCCCACCTGCTCTGCCAGATAGAAAGCGGGGATCCCGTGACCGGAAGCAATGTCGAGAATGGAGACTCCTGGGCGAAGATCCAAATGCTGCAGCAACGATTCAGCAAAGGGAGTGGACCAATAGTCGTGGGTCGGAAGTGACCAACGAGGCCTCACCTCCGTCGTACGTTCGTTCATGCGGCTCTTCCTCTGTCGTGATGTCGGCCCAGCATACTCCACCCCCCTGCCAAGGACCACCAGCTGCCTCTCGGCGCGTCAACTTTGACCGCGAAGTGCAGCCAAGAATTTGAGCAGAAACACTTCGCATGATTCTTCTGGGGGGGGGGCCACAGAGGGGAAGATGTCACCGCGGATTCTGCAGGGTCAGGCAAGGACGCGCCACACCTCACCCGTACGGCTTATTACGAGGATTTCGGCTGACGTTTCTGATGAAGACCCTTGTCGCTCTTGCTCAGCGGCTTGCTGGACTCGCCCTCAGAGAGAATGTCCTCAATCTGGGACTCGCTACATGTGAGATCGCCATCGGCTAGTTTCCGTATTGGAGTGCCGACCGACTTGGCTGCAGCATGAACCTTCTTATCTTTGGCATCGTCCGACATGATGGCTGTTCTCTTTCTTGGTGAGTGTGTGCCGCTGACAGCGGCACTTATTCCTGTGACACATTACCGGGAACCATTGATGGGATAGGATCCGCCCGTCGCCAGTACGCTGATCGCGCCTGCAATTCATCCACATGCTGCTGCATCTCCGCCAACGTGCGATCAATTTTCTTACTGGAACAGTGCCGCAACGAATGGATCCTCGCTCCCGTCCAGAGTCGAACAGTCTTTTTTGACGGTGCATTCAGCGTCAGCACATAGACCTGCGTGGTGTTCTTCATATGACTCTCCCCTGATACTGGTGGCCCATGGCGTAGACGGCTCCTCGACGAACGCACCACGGAATCGCCCCCATCCTCTCAGATTGCGCGAACGCCAGCGAGCCCAGCACACAAAACCATGATCGTGCTGTGTAATCTGTGCGGGCGCTCACTACACCACGGCGACCACGGCTATCGCGCTCTGAAGCGGCTGAACTGTTGCGGCTGGCACCGTCTGCATGGACGCCTTCAGCTCATCAATCGCCTTCGCAACATCTGCTTCCGTCGATCCAAACCGATCGCCCATCACCTTCACGGCCTGTGTGATCGCCTTCTTCATCTTCGAGATCTGTTCTTCTGGTGTCATGACGTCTCTCCTTCAACGGAACGTGTCAATAGGTTGTGGACTCGTACCGAGAGGTCCGCTGCCTGCCCACGGACTCATGTGTCATCAAGGAACCGAACCGCTTCGGTCCTGGTGGTCACACACAATAATCGCAGCACTTCACAACTAGGTTGGCCTAGGAGCGGCGGAGACTGGGGGATCAGACGCGCGGGAAGGGAACAGCGGGCGCGAGGGATAGAACAGTCAGCCAAGCTCAATTGAGCACGGCCCTATGCTAGACGCCATGAAGGGCCTGGTCAAGCGCTATTAACAGGACGCTAAAAAAGTCTGCCAGCAGCGTTCTTGCATCGCTCAATGATTCCGCGGGGGCTCATTCACGGCAGGGACTCGATTTCGCAACTCAGCGCGTAAGACTGTCGACCGGCACGGTTATGATAACGAACGCGCACTTGGACGCCGTTCTTCAAACGCCACGGCAGCCGCTTCAATCTATTTGCGAAATTCCAATGGCGCATCCATGCCTGGGAACACCTCCTTGGTCGACCCCGTACCCGTGACATAGATCGTCCCATAACCGAACAGCCGCCCCCACAGGCTCTGCTCCACCCGATATTCTCCACTTTCGCGAGCACGGTTTCCAAGGTATGGCGACCGACAATCCCCATCTTGATCAGGACACGCTTATCCGTCACCCCAAGCTCAGAGAAATGCCACGTCAAATAGGCCGACACAAAAGCGACGAAGGGCGCGACTAGCAGGCTCAGGGACAGATACGGACTCACACCTCCGTCAATCGCCAGCACAATCACGGGAATGCAGAGGAGCAACAGCAGCACCGCAGGCACAAAGATCTTCCCATGCAACCTGGTCCGGTACAGTACTTGTTCGTTCGGGATCAGGTTGTCAGAGATATAGCTCATCGCGCAGTTCCAATCCCCTCCGTCACAGTTCCGCCGCGATGGCGGCCATCCCACACGTAACGCATCTCCACGTCATGGGGAACACGGGTGTCGGCCACGACCCGGATGATAGCCGTGCGAGATAGGCGGGGTGAGTTGATCCGCCGCATCTGGTATGTGTTGTTCATCTGAGCAGCCTAGTTCAACCAAACAGCGAGACAAACCAGAGCAACCAGCCGGTTCTCGAGCTTCACGCATGATGGCCCATGGACGCTGGAAGAATCTTCCATCATCCTGCTAGTGTTCCAATTCGTATCGCACGGCGCCTAGCAGCTGAGGCATGCTAAAGGGCTTCTGAAAGGTCTGCCTTGCCCCGAGGAGTTTCGCGACATCCAAAACATTCTTCTCCCCTCCTGCGCCTGAGATTGCGATCACCTTGGCATTGAGGAATTCACGCGTCAGCTCCAGGAGCATATCAAGCCCATTGAGCTCGGGCATGAGAATGTCTGTAATGACCAAGTCCGTCGGCCTGTGGCGGTATAGCTCAAGCCCCTGGCGACCGTTGGCAGCCTCCATGACCTCATACCCTGTCGCCTCCAGAGCGGAGCGGAGGAGAACACGGATGGGCTCTTCATCATCGATGATCAGAATCGTCGCCATGATAAGAAACACTCCTGTTACTCTCGAAGAAAACAAAATTCCATAGCGCAATGCGGGTGCTCCCCACTGGTAGCGCGAATAAATCAAGGACTCCAGACTGATGGCGATCAAAAATCTGCAGGCCGAGATAACACATCACGCTCGCCCGCTCCCCTCCTGAAACACCCTTCACTCAGGTGGAGGATGCGCATACCCTGCAACGAGGGCCAACCGTCGTCGACCCTTTATGACTCCTCCTCTTCGATGTCATCGATCGACGCTTTGATCCCTGCGACAAAGGCCTCAGGTTGAGCCAGAGCGTTCTCCGTCAGTTGAAATTCGGAGATCAGCACACCATCTTTATCGACAATGATCAACCGATATCCCTGTTTCACAGCAACGTCCCCTCGTGATGTAGCTCAATGCGTCACGAGCCTAACATAGTGAGAAGTGCGACTTCGATGTTGGCAGTTCGATGCTAAAGGGTTTCGGATGGATGGCTGAAGCTGTCAGCAGGAACAGATGAAGAAGGGCACACTTCACGAACGACGAGAGACGAGCAGCGTCTACCGCGTAGGTTTCGCGCGTTTCCCCTTGAGAATGTCCCTCTCCGCTTGAAGCCAGTCATCAAGTGCGCCTTGGCGGATGCGGTGGTCGTAGATCTCGCGGGCTCGCGTGGCGATCCGTGGGTGGAGATCTTCTGACACGGAAGATACGGGAGAGTCGGGTTGCATGCGGCGAACTGGTTTCTGGCTCGGCAACTTCAATGTGGTCGGTTTCTTCGATTTCGTGGGCACCATCCAATGTCCTCCTATTTGAATCCAGTACGTTGTGCAAGGCTACGCAGTCCGTAGGAAGGAGTCAATGATCGAGTTGAAGATGTGGTTGTCGCCTTCGTAACAACCAGGCTTGGTTCATGCGCATCGTCACGAGACCCATGCGACCAAAACCTGCTGTAGGCCCTCGCACGGGAGGCTCTCGCAGGTATAGGCACTGGAAGACCGTGGGAAGCTGGAGACACAGGCCCAAGCTTCGAAGGAAACCAACACCGCAGCCTCATTAATGTGGGTCTTCTCCTTCCCGAGTGGGTGATTTTGGTCTGATTTCATATCGGGTCGAGCATGCAGGTGAGGATTTTCAGGCGCAGGTACTCCTCGTCTCGTAGACCATAGCTGCGCCGCTGGATGACGCGGATCTTGTTATTCACGCCCTCGACGAATCCCAGGGCGACGTTGTTCTCCGGCTTGCAGTAGGCCGCGATGCCGTCCCAGTGGGGTCGATCATCTCCGCGAACTTCTCGTACGGCTTCAGTCGTTGCCACTTCAGCGACTCGCGCCAGTGCTCGAAAAAGCGCCGTGCCTAGCCCTCCCGCCCGTAGTCCCACAGCTTGCCGAACTCCTCCTTGAGGAGATAGGCCGTGTTCAGCCGCCTGTTGGCCTTGAGCAGCCGCCGCAGACTCCGTCGGCCGTCCGGCTTCAAGTTCTCCGGGTGCGACAGCAGCGTGTACTTCTGGCCCTTGATAAAGCGCCGGTCCTTGCCCGTCAGGCGGGCGTACTCGGTCTTGCGCACCGTGTCCAACGCTTCGCCTAGATGGCGTAGCACATGGAACTTGTCGAACAGGATAGCGGCCTGCGGCGCGTGCTCCGGCCTCAAGGTCGAGTGGCGGAACGGCTTCCACATGTCCAGCACCGCCAGCCGGATTCGCTTGCTGCTCGTCGGGCCAACAGCTTCTAGAACTCATCCATGCTCGCCTCGGAGCGGTCCTTGCCGCCAAACCAGATCGGCCGCCGCTTCTCCAGGTCGCTGACCACGATCCTGTAGGTGTGCCCCTTGCGGATCGATATCTCGTCGATGCCGATCACCTTCGGCGCCGGTTTGCCCGCTCGGCGCAGTTGCTTGCGCATGTACTCCTGGTCGAGATCCTTGATCGTCTTCCAGTCCAGCCGCGTTTCCTCAGCCACGTCCTTGATCGTCATGGTCCGGCAGCGCCGCCCCACAAAGAAGGCGAAACGCTTGGTGTAGAACGGATTGTTCGCCAGCCACTCCAAGGTTTCCTGCTTCACCGTGCCGCACTGCTTGCCATCGACACGGCGAATCTCCAACTCCAGGTAGATCCGCGTGTCCCCGCACGGCAGGTCGCGGACTCGGCGTATCTTCCGGTCGTACCAGCCTCGCTGGCGGTGGCCACAGATGCCGCAGGCCGTTTTTGCCCCCGCCGCTGGCGGCGAACGATGCGGGCCTTCGGGTCACCGAAGAGGCCCTGTATCCTGGGCGTGGGCCGGAAGCCGGGAAAGCGGTAGGTGTCCCATAGATGTCGGTGTGTGTGCATCCGGCCATCATGCCAGATTTCCAGACCCCGTAGAACGCAGAATTCACGCGCCTATCCTCCCGAGGATGCTGTTTCTCGCGCTGCGTGTACCCACTCGGGAAGGAGAAGACCCAGAAATGTTTTGCCTCGGTCGAAGCCAGAAACGCGCACCGATCGCCTTCTCCTAATTTTCGGGCGCTTCCGGGTTCCCCGTGGGTAGGCTGAACGGATAGTATGGTCGGCCAAGGAGGGACCGACCATGCACGACACTGCACTGTATCAGTACCTGTTGGGCTTGAAGTCGCCGTGGACGGTGAGCCGCGTCCAGCTGAACATCACAGGGCAGTGCGTGGACGTGTGGGCCGAGCACCCGGAGGACGCGGCGTGGGCGTGCCCTCACGGCACCAAGAAACTGCCGCTGTACGATCACGCCGAGGAGCGGACCTGGCGGCCTCTGGACGGCGGCCAGTTCCAGACCCACCTGCACGCGCGCATCCCACGGGTGGCCTGCGGGGAACACGGGGTGGTCCAGATCACGGTGCCATGGGCGGAGCCACGGTCACGGTTCACGCTGTTGTTCGAGCGCCTCGCTCTCGACGTGCTGAGCCAATGCGACGTCAGCGGGGCCACGAGGATATTGCGGATCAGTTGGGATGAGGCGCGGGGGCTGATGCAGCGGGCAGTCACGCGCGGCCGAGCGCGCAAGACGGCGCAAATCGTGCGCCGAGTCGGCGGGGATGAGAAGGCGGCGGCCAAGGGCCATCGCTACCTGACGCTGGTCTGCGACTTGGACGAGGGCACGGTGGAGCACAGCGCCGAAGACCGCACGCAGGAGAGTCTCAACGGCTACTACGCGGGGCTGACGCAGGAGCAACTCGACGGCATCGAGGCGGGGGCCATGGACAGGTGGGAGCCCTACATCCAGGCGACGCGGGCGCAGGTGCCCGATGCGGCCGAGAAGATCGTCTTCGACCGCTTCCACGTTATGGGGCATATTGGCAAGGCTGTGGATACGGTGCGCAAGCAGGAGCACCGAGCGCTGATGGAGTCGGGCGACGAGACGCTCAAGGGCAGTACGTACTTGTGGCTGGACAGCCGGGAGAACGTGCCGGAGCGACGGCGCGAGGAGTTCGCCGCACTGAGGCGCCAGGAGCTCAAGGTGGGACGGGCGTGGGCCATCAAAGAGGCGTTGCGCCGTCTGTGGCACTACGTCTACCCGGCATCAGGCTGGAAGTTCTGGAAACGGTGGTACTTCTGGGCAACGCACAGCCAGCTGGAGCCGATTCGCAAGGCGGCGGAGACGGTCTGCCGGCACATCGAGAACATCCTGACCTACTACCAACATCCGGTGACCAACGCGATGAGCGAGGCGCTCAACAGTCAGATCCAGAAGATCAAGAGCATGGCTTGCGGCTTCCGCAACATCGAGAACTTCAAGACGGCGATCTACTTCCACTGCGGCGGGCTTGACCTGTACCCATGCTAAACCCGGAAGCGCCAATTTTCGGGCGAACAGCTCCAGCACCACGTCGTAACAGATCCTAGCCACAGCCGGATCGCAGCGAGGACCTTCGTCGCGCAGAGAGACATGCGCGGCATTGAACTCATGCCACTGGAAATGCGTACCGGCATCACTCAACGCGTGATAGATCAGCGCCCGTCCCTCTCGGGGAATGTGTGGGTCCTGTCTGCCCCAGATCAGCAGCAGCTCGCCCGCGATCTCACCGATCCGGTCCAGACTGTTGTCGTGCCGCCCCTCACCAAGGCCGCGCTTGTGGATGCCGGTCGCATAGAAACAGGCAGTGGCCAGCACGTCAGTCTGCATCGCCGCGCGAAACGCCAAATGCCCCCAATGCATATCCCCATGACACCCAGCTTGCCCGTGGAATGCGGTGAGGACTTGAGAAAGTCCAGCACTGCGCGCGCGTCGCCATCGTAACTCGACAATACCTTGGTGGTCTTGTGCCGATTCCCGCGTTCAGCACCGGCCCCGTCGTAGGCCAGCACGGTACCGGATAGCTCCAGCTCGTGGTAAATCTCCGGGACCGCAACCATAAATCCGTGGCTCATCAACATCGCGGCTGCGCGCCGGATGGGCCCCGTCACCTGAAAGATCTCCGAGAACAGCACCAAGCCAGGATACCGACCCTCAGTCACTGGCCGAAAGAGGTAGGTACGCATGGGGCCTGTGGGAGTGTGGATATCGACCGATTCGGTATCGTTGATGATCATCCCGTTCTCCGGTGTGGTGGATGGGAACGAGTCCTCATAGCTCGCCCATGAGACACGGCGGCTTCGACCGTGAGAGGTCACAATTGCTAACCCTGCCCCATGATTTCTCAGGCAGGAAGCGGAAGCCAGTGCGGCATAAACAACTTACCGCCCCCTGCTATTTCTCGCTAATACCCCCGCCCACTGCCGCCGCGTCCCATTCGATCCAGCGGGAGTGCGTCATAGCGCGCCTTTAAGTCTTGATGCTCATTGAGATAGCCTTTGACCGCCGCCTCATCGGCAAAGACCTCCGGGCTGCGCTTCCGATACTCTTCAATCGACAGATGATGCTTCGCCAAGAGCGTGCTGAGCTTCGCATTGATGTCCGCGCCCATTTCCTTCATCTGCTCAGGCGACGGCCGCTGTCCCTCCTTGTATCGCTCGCCACCCTGAAAGTAGTTCGTCATCATCTCACCGATCTCAATGCGGGCCTTCACGAACGTTTCCACTTCAGCCGGCTCCGCCGCAAGGCTCAGCCCCGCGAACAGAACGATGCTTAAAGGGACTCCTATGATGCGACGCACCAGATTCATAGCCATGATTCCCTCTCACATGTATGGTTAAGACAATCGGTCCATTGAAGAGTACCCATCATATCACCACAGCCAAACAAAATAGACGGGTACGGAACGGTGTCTAGAGCTCAACAGGTCACGGTGGACGCGCGCGCACACTACAATCGTGGCTCTGGCAGCACGTTCACAGAGGAAATCCCGAGGATAATCGTGACGGCGGAGGCTAATAGCAGGAATCGGCGGCGGGATTGTCGGGCTGGTTCTCACCTCCTCTGTGGCTCCTGCTGGGACTAAGTCCCTTCATGTACTGGTGGGTGTGACGACGGTATCTCAAGCGCATGGCGGTGATACCACGCACGCTTTGCCCATTGGGAGCAGATTCTCCGTGCGCGCGTGGCGTTTTTCGAGGCTCTCGCCGAGGTTCAGATCACGGGCATTCGTACGAAGGGCGAAGAGACGATTCGGCGGCTGGTGGCGGCGAATGTGGCAATCCCCATCTTCGGGTTCCATGATTAGGAATATCATCGGCTGCGGGAGATACTGATCTATCCGGATGCATTCGACGACGCTTATCACAGCCATGGAGAGTCTGACGAGAATATTCTCGGGATAGCCGGCCTGCACCATGTGAGCGGGGAAATGATTCTCTCCAAGCCAGCCCTCCTAGCTGGATTCGCCATCAGTCAAGCAAACAGAATGTGGGAATACATGAGTTCGCGCACCTGGTCGAGAAGGAATCGAGCGAGTATGGGCTACCGCCCGAGGTACCCTGGACGGTGGTCCGGCAGTGGGTGCGGTACGTAGCACGGGAACTGGCGCGGCCATCGACGAATCGCGCCATGTTAGCGCCTATGCTTATACGAACGAACATGAATTTTTCGCGGTCATGGCCGAGTATTTCTTTACGTCGCCCGAGCTGCTGAAACGTCGAGATCCCGTCTTGTACGCCATGTTGCGGGACATGTTTCACCAGAATACGGGGTCGCTGCTCCCCTTGGTGCCATGGCGCTGCCAAGTGATCGGCCGCAACGCGCACTGCCCCTGCGGCAGCGGCAAGAAATACAAGCACTGTTGTCTCGCGAGAAACGCAAAGAGCGGATAGCGGGGCCTATGAGCCAGCAAGGCTGTAATCCCCACAGGAGAATGTCCGCTTGTGTAGACGCACGGCTCTCACTGGGAGGGCCGCAGGGTCAGCGAGGAGACGGTGCCGATGCGGGTGCAGGTGATCCGGCCGCGATGAACAACGCCCGGCGGCAGCGGGAGGCTGGCGAGGGCGTGGGGTTG
>JANOMG010000302.1:0-3381 GCA_031420175.1 Nitrospira sp.
AAGCGGTCCAGTTTCAACAGTTCCTGGTTGGCATGTTGCAATTCCTCTGTTCGTGCTTCGACGCGAGATTCCAGCGTCTTGTTCAATTCCTTGAGGTCATCTTCCCGATATTTCAACGCGGTGGTCATCTGATTAAAGGTAGCCGTGAGCTGTCCGATTTCATCGTGAGACGACGGCGTCAATGTCGCCGACAGATCGCCTTGCGCGACACGTGTGGCGAGCGACGTTAAGGCCTGCAATGGCCTAGTCATTTGCCTGGTCAGGTAGACCACGGCGGTTATAGAACAGAGGATGACGATGCAGGCGATCAAGACGACTTGTCCGGCCATCTTGCGAAGGAGCAGGTGGCCTTGATTGCTGGACATGCCGACAAGGACATAACCATGCAGAGGTGTGTGAAATGCGGTGCCGGCAGGCGCGGTCTCTGCAGATTCAGTCAGCGTGAGGCTGAGCAGAGGGTCGCTGCCGAGTGACATAGCAGGAGCCTGAATGGCCTGCGTCAGGTGATAGACGAGGGGATGAGCTCTACCCGTTAAGAGGCGAAGCCAGCACGTTCGACTCTGTGAGAGATCGTCTGAAGCGAGCAGTTCTCCGTTATTGAGCTCGATGATCCTTTCCTGTAGGGGGGACGAGACAGCAGGCGTCGAAGCGTTGGCCCGGTTCATGCTCAACGAGATCAACCGGTCGGCATGCCCAGGTTCAGCCAGGTATTGTTGCCATGCTCCTGTACCGATAGCGCTCAGCAGTTGGCCGTCTTCTGACAAAATCAACACATAGGCCACTTGATCGCTGGTCAACGCACCTTGCATGAGCTGCTGGAGACGCTCTCGATCTCCAGCGAAGACCGGATGTCTGGTGGTTTCGGCCAAGTTGTGTGCGACCAGTTTGCCGTTCTGCTCTAGCCCTTCCGCCATCGAGGCGATTTCCCGATCGATGAAAAACCAACTCAGGGCGGTGCAACTCCCGATCACGATCAGGGCCGTGACGGTGATGAGTTTGGTCTGGAGGGAAGACAGATTGAAGAATGGGAGTGGCATGCGACGGTGGCTCTCCGATCTAGGGCACGAGAGTCTTCTCCTGCCCTCGCGAGGCGAAGGCTCCAGGCCCCCCATAGAGACGTGAGGCCATGCGCACGAGATCCGGAGCGAGGGTGAGGCCGAGATACTCGGCGGTATTCAGATTGAGCACAAGTTTCGGGCGATCAGGCTGAACCATCCGCATGCCGCTGGTTGCTGGATCACGGAGGATCGCCACAGCCAGGTGACCGGCCTGGGTCCCCGCATCCAGAGGCTCAATGACCAGGGCACCTAGCGCCCCGCGCTGAACGAGGGTTGAAGAAAATCCGAACAAGGGGATTCTGGCATCGAAGGTGGACGCGAGGAGAAACGGGAGAGACTTTTCCGTAATCACGGTTTGGTCGGGGAGTAGCCACAGCAGATCGATCTGGGGAAGCAGAGAGGTGAGGGCATCCGCTACCTCCTCCCGACTTGTGACCGCATGTTCGATTAACTGCAAACCCAAGAGTTTCGCCTGGTGTTTGGCCGCGGAGATCGTGGCGGCTTGTTGATGCTCATCGTAGAGTACGCCGATCCGGCGTGCCCGTGGTGCCACTGTCTTGATGTTTTCGAGCTGTTGGTTCGGCGAAACCTTCATCAGGATGCCGGTCATATTGCCAGCTGGGAGGCCGTGCAATTCCGGATTGAGAACTAGACAGAACACGACGGGGAGATCGGGGATTTCGAGTTTTGCGGTGAGGGCGGCTTTTAGACCGACTGCCAGCACCAGATCGGGATGCCCTGCGCGAATCGATTGCCCGACCTCTCTGGCATCGGTGGTACGTTCGGGAACCGTGTATTCGACAATGTGCGCGTGAGCCGGTAGCACCTGTCTGAATCCTTGAACTGCTTTCGAGTAGTAGCCCACGTCGCTGGATTTCAGGACAACGATCTCGGCCGCCCGCACTTCACTGGCCAGCGCCGCGATTAGACCGGAGCCGAACCATACGAAGAGCGCCACACGAGCGAGAGAGAGGTGAAGTTGGATTGGCCTGAGCATCATTCAGATATCCTATCACGGGAGCATGTGTACGGGTGATAGCTAGAGAGTCAGGGTGAGCCATCCCATGACCCGGCTACCGATCGTGTCTCCTAATGGATGTTCACGGTGTCTGTCGTTCAAGGCATTATAGGCTGAGACGGCCACCTCAGCCCGCTGGTTCCAAAAGCGATAGCCTCCTCGGAGATTGAGAAGGGTATAGCTGTCGACGCGCTCCGATGGGATTGCGCTGAATGGGATTAGCCCCAGTGTCGCAAAGGTTGAGTATCCCTCTGTCCGGATTGGATAACTGGCTCCGCCGACATAATGCACGGCGACATCAGTGTTAAAGCCATTGTCCCAATTGCCGCGCAGCCCTCCGTTGACCGTGGACTGCGGGCCGCCACGGCGGGCCGCTCCGGTTAAGGATTGACGAATCGACTGATAGGAATAGTTGGCATAGCCCTTCAGCCACGAGGCGGGGAGAAATTCAAGACCGGCCTCAGCCCCTTGAATGTCGGCCCCTCCGGGAACGTTCATCCAGGTTCCAAACGTGGGCGACAGGCTGACTGATTCGATCACGTCGGCAATGTGGTTGTCGAACATTGTGAGGCGCACTCGCGCACGGTGGTCGAAGAACCAGCCCTGGTATTCGGCTTCGTAGGACGTGATCCGTTCCGGCTTCAAGTCGTGAGACCCCTGTCCCACATTCGTGGTGGAAAATCCGAAGACCGTGCTCGTCGTGCGCACATCCGCGTTGGTTTCGACCAGCGTGGGAGGCTTATAGGCGACCGAGCTGGAGAGCCTCAGGATGTGGTTGGGATGTGGTGTATAGATCAAGGCGACGCGCGGACTATACGTTGGATGGACTTCCGAGTGGGTATCCATCCGTAGGCCTGCAGTCAGGGTCAATTTCCGAAGCAGACGCCATTCATCTTGAAGATAGACCCCGAACCGGTCTTCTTGGCTGAAGCCAGAGATCTGAGTCCCTGACAAGGTATTGTGCCGATAATTGGCGCCCAGGGTGATTCGATGTGCGTTGCCGATCGTATGGTTGTATTGAGACACCAGATCGTAGGTATTGGTCAGAAATGGAATGTTAAAGGAGGTTCCATTTTTATCACCGAACACAATGAAGGGCGTCAACGGAGGAATGGTCTCATAGCTGGAGGTGAGATTGCTTTGGCTCCAGAAGGCGCGCACGAAGAAATCCTCCCGCTCATAGCCGGCTCTCGCATAGCTGAGCAGATAGGGAGCGTTTGCCCGGACGAGGTCAGCGGAGGAAAAGTCGGCTCGGTTCGCATCAATGACACCGCCCTCCATGCGGACCGTCCCGCCGCCGTTGAG
>JANOMG010000303.1:0-8565 GCA_031420175.1 Nitrospira sp.
CATCGGATCTGCGCTGACGAAAAACTCCCCTGGCAAGATGGCAGCGATCTCGTGCGGGAACCGGTTGTCGCGCATGCGCCTGACATGAGCAAACTGATCACTCATTCGATCCTCATCATTCGTGAAACGTCCTTCGTGACGCGTATCTTGTCTGAAGAAAAGAGCATATGGCGTCTGGCGAGCAGTGAGAGTCCAACTGCCGAAACCAACAATCAGCTCCTCTGCACGACAGACGACGCGTGTCCCGAGCCATTCGCTATCAGCTCCGTCCTCCCACGAACGACGGCTTACGCTTCCTTCTGATAGATCGTCGGCGCGATGGCCTTGAAGGGCTGATCGAGACGCTGCAAACTCTCTGAATGTCCGATAAAAAGATAGCCGCCCGGCTTCAGGTAGCGATAGAACTTTGTGACCAACTGTGCCTGCGTCGGACGATCGAAGTAGATCATCACGTTGCGGCAGAAGATGAGATCCAAGGGCTCTTTGACCGGAAAGGCCTCGTCCATCAAGTTGATCCGGCGATAGCGCACCATCTCGATCAGGTGGGGTTTGACCTTGATCATGCCGGCCCGTTCCCCCTTCCCTCGCAAAAAATGCCGCTCGACGACGTCTTTCGGAAGATCCCGCACGCGTTCGTCTTCGTAGATACCTGACGCGGCTCGGGCGAGGACGCGCGTCGAAATGTCCGACGCCAGGATTTTGAAATCCCAGCGTTCCGGATCGGGCACGCTATCGTACAGCGTCATGGCGATGGTATCGGGCTCCTCGCCGGAAGAGGACGCCGACGACCAGATCCGGACGCGCCGAGTCGATTGCAGCGTCGGAAGAGTCTGCTCGCGAAGAAAGTCGAAATGTTTGGGCTCGCGGAAGAAATCGGTTTTGTTCGTCGAGACGAGATCGAGGAGGAGTGTGAATTCCTCGCCCTCCGTCTCGCCTGCAACCATGTCGTAATAGGCTTGAAACGAGTCCAACTCCAGCGTCCTCAGCCGTTTGGACAGCCGGGACACGATCAAAGTTTTCTTGCTCTCGTTCAGGCTGATGCTGCATTCCTGATAGATGAGCGCACGAAAATTTTCGAACTCCTTGGGCGTAATTGTAGTCCATGTTCAGCAACGCTCCATATGTGGCGAACAGCGTGCACAACATCACCGGCATTGCCGGTGATCACGGCGGGGGTACGATCTAACGGGGTGCCAAGACCTCTAACAAGACGGGTCACGTCCCTACAGACGGACACAGAGACCGGACGATCCTCCCCAGGCCCTCGCTCCCCTGTAACGTAATCCGTGAATGCTTTATCGGTTGGTTGCTGTCGATTCTTGACTAGAGTCAGATACGGCCCCAAAGGGCCAGCATCACAAGTTATAGGAGGAGGAGACCGACTCTAGACGGCAGGCGCCTGTACAGCCGGTGAACGGAGTGAGGAACTAGCTGAACTGGCACATCCCACAAGACATCCCCTAAATGCGCTTTAGAGAGAACCGTACCGAGAATCGTATGCGCGCCGTCATTTGTGCCGTGTTGCATCACGCCGCCCATGGGCTCGCTCGTTGTTGACACTGTTACGCCAACTCTCAGTTGTGCGTGATTCCGACAATTCCCCTTGCGACTCATGGCGCCCTCCATGCCATAGGCTTTCAGCGTGGCCTGGAGAGGTTGACTGGCGGACTGCCCCGATCCGAGTGATGCTGCAGCCCCGCGGATGGTTTCCGTCCGAACCTCGCCACCGTCAGCGCGTCGGTCGCGATGTCCGATGTCCATGTCTGGTTCGGGGCGGATGGCGTGAAGTCCCAATTGAGCCGGTTCGACGCCACTGGCAGATTGTGCGTCGAGTCCGTCGTCACCCTGTCCCGCCGCGAGTGGCGCACACGGATGCCGTGGTCGCGCATCAGTCGTTCTACTCGCGGCTTGGAAGCTGCCCCCCCACGCCCCCATAACTCCTTGACCATTCTCGAGCTGCCTTAGGCCCCCTTGAGTGCGTCGTGAGTGGCGCAGATCGGCGCTACCATCTGTACATCCGTCAGCCGCGTGCGATCTGGCGTGCAGCCTTGCTTCCAGGCGCGGTAGCCGCGTTCGCTCACCGTCTGGACCGCTCACATCTGGTCCAGGTGTAGTCCGTGCCCGGCCCCTCCATCTACTGCACTGCGTGTTCCTTGCGGCGTCCACCGTGGCTTTGTTCAGGATTTCGCTCTCGCGCTGTAGGCTCACGCTCTCGGCACGCAGGTGCGACCGTTCCATCTGTTCACGGTGTGCCCACCGTGGCGCCTGCCCCGTGGAGCGTCCCTGCCGCGGTCGCCTTGACTCAGTTCCGTACCGGGTGTTCAACCAACCCCAACTCCTTGGCCCCCACTCCGGCTGTCAACCCATCGTGGACTCGCGTGACCGCCAATACCTTAAACTCGGAGGTGTATTTCTGCCGCGGTATCTGCATCGTCCTCCCGTTCATAGTAATTGCGATCCTACGATATCCACGGGAAGACGAATTTTCTTGGGAAGCTCAATTACTGTATGCCTTTGGTCTTTCCTGCCGATCGATTCGTACAAAAGTACACGGCGCGACCGACTAAATCTGTACAGCTTCGTGCTCACTCCAGATGAGTGGCCCACTCGGGCTTTGAATGATGCTGCCACTGCACGCAGTAAAATATTGTCACAGCGCATCATTCCGCTCCTTTCCGTCAAAGAAGCTTTCATCTGATTGAGAGGCTCGCAGGCCGGCTTTTCACAATATATTGGCACAAAAGGTGCATATGGCTTTACAGTTCCATTGAGACCCATGACCATCGTGACACAAACACGTATCCACCAAGATTGGACAGTCCTTTTTCTTCATCATATAAGAATAAGTGAACCTTACGAATTATGACGCTACTTCTTGACCGACCAACCCAGCAGACCCTTCTTGAACTGAAACGCATTCTGATCGTCGATGACGAGGAGCCCATTCGTCGGCTATTGGGATACATGCTCCAAACACACGGCTATGAAACGGTGCTAGCGTCCGATGCGCGCGACGCGCGCGCGAAACTTGAGGAACAACCCTTTGCCTTGATGTTGTGTGATGTGAACATGCCCGGCGAGTCGGGTATGGATCTGGTCCGTAATATCCTGAACCAGTATCCCTCGACCGCCGTCATCATGGTGACCGGTCTCGATAGCTCTGTGCTGGCGAATGCGGCGTTAGACATCGGGGCCTTCGGGTACATCGTTAAGCCGTTTGAGTCCAATGAGGTCTTGATCGATGTCGCCAATGCCCTCCGTCGGCGCCGACTTGAATTGGAAAATCGCCAACAGCGAGAGAACCTCGAAGATATCGTGAGAACCAGAACAATGGCGCTCCAGCAAGCGCTTGAGTGGCTCGAACGCAGCGAAAAGGAACTCCGTCTCTCACGGGAAGAAACGATTCAACGGCTCGCCATCGCCGCCGAATACCGGGACGGTGCTACGGCCCAGCATATTCAACGCATGAGCCACTACTGCGAATTGCTGGCCAGGAAGTATGGGCTCTCATCGGAACGGTGCGACCTGATCCGCACGGCCAGTCCGATGCATGACATCGGAAAAATTGGGACCCCGGATCATGTGCTCCTGAAGCCCGGTAAATTCACGCCGGAAGAATTCGACGTGATCTCTCAACATGCAGAGATCGGCTATCGCATCCTCGACGGATCGGATGCGGAGATCCTCAAAGTGGCAGCCTTGATTGCCTGGACCCACCATGAGCGCTGGGATGGCAATGGATATCCACGCAAGCTAAAAGGCGAAGCGATTCCCCTAGAAGGACGGATCGCCGCAATTGCCGATGCGTTCGATGCGCTTACCACGCAACGGGTCTACAAGCCGGCCTTCACCCTCGATCACGCCGTCGAACTCATGACCAAACATCGAGGCGAGCACTTCGACCCCGAGCTTCTCGATATCTTCTTTGCCTCAATGGACGACATCAAGCGCATATATGAGCAGTATAGCGGCCCCTCGGCGCCCGGAATAATTCCCGAGTCTTAAGCCCACCATATTCATGAACGCATCTGCTGCCATCGCCGATGTTCGGGCGAGAGGCACGGGGCTAGAAGCTAGGGATGATCAAAATGAATAGCGTCCCTCTCGCCTCGAACCCCTCGCCTAGCTTCCATGCGATTTCCTAACGAACCGTCATGACGACTGTGGGCTAGCCTCTTTTTCGTCATTTCGTTGACCGGTTTTCCACCCGCCGATATACTTCCCTCATCTCGTCAGGTACGGATACCCACGCAGATTTCCAGATCCTGTACCCCACCATCTTACGTTCGAGAAAGGCTGCCGATCATGGCAAAGAAGACGATTACGGCCCATAAACAGGCAGCGACGCGCAATTGGATTGCCTACCTCTGCGAATCCTTGGTCACGTCGGGAGTCATGCCGACCTGGGAAGCAGCAACCTATCTGACCGAAAATCTATTCGGCGAGAAACCAAACCCTCGGCTTCTGAGCACAACGAACGCCTACGAAGTGACGTCCCAGTTTCTTCAGCGACTGTACCATCCCCTCGTTGAGGCCGCGTCTCGCGACATCACCTTGCCGGATGGCTCCATGCTGCACGTCTTCACGGATATCAGTCTAACCGGTAAATCAGCCGTCCTCGTGGTCTACAGGCCTAGCAATACTCAGCCACACCAACTGCTGATGTTGGACGCAGCAAAAGCCTGGGATCTGGTGTTCACTGATTCAGAAGACGTGAATCGCTGGGCAGATGAACGATATCGGCAGATAAAGTCGGCGCTGACTGCAGCGATCGGCAAGCCAGCTCATACGAAGGTCCTTGCAGCAATCTCCTAGGAGCCTGTCCGAGTCATGGTCTGAGCCGCGATTGACGGCGGCCTTCTTACTAGCTGATCTGGTTTTCTCATCGGGTAGAGTTTGTGAGCGTCACGGGGAGACCAGAACCCGTCACGACATTCCGGCAGGGTCGTTCCGTGCTGCCCCTCTCCGGGACGAGCGTTCGCCAACTTCAAGAAGTTGTGGGCCAGACACACCGGGCTCCACTCCTGCGCCACATGGGCGAGTCCGCGCAACCGCATCTACCGACATCCTTGCGCCTGTGTGATCTGTCCGAGACGGGTGCCACCGTCTGTGTGCGCCTCCGGTATCGACTGCGATGCCCGCCCCGTCGGCGCTTCACCGGCCTGGCTCGTGTGCGAGTCCCGCCTCGTGCGTGACGGCTTTCGCCGGCCGCGGCGTGCCCGTGTGGGTGCCGACCGGTGGCCACGTAACCCTGGATAGGCCGCCGCTTCAGTTCCCGGAGATTGGCGTCCGAGCAGGAGCCGGCATCGGCCGGCACCTCGCACGCCGGTCGGCCGGTGTTTGCCTTGCTCTGCGCAACCAGGGGTGCGAGTTACTGCTAGTCGTTGGGCGCATGGGTCACCTGTTGGGCGACGATCATCTGACAGGTGGCATCCACGGCGGCCTGCGCGTTGTCCCCTTGCACGAAGCCATCGGCGGTCTGCATGATCCGGCTCTCGGGATCCGTAGAATTGCGCGGGGCGCGGTCTGGGGGACGCCGGACGGGAGCGTGCGGGGTCGGCTACGCGTGGGCGGAGCCACCTCGTGACTCGTGGGGGGAGTGCGCATGTCCTCCGCGCGTGCACGGGCGTCGGCTTCCAGCGCGGTCGTGGCGTGCCGAATGTTCTCCAACCGCGCCTGCGTGGCGGCGACTCACGTCGGCAATGCATCCCCGCGACGCTCCCGACCCCACTCCGTCTCCTCGCGCGCGTCGAGGGTCTCCGCCTTCAGCAGCCACCCCTGTACGGTCGCCGCCCGAGCGGCTATGGTGGGATCATACGGCGGAAACCGCGGCTCTCCGTATCGGTCTCCACGATGGCTGACCGGTCCCGCGAGTCCCGGACTGTGTCCCGGACGAAGTGGGCCCGATGCCCCTCTGGCACCAGGTCCTGAACCGAAGGCGGCACCAGCATAATCTGATCGACGTGCCCTATGTTGAATGAGTGGCTCCTGAGCCCTAGAAACCACATGGCCATTGACCTGTCCAGTCAACAGTGCAGGATTACTCGGACAGGCTCCTAGCAGGATGCGAAATAATTCGTCCACCTCTCAGCCCGCGACCTGCAAGCCCTGATTCCGAGTTGCTTGCCCTTCTCGCGCATCTCGCCCAGCTATCCTACAGTAGGCTCATAGTTCAGGTTCGGCCCCAACCATCGTTCGAGCACTGAAAGAGGCATCCCCTTTCGCGTCTGATAGTCGAGCACCTGATCCTTCCCAATCTTCCCCACCGCAAAATATCTGGCGTCCGGATGCGCGAAATAGAATCCGCTGACCGAGGCCGCAGGCCACATCGCGAAGCTTTCCGTCAGGGTGATGCCTGTGTGCTGTTCCGCAGACAAGAGGTCAAACAGTAGCCGCTTCTCTGTGTGGTCTGGACAGGCTGGATAGCCTGGCGCCGGCCGGATGCCGCGATACTTTTCACGGATCAGATCCTCAGGAGTCAATGCCTCGTTCTTTCCATACCCCCACACGTCGCGCGCCTGCTTATGGAGATACTCGGCAAAGGCTTCGGCTAAGCGATCGGCCAATGCTTTAGCCATGATGGAATTGTAGTCGTCATGGTCTCGCTCGAACTCCTTACACAAGAGATCGACCCCAACGCCCGTCGTCACGGCAAAGGCTCCAAGATAATCCGCACGGCCAGACTCTTTCGTTGCGATAAAATCCGCTAGCGCGAAACTCGGCTGCCCCTGCGGCTTCTCCGATTGCTGACGCAGGGTATGGATCGTCGTCAAGACTGCCGTGCGCCGGTCATCGACGTAGACCTCAATGTCGTCTTCCACACTGTTGGCAGGGAAGAACCCGTACACCCCGTTGGCGGTGAACAACCGTTGATCCACAATCTTGCGGAGCAAGGCCAACGCATCGTCGTATAACTCTTTGGCCTTGGGGCCCACGACAGGATCTTCAAAAATGGTCGGGTAGCGTCCACGCAATTCCCATGTATGAAAGAACGGCGACCAGTCGATATAGGGAATCAACTGTTCTAACGGCTGCTGTGGCAGCGCCATTATCCCTGTGAAGGCGGGTATGGGGATATCGACCTCATCCCAATTGCATTGAAATCGATTGCCTCGCGCCCGTGGCAACGTCCAGAGGGATTTGGCTCCCTTGCCCTGGTGGGTCTGGCGTATCTGATCATAGTCGGCGCGAACCTTCTTGGCGAAGTCAGCCCGCAAGTCGGCATTCACCAGACTACCGACGACGCCCACGGCTCTGGAGGCATCCAACACATGCACCACGGAATGGTTGTAGGCCGGGGCGATCTTGACGGCCGTATGGGCTTTGCTCGTGGTGGCTCCGCCGATCAGTAACGGCAGGTCGAAGCCCTGGCGCGTCAGTTCTCGTGCGACATGTGCCATTTCATCGAGCGAGGGGGTAATCAGTCCGCTCAACCCGATGATCGCGACCCCATGTTCGCGTGCAGCCGCCAAGATCTGTTCGCAAGGCACCATCACCCCAAGATCGATCACCTCGTAGTTATTACATCCCAGGACCACCCCGACGATGTTCTTCCCGATGTCATGCACATCGCCCTTGACCGTGGCGAGAAGAATCTTGCCGTTCGAGCTCGACGCACCTGATTGTTCCTTCTCAGCATCCATGAATGGCATGAGGTAGGCGACAGCTTTTTTCATGACCCTGGCGCTCTTGACCACTTGAGGCAAAAACATTTTGCCGGACCCGAACAGGTCCCCGACGATGTTCATCCCGGCCATCAGTGGTCCTTCGATCACATGCAGCGGCTTGGCATACTGTTGTCGAGCCTCCTCGATATCCTGCTCGATGTAGTCGGTCATACCTTTCACCAACGCATGGGAGAGGCGCTCCTCGACCGTGCCCGAGCGCCACTCATCGTCTTTCACCGCCACTTTCCCCTGTTGCTTGACGGTCTCGGCAAACGTCACCAATCGTTCTGTCGCATCCGGCCGGCGGTTCAGCAGTACATCTTCGACCAGCTCCAGAAGATCCTTGGGAATCTCCTCGTACACCGCCAACTGCCCAGCGTTCACAATGCCCATGTCCAGACCGGCCTTAATGGCGTGATACAGAAATGCCGCATGCATCGCTTCGCGCACGCGATTGTTGCCGCGAAACGAGAAGGAAATGTTACTGACACCGCCACTGACTTTCGCCAGCGGAAGATGCTGCTTGATCCAGCGCGTGGCTTCGAGAAAATTCACCGCATAATTATTATGTTCCTCAATGCCGGTCGCAACGGTGAGGATGTTGGGATCGAAGATGATGTCCTGGGCTGGAAAACCGATGCGCTCCGTGAGGAGGCGATAGGCCCGCTCACAGACCTCAATCTTGCGCTCGTACGTATCGGCCTGGCCACGCTCATCGAACGCCATCACCACCACGGCTGCCCCATAGCGATGAACTAATTTGGCCTGCTGAAGGAACTTGGCTTCGCCTTCTTTCAGGCTGATGCTATTGACGATGGGCTTACCCTGGATGTCTTTTAGACCCGTCTCTAGTATCTCCCACTTCGAACTATCCACCATAATGGGTACGCGAGAGATA
>JANOMG010000304.1:0-1940 GCA_031420175.1 Nitrospira sp.
AATTCCCTGTGTCTCGACAGACGTTGGCGATGCGCGCAGCATTATCGGCGATACCGGGTTAGTCGTCCCCGTGCGTGACCCAGCTTCACTGGCACATGCCATCATTGACTTGATTGATCGGGGGCCTGCCGCGCGTGAACATCTGGGACGTGCAGCGCGGGCACGGATTGAAACAGAGTACTCCCTGGCAAGAATTGTTGATCGGTATACTGCGCTCTATTCGGACCTCAGTTTCAACAATCCATCGGCCCATTGAGGGTGTCGGTGCACCGCAGCATTTTCATCCTTAGATAGGCGTCGGGACATCAACGAATGTGTGGGATAGCTGGAACCATGGGTCAGTCCATCGCCGAACTACCGTCTAGTGTTCGGGCCATGGTGGCATCTATTCGTTACCGAGGCCCTGACGATTTCGGGGTCTGGTGTGATGAACGGGTAGGGATTGGGCTTGGTCACGCACGGCTCTCCATCATAGATGTATCACCTATGGGGCATCAACCGATGGTCTCGGCCAGTGGCCGGTATGTGATCTCATATAATGGTGAAGTCTACAACTTTGCCGAGTTGCGATCTGAGTTGGGGGTAGTCGGTCAGAAGTTTCGTGGGCATTCTGATACGGAGGTCATACTTGCTGCCTTTGAGGAGTGGGGTATCGAGAAAGCGGTGCCACGCTTTGTGGGAATGTTTGCCTTTGCCTTGTGGGATAAGCACACGCGTACTCTCACCTTGGGGCGTGACCGCCTGGGGGAAAAGCCCCTGTACTACGGCTGGCAGGGCGAGGCATTTTTGTTTGGCTCGGAACTCAAAGCGCTCAGGGCACATCCGGAGTTCAGGGCAGAGGTAGACCGCAACGCGCTGGCTTTGTTGCTGCGGCACAATTACATTCCCGCGCCCTACTCTATTTATCAGGGCATTTCCAAGCTGTCGCCCGGCTGTCTCCTTACGGTGTCGTTGTCGCAGCGAAATCCGCGGATTGTGCCTTACTGGAGCGGAAAGCAGGCGATAGAAGCAGGTCTTGCACATCCGTTTGAGGGGAGCGAGGCGGCGGCGGTTTCTGTGCTTGAAGCCTTGCTGAAGGACGCCGTCGGCCAGCAGATGGTTGCTGATGTGCCGCTGGGCGCGTTCCTTTCTGGCGGGGTGGATTCCTCTACCGTGGTGGCCTTGATGCAGGCGCAGTCAAGCCGCCCGGTCAAAACCTTCACCATCGGATTCCACGAGGAAGGTTATGACGAGGCGCCACACGCTAAGTCGGTGGCACGGCATCTGGGGACAGAGCACACAGAACTGTATGTCATGCCGAAAGAGGCAATGGACGTCATTCCTCGCTTGCCAGCGCTATACGACGAGCCGTTTTCTGACTCGTCGCAGATTCCGACTTTTTTAGTCAGCGAACTGGCCCGTCGGCATGTAACGGTAAGCCTCTCCGGCGATGGTGGTGATGAACTGTTTGGCGGTTACAACCGCTATTTCTGGGCCACACACATCTGGCGACGTGTCGGTTGGGCGCCGCAACCTCTGCGCGCGGCCTTGGCAGGGGCTCTCATGGCACTACCGCCTTCCGCATGGAATGGCCTGTTCAGGGGCTTGTCCCGCTTCCTCCCGGTTGGCTGGCGTTATGCAAACCCCGGCGACAAATTGCACAAGCTAGCTGAGGTTCTGGCGGTGAGGACGCCGGAGGAAGTTTACCTTGACCTGGTGTCGCACTGGAAGCAGCCGACCGAGGTAGTGCGCGGCACGCATGAACCGCCCACGGTGTTGACCGACCCTGCACGATGGGCAGACCTGCCGGATTTTGAGCAGCGCATGATGTACCTGGATCAGATGACCTACCTGCCCGACGACATCCTTACTAAAGTGGATCGTGCGGCGATGGGCGTCTCGCTGGAGACGCGCGTGCCATTTTTGGATCACCGCGTGGTGGAGTTTGCCTGGTCGCTCCC